>CP119311.1:0-306510 GCA_029202545.1 Candidatus Pseudobacter hemicellulosilyticus
GTAGTGGTTGCCTGGGTAGGTGGATGTGGGAGGGGGAAGTTAGTAGAAGCAGTTTTGGGACGAACCTATGCGGTTGCCTTTCGGGGGCTGGTGATGATTTCGGGGGAGGGGAATGGAAGCGGGATGGGGAGGGTATATAAAATAAAAAAGCCTCTCAGCTTTCACTGAGAGGCTCTTTTAAAAGAATATGGCAGCTACCTACTCTCCCGCATTGTGGTGCAGTACCATCGGCCATAAGGGGCTTAACTTCTCTGTTCGGTATGGGAAGAGGTGAACACCCTTGGTAAAACCACCATAAGTCATTGAGTAATCTTTGTCAGATTGGATTGTCAGGTATTCATTTCCTGACCTACAAGGCCCGACAAGACCACCATAATGAGATCATATTGGGAAAGTTATAAACAACAAGCACTCTATACTAACAATATTCAAAAATTGTTAAAAAAATTAAAGCGTACGGGTAATTAGTACTACTCGACTTTAGTGTTACCACTTTTACATCTGTAGCCTATCAACGTCATAGTCTTTGACGACCCTTAAAAGAATACTCATCTCGTGGAAGGTTTCACGCTTAGATGCTTTCAGCGTTTATCCTGGCCGGACGTAGCTACTCTGCACTGCACCTGGCGGCACAACAGATACACCAGCGGTCCGTACGACCCGGTCCTCTCGTACTAAGGTCATGTCCACTCAATATTCTAACGCCCATCACAGATAGGGACCGAACTGTCTTGCGACGTTCTGAACCCAGTTCACGTGCCACTTTAATCGGCGAACAGCCGAACCCTTGGGACCTTCTCCAGCCCCAGGATGTGACGAACCGACATCGAGGTGCCAAACCTCCCCGTCGATATGAGCTCTTGGGGGAGATCAGCCTGTTATCCCCGGAGTACCTTTTATCCTTTGAGCGATGGCCCTTCCATACAGAACCACCGGATCACTTTAGCCGGCTTTCGCCCCTGCTCGACTTGTCTGTCTCACAGTCAAGCTCCCTTATACTAATGCGCTCTGCGTACGATTACCAACCGTACTGAGGGAACCTTTGCAAGCCTCCGTTACTTTTTAGGAGGCGACCACCCCAGTCAAACTACCCACCATGCACTGTTTCCCGTAAGGGATTAGACTCTAAGCAAACAAAGGTTGGTATTTCAACGACCGCTCCACGGCACCTGGCGGCACCGCTTCATAGCGTCCCAACTATTCTACACATTGTTTGCTCAAAATCAATGCAAAGTTGTAGTGAAGGTTCACGGGGTCTTTCCGTCCCGTGACGGGTAACCGGCATCTTCACCGATACTACAATTTCGCCGGGCTCGCGGAGGAGACAGTGTTCAACTCATTAGACCATTCGTGCAGGTCGGAACTTACCCGACAAGGAATTTCGCTACCTTAGGACCGTTATAGTTACGGCCGCCGTTTACTGGGGCTTCAGTCAGGAGCTTTGGCTTGCGCCGAACACCCTTCCTTAACCTTCCAGCACCGGGCAGGTATCAGGCTCTATACGTCATCTTACGATTTTGCAGGGCCCTGTGTTTTTGTTAAACAGTTGGTTGAACCATTTTACTGAGACCGCATCACTGCGGTACGCTTTATCCCGAAGTTACAGCGTCAATTTGCCTAGTTCCTTCTCCGCGGCTCACCCGAGCACCTTAGGCTATTCGCCTCGACTACCTGTGTCGGTTTGCGGTACGGGCCGCATTAGCCTAACCTTAGAGGTTTTTCTCGGCGGTATGATTAGGACCACTATCACTTTGTCCGAAGACTCAGTGTACTATCACGTTCGCCATCTCTTGCGGATTTACCTACAAAAGATATAACTACACGCTTTAACGGGGACATCCGTTGCCCCGCGGGTCGTTCACTACCGCGTCACCCCATCGAAACTAATGCGGGTACTGGAATATTAACCAGTTTTCCATCAGCTGCCCCTTTCGGGTTTGCCTAAGGACCCGACTAACCCTGATCCGATTAACGTTGATCAGGAACCCTTAGTCTTACGGTGAAGTAGTTTTTCACTACTTTTATCGCTACTTATGCCTACATTTTCTTTTCTGAACGCTCCAGCATGCGTCGCCACACACCTTCTATGCAGATCAGAATGCTCCCCTACCGAATACATACAAAGTATGCATCTTAGAGCTTCGGTGGTATGTTTGATGCCCGATTATTTTCCGTGCAGGACCTCTCGACCAGTGAGCTGTTACGCACTCTTTAAATGAATGGCTGCTTCCAAGCCAACATCCTGGCTGTTATAGAAGTCCCACCTCGTTTGATCAACTTAACATACGCTTAGGGACCTTAGCTGCTAATCTGGGTTATTTCCCTCTCGGCCACGGATCTTAGCACCCGCAGCCTCACTCCCGGAGAAGATTTACTAGCATTCGGAGTTTGTCAGGGTTTGGTAGGCGGTGAAGCCCCCTAGCCCAATCAGTAGCTCTACCTCTAGTAAATTTCTGTATCCGAGGCTGTTCCTAAAAACATTTCGGGGAGAACGAGCTATCTCTCAGTTTGATTGGCCTTTCACCCCTATCCACAGGTCATCCCATAGCTTTTCAACGCTAATGAGTTCGGTCCTCCAGTGTGTGTTACCACACCTTCAACCTGCCCATGGATAGATCACAAAGTTTCGCGTCTACCCCCACTGACTAGTCGCCCTATTCGGACTCGCTTTCGCTACGGCTCCGTTACTGAAGAACTTAACCTCGCCAGTGAGGAGTAACTCGTAGGCTCATTATGCAAAAGGCACGCCGTCATCCTTTGCAGGACTCCGACCGCTTGTAGGCGTACGGTTTCAGGTACTATTTCACTCCCTTGTTTAGGGTGCTTTTCACCTTTCCCTTACGGTACTGGTTCACTATCGGTCTCTGAGGAGTATTTAGCCTTACCGGATGGTGCCGGCAAATTCAGGCAGGATTCCTCCGGTCCCGCCTTACTCAGGATACCGCTCGTCCCTGATAATTTGTGCTTACAGGACTATCACCTGCTATGGTCCAACTTTCCAGATGGTTCAGCTTGATATCAGTTTCTAAATGCGGTCCTATAACCCTCTGGCAGCACGCTGCCAAAGTTTGGGCTGTTCCCTTTTCGCTCGCCACTACTCAGGGAATCACGATTGTTTTCTTTTCCTCCTGGTACTTAGATGTTTCAGTTCCCAGGGTTGACTTCCCTTGCGGGATGACATACCTTCAGTATGCCGGGTTGTCCCATTCGGAAATCTGCGGATCTAATGCTTGTGTGCAGCTCCCCGCAGCTTATCGCAGCTTACCACGTCCTTCATCGTCTCTCAGAGCCAAGGCATCCACCATACGCCCTTAAGTGCTTTAAAAGAGTTATTATACAGTTACTCGTTATTTACAACTTATTTTTCCCAATATGTCAAAGAACTTTCAGTCAAAGGTCTCCCTTCTCCTGATAAAAGCTGATGTTACAGTTACGAACCGCTAAGGCCGTGTGTTCTCGCGAGTAATCTTTATCACTCTCTTTTCACACCCCTACATCATTATTTGGAAGAACTAACGCCAACAGATAGCTGGACTTTTTAAAGTGGAGGATAACGGATTCGAACCGTTGACCCCCTGCGTGCAAGGCAGGTGCTCTAGCCAGCTGAGCTAATCCCCCGGCTGTAGGCCCGAGAACCAACCGCTGAGCATTCAAGCTCAAGGCTCATACTCGCAGCTTCATTTAGTAGACCCGACCAGATTTGAACTGGTGACCCCTACATTATCAGTGTAGTGCTCTAACCAGGCTGAGCTACGGATCTTTGTAGCCCCTTATTATCGGGTTACTATTAAAAAGAACTAGTTTGGAAAATTGAAAGAAGTGAAAGCAACAACTAAAAAGGTAAAAGCAATCTCTAAAAAGGAGGTATTCCAGCCGCACCTTCCGATACGGCTACCTTGTTACGACTTAGCCCCAGTCACTAGTTTTACCCTAGGCGGCTCCTTGCGGTTACCGACTTTAGGTACACCCAGCTTCCATGGCTTGACGGGCGGTGTGTGCAAGGTCCGGGAACGTATTCACCGTATCATTGCTGATATACGATTACTAGCGATTCCAGCTTCATGGAGTCGAGTTGCAGACTCCAATCTGAACTGAGAGGGAGTTTTTGGGATTAGCGCCTTGTCGCCAAGTGGCAGCCCTTTGTCTCCCCCATTGTAGCACGTGTGTAGCCCTGGGCATAAAGGCCATGATGACTTGACATCATCCCCTCCTTCCTCGCGTCTTACGACGGCAGTTTCATTAGAGTTCCCAGCTTTACCTGATGGCAACTAATGATGGGGGTTGCGCTCGTTGCGGGACTTAACCCAACACCTCACGGCACGAGCTGACGACAGCCATGCAGCACCTTACGATCTGTGTATTGCTACAAAATGAGCTTTCACCCACGGTCAAACCGCATTCTAGCCCAGGTAAGGTTCCTCGCGTATCATCGAATTAAACCACATGCTCCACCGCTTGTGCGGACCCCCGCCAATTCCTTTGAGTTTCAACCTTGCGGTCGTACTTCCCAGGTGGGATACTTAATGCTTTCGCTCAGACACTAACAGTGTATCGCTAATGTCGAGTATCCATCGTTTAGGGCGTGGACTACCAGGGTATCTAATCCTGTTTGCTCCCCACGCTTTCGTGCCTCAGTGTCAATAATCGTGAAGTAAGCTGCCTTCGCAATTGGTGTTCTATGTCATATCTAAGCATTTCACCGCTACATGACATATTCCGCTTACCTACGCGATATTCAAGATAGATAGTATCAATGGCAGTTCCCAAGTTAAGCTCGGGGATTTCACCGCTGACTTACCTACCCACCTACGCACCCTTTAAACCCAGTGAATCCGGATAACGCTTGCACCCTCCGTATTACCGCGGCTGCTGGCACGGAGTTAGCCGGTGCTTATTCACCTGGTACCGTCAACTGCAATAGAAATCGCAGGTTTCTTCCCAGATAAAAGAAGTTTACAATCCAGAGGACCTTCATCCTCCACGCGGCATGGCTGGTTCAGACTTGCGTCCATTGACCAATATTCCTTACTGCTGCCTCCCGTAGGAGTCGGGCCCGTGTCTCAGTGCCCGTGTGACTGGTCGTGCTCTCACACCAGTTACTGATCGTAGGCTTGGTGGGCCGTTACCCCGCCAACTACCTAATCAGGCGCACGCCCATCTTTAAGCGCCGGAGCTATAATAACCAAATGATGCCACTCAGTTATATTACGTGGTATTAATCCAAGTTTCCCTGGGCTATCCCACACTTAAAGGAAGGTTGCGTACGTGTTCCGCACCCGTTTGCCGGTCGCCGCCCAGTATTGCTACCTGCGCTGCCCCACGACTTGCATGTATTAAGCCTGCCGCTAGCGTTCATCCTGAGCCAGGATCAAACTCTCCATTGTAAATGAGTTGTTGATCTAGCTAAATTCTCTCTCGGAAAATCTAACGTTGTGGATCTAAATAATGTCGCTTCAGACCTTACCATTAATATCTCTATTAATGTGCTGTTGCTTCCAAACTTTCAAAGATCTTTCGGCTGTTTCACCAACCGCCACACCTCTTTCGAAGCGGGCTGCAAAGGTAAAGGCCTTTTTTATTTCTGCAAAAACTTTCTCGATGTTTTTTCAGAAGATTTTCATCCCCTTTTTCATCTCAAAAACTCTTAAAGAACTTGCTGTTTTTTTTCGGACTGCAAAGATACAAAAACCATTCTTTCTCACCAAATCTTTTTTCAACTTTTTTCTCTGTATCTCTCTCAGTATCAAGTAGTAACCTAAAGAACTTTATCACTCAGAAGACTCACTCACCATCCTCACTATCTCGTTATTTTCAAAGCGGGGTGCAAAGATAAGCGTTTTAATTTCTTCACCAACTTTTTCTTCGCTTTTTTTCTCCCTTTTTCTCTCCGGCTACTCTATTAAACAAAGAACAAATTGCTTCGGTAACTTCCTCTATCCTATTCACTTATCATGTTTTTCGAAGCGGGGTGCAAAGGTAAGGGCGAATACATCACAAACAAACCTTTTTTGAATCTTTTTCAAAACTATTTTTCATGCATCGTCTGAAACCCTTGCCAGTAATGCGTTTCAACCGATCATTTTTTTCAATAAAAAAATGCTGACACATCATCGTATCAGCATTCTATCCGTTTATCAGCGTGACTATTGGTTCGTCCCTACGCTTTTATTGGTTCGTCCCCTACCCTTCTTTTAGCTGGTGGCACTATCCGGGTCCAACCTATTCTCTCCCTCTCTTTCAAAATAACCTTCCGGGTATTCCACCCTTACTAACTGTAATCCATGACCGGGAACAGAGAAATCAGCTTTGGTACAGTCCCTGGCTTCTATCACCCCACGGAAACCGTCCAGGGTCAGCTTGCCCCGGCCGGCCTGCAGCATAGTCCCTACCAGGCCCCGCACCATTCCCCGCAGAAAGCGATTAGCCCTTACCCGGTATACCCAGCCCCAGTCGCGCTCTTCCCAGCGGCTATCCAGGATCTGGCAGAGGAAGGTCTTCACCTGCGAGTTCCGTTTGGCAAAGCTGGTAAAATCATTGTATTCCCGGATCATATCCGCTGCCGCCTGCAACTTACCCGGGTCCAGGGTATAGGGATAGAAATAGGCCAGGTCCGCCAGGAAGGGATCCTTGGCATGGTATATACTATACTCGTACTCCCGGGTCAGGGCATCAAAACGGCAATGGGCCGTTTCCCTTACCGGGTACAATCCTATGACGGCTATGTCCGGTGGCAGTAAGGCATTGAGGTTATAGATAGCGCGGGGCGGCACTGTCCTGTCTGTATCAAAATGGAAGAAGTTCTGCCGGGCATGGACGCCGGCATCCGTCCGCGAAGAGCCGGTGAGTGAAAACCGCTCCCGGAAATAGGTGCCCAGGGCTTTTTCCACTTCCCACTGGATGGTCACGGCATTTTCCTGCACCTGGAAACCGGCATACCGGCCTCCTTTATAACTCAGTTCAATAAAATAACGGTTCATAAGCTACTATCTGATGCATTGGAAGGCTGCGCTGATCAATCCTTGATACGTACCAGGGCCTTAAAGCGGGTAATATAGGTTTCATCCTGTAACAGGTCGGCCAGTTCTTTAAAACGTCCTGTATCGGCTGTGTAGGGATAAGCCGCTTTGAAGAACTCGTACCGGCCTTCATCATTGATGAAAAGCTCGGAAAGGGCCCGGACCTGCCTGGTGAGCAGGCATTTGTTCTTGAATAGCTTCCTGACCGCGCTGATCCGGCCTTCGGTATTGGTTTCACCGAGGATCTTCACCCGCAGTTTGTCCACTTCATTGTCGGTGGCCGTATTCACGCAGTCGGAGTTCATCAGCACCAGTTTCTTTTTCCAGGCTTCATCCTCCCCTTCTTCCGTTGAATCAGCTGTGGCTGCATTCTTCACTGCGCTGTCCGCCGGGCGGGCGCTGGCGGCATTGCTGTCCGCAGGCAGGGTGCTGCCAGGGGCCGTGGAGGTCCCATTACCAGATTCAGGGATGGTTTTATCAATGGGGATCACTATAGCAATAATATCAGTGCCAACGGTATCAGTATCCTGGAACACCATCTTCCGGCCTTCTTCAGCGGCCGTATCTTCCAGCAGCTGTATCCCTTTTACCCGGACAGGGGCAGCGCCCTCTTTCGTTGAACCAGCGGGTGCCACTGTCAGGGCCACAATAACCGGCGTTACCAGGACAGTATCCCTGGTAGTGGTGGCCGTATCCGGCAGTACCGGGGCGCCTTTGGCGCCGGCCAGGGTAGCCATCAGGGTGGTATCAGGCGTTGTTACAATAGCGGTGTTTGAGTCTGCGGGAGTGGTACTGGCTACCGTTTCCTGAACAACGGGCACGGTAGTGGTTGCAGCAACAACCGGCGGTGCAGCGGCAGGAGCTGCGGGCGCTGTGCTGGCAGGCGCCTGGGCCAGGACCGGCGCGGGCGCAGCAGGTTTAACCTGTGCTATGGTGGAATACAGGACAGCGCTATCATTGACCACGGCCGCCATCAGGCCGGCAAAGGCATCATTCTGTTTGCGCATACCCAGGTAGCTCTCGTCCTGGTATTCTTTACCATAATCCTGGGGTTTCAGGGCTTCGCCACTCACCCAGTTTTCCAGGCCCCAGCTGCCGCCATCGGGCTTCTTTAACTGAAAGCCCAGGTCGGCCTGGTTGAACACCACCTTGAACTGCTGTTCCGGTTGTTTGTTTTTGGGGAAACCGATATAGACCCGGTAAGTACTGTCCTTCAGCCCGGGGATCACGAGGTGACCTACCGCTGATGAAGAATGGTTCTTTTCGGCTATCCGGGCATAGAAGGGCTGATGATTGTCGGACTGGATACACAGGAAGTACCCGTCCTGCGCCCAGGCTTGGGCGCCGACAAACAGGAAACAGATGGTGACCAGTATGATGCGCATCATAATGCGGAATGGATTGCTGATAAGCAAATCTACTTATTTGATGTTAGCCTGCCGCCACTTGTATATTTTTTTACAAATATTAAGCAGGTGCAAACTTATCTTTACCGCCACATAAATACAAATCATGAAGCAGTTTTTCGCCGGACTCGTAGCTATTGCCGTATCGCAGGGCCTGTTTGCACAGGCGCCCCCGGAAGCGGCTGCCGACACTTCCTGGAAGACCATCTACAGGGGTAGTTACCCCATCATCAACGACCTGGTGCACACTAAGGTGGACGCTAAGTTCGACTACCAGAAATCCTATATGAACGGGAAGGCCTGGATCACGCTCAAACCGCATTTCTACCCTACTGATACCGTTTCCCTGGACGCCAAAGGGATGGATATCCATAAAGTGGCCCTGGTACAGGGCGCCAGCACCCTGCCGCTGAAATATGATTACGATGGCTGGGTACTGCGTATCAAACTCAATAAGACCTATACCGGCGGCGAGAAATATACTGTGTTCATTGACTATACCGCCAAACCCAACGAGGTGCAGGTACAGGGCAGCGCCGCCATTTCGGACGCCAAAGGCCTGTACTTTATCAATCCCCTCGGCGAGGAGAAAGACAAGCCCACCCAGATCTGGACCCAGGGCGAAACAGAAGCTACGTCCGTATGGTGTCCCACCATTGACAAGCCCAATATGAAGACCACCCAGGAGACCATCATGACGGTGCCTGCTAAATACGTGACCCTCTCCAACGGCAAACTGCTGTCGCAGAAGAAAAACACTGACGGCACCCGCACTGACCACTGGTCCATGGACCAGCCGCATGCGCCTTACCTGTTCTTTATGGGTGTAGGTGATTATGCCGTGATCAAAGACTCCTATAAAGGCAAGCTGGTAGATTATTATGTAGAGAAAGAATATGCGCCTGTGGCCAGGAAGATCTTTGGTCATACCCCGGAGATGATAGCCTTCTTTTCAAAGTTCACCGGCGTGGACTATCCCTGGGTGAAGTATTCCCAGATGACCGCCCGCGACTATGTCAGCGGCGCTATGGAAAATACCACCGCCACCCTGCACCAGGAAAGCGCCCAGCAGGACGCCCGGGAGCTGGTGGATGGCAACCAGTGGGAAAGCACCATTGCCCACGAACTGTTCCACCAGTGGTTTGGCGATTATGTGACTACCGAAAGCTGGAGCAACCTGACCCTGAACGAATCCTTCGCCAACTACAGCGAAACCCTCTGGGATGAATACAAATACGGCCAGGACGCCGGAGACGCCCAGAACTTCAATGATATGCAGGGCTACCTGCAAAGCGGTAGCGAGAAGAAAGACCTGGTTCGTTTCCATTACTCCGACAAAGAAGCCATGTTTGACGCCGTTAGCTACAACAAAGGCGGCCGGATCCTGCACATGCTCCGTAACTATGTAGGCACAGAGGCTTTCAGCAAAGCGCTGAACCTTTACCTCACAACCAATAAATACAAATCTGCTGAATCCCACCAGCTCCGCTTGGCCTTTGAAGAGGTGACCGGCAAGGACCTGAACTGGTTCTGGAACCAATGGTATTTTGGCGCCGGTCATCCCAAGCTGACCATTGATTATGTATATAATGACGATGCCAAAAATGTACAGGTGATCGTGAAGCAGGGCCAGGACGGTCAGACCTTCCTGTTACCTATTGCTATTGATGTATACAATGGCAGTCAGAAAGTCCGTCACAACGTATGGCTCGAAAACAAGGTGGATACCATCACCCTGGCCTACAGCAGCCGGCCCGACCTGGTGAATGTAGATGCCGACAAGATCCTGCTGGCGGAAAAACGTGATAACAAAACACTGGAGAACTTTATTCACCAGTATAAGTATGCTGCTAAATACCTGGACCGCCGCGAGGCTATTGAGTTTGCCGCCCGCAACCAGCAGGAAGCCAAAGCGCTGGACCTGCTGAAACAGGCCCTGAAAGATAAGTACCATGGGCTGCGTAACCTGGCCATTGATGCACTGGACATGAAGAATGAAACGGTGAAAAAAGCAGCAGAACCGCTGCTGGCAGAGCTGGCAAAATCAGATCCTACATCTACTGTTCGCGCCAATGCCATTGCCAGCCTGGGCACCTATAACAATGCCGCTTACCAGTCTATCTTCAGCAAAGCGCTGAACGATTCTTCCTACAGCATTGTAGGCGCCGCCCTGGAAGCCCTTTCTGAGACGGACAGCGTTGCTGCTGTAGCTGCAGCCAAGAAGATGGCCAGCCAGCCGCTGAAACGCCGCCTGGTGGAATCCGTGACCATGGTCCTGGCCAAATCCGGCGATGAAGGAAGTTTTGACATACTGACCAAGACCTTTGTGGACCTGCCGCTGTCCAATGCCAAGTTCAACCTGGTGCCTATCTATACCCAATACCTGACAGGCGTACAGAATACTGAGAACCTGAAAAAAGGTGTGGACGCCATTGTGGAGTTCCGGGAAGCCCTGGTGCCTTATGGTTATGGCCCTATGGTGAACCAGTTCCTGCAGTCTATCCTGAACAAGAAAGAAACTGATAAAGCTGCTGCCTCAGATAAAACAGCTATCCAGGCGCAGATAGATTATATCAAAGCCAAGCTGCCGATCCAACGGCAGGGATCCTAAGCGATACCGGTCAGGTGCCGGTCTTGCGGAAATAGCCCACCGGCCGGATCTGCAACGGCTACCAGGCAGGAATGTCTTTTTACAGGGAGGCTTTTGCAGTGTAAAGAGCCGTCCTTGCGCAGCACGGTCAATCAGCCAGTATGACTGGCCTTAGCAAATAAAAGAAGCGGGTGTATCTTTTCAGATACACCCGCTTTTAACTTATAGGAATAATGCTAATGGAATGGAATAGCATTTATTCAATCAATGGTCCATCTTTTTACCAGCTGCCGCTGGCGCCACCGCCTCCGCTGCTACCTCCGCCGAAGCCACCGAAGCCTCCTCCTCCACCGGACCAGCCGCCACCACCGCCTCCGCCAAAGCCACCGACTCCGGGGAAGATGATGGGTGGTCCCCAGACACTGCCGCGACGGCTCATCATACCACCGCCGCCACCGCCGCCGCCCCTGCTGATGGCCAGGACAATGACCAGTATCACAATAAATGTAAAGATGGAACCGATAGTGCCGCGGCCCTGCTTTTTGCGCTGGTCATACTCTTTGGGCGCGGTGTATTCACCGGCTGCGGCCTGGATCAGGGAATGGGCTGCTTTACGGAAACCGGCAGCATAGTTCTCTGAACGGAATTCAGGGGCAATATCATTGCGGATGATCTGGTTGGCCGTAATATCAGGGATGGCCCCTTCCAGGCCATAGCCCACTTCAATACGTATCTGCCGGTCGTCAATGGCAGCCAGGATCAGTACGCCGTTATTGGTTTTCTTGTTGCCGATACCCCAGGACCTGTAAATGGCCAGGGCTGTTTCTTCCAATGCCCTTCCGCCCAGCGTTTTTACCGTTACAACGGCAATCTGGTTGGAGGTAGAGTCATCGAACGCTACGAGCAGGTTTTCCAGGGCCTGCTGCTCATCATCCGGGATCACGTTGGCGTAATCGTTGACAAGCGTTTTGGGCTTGTTCCTGATGATGGCGTCAATATCCTGGGCCCGTGTAACAGTTACGATCAGCAAACAGGAAAATACAAATAAGAGATGCTTCATGGATTGATCAGTTCAATATTACCTGCCAAATACAATATCATCGGGCAATTCATTTTTATCGGTCTCTCCATCATAGGGAAAGTGCGTACGCAGTGCTTCACCTACATCATTGATGACCTGTATAATGGCATCAGCATAATGGTTTTCCTTGAAATGCCTGGTCATGGCCGCCACCTCTTTGTTCCAGAATTCATTGCCCACTTTTTCGTGGATACCGCTATCAGCCAGGACAGCAAACTGGTGGTCCTTGATGGCTACATATACCAGGACCCCGTTATGGTCCTTGGTATAGTCCATCTTTAGTCCCCAGAACAGTTCTGCGGCCCTGTCCAGCGGGTTCACGAAGCGGCAGCGACTTTCCACATACACGCGGATCTCTCCGCTGGTACGACGTTCTGCCGCTTCGATGGCCTCTTTTACTTTTTGCTTTTCTTCCAGGCTAAAGAATTCCTTTGGCCGGGAGAATGGTGAGAAACCCATGATCAAACAGTTTTATTAGAAGGTTACAGCAGGGGCTCTCTCTGAACCTGGATCAGCGCGGAAAGCTTCTTTTGGTGTGAACCCGAACATGCCTGCAAAGAGGTTGTTGGGGAACCTGCGGATGTTAGTATTATAACCCTGAACGGATGCGTTGAAATCGTTCCGGGAAACTTTGATCCTGTTCTCTGTGCCTTCCAGCTGCTTCTGGAGATCCAGGAAGTTCTGGTTGGCTTTCAGGTCAGGATATTTTTCCACGGTCACCAGCAGCCTGCTGAGGGCTCCGTTGAGTTCGCCCTGGGCCTGCTGGAACTGCTGGATGGCCTGGGGAGAAAGATTATCAGCACTAACGTTTACCGAGGTGGCTTTGGCGCGTGCTTCCACTACCCTGGTGAGGGTTTCCTGTTCAAAATTAGCATAGCCTTTTACGGTGTTCACCAGGTTGGGGATGAGGTCAGCCCTGCGCTGGTAATCGCTCTGAACATTGGCCCATTTATTTTTTACGTCCTCATCAAGCCTGATCATATTGTTGTAGCCATTGCAGCCACAACCGCCGAGAATGAGGATAAATGCCACAACAACAATGATTACAAGATTCCGGGATTTCATTTTCTTTTGATTTGATTACAATTTAAAATTAGCGTTTTTGCAATAGCGGCCAAGTATTAGTTGCACAAAATGCTGGGGCAGAATACACTTAACCGATCAAAGCATCTTGTTGCATTGCACCAAAGTTAGTAGGGGCTGGGGCTGGAATATTACAGGGCGGCGGTATTAAAATGTGGGGAACAGCCTTTAATGTGCTGATAACCGGCGTACTATAAGCAAGAATCCCTTGCAGCCGCTTCGCCAGGAGACCTGATCAACCTTAGCGACTGGTCATTGGCAGGAGGCGGGTACAACCGGGCCGCGGCCTATCTGCCGGAGGCGAAAAAATCTGTGGGCCTGATTGGGCAGGTTTGTTCCCGGGGGGAATGTTATTACTGGTTATTTGGGAAGGCTGTTTTGAGTCATTGAGAGGGGATGTTTTCAAGCCATTGGGTAGGGATGTTTTCCTGGTTACAGAGAAAGGCTGTTTTGAGTCACCGGGGAGGTATATTTTACGCCATGAAAAAAGGCCGTCTGCAGTGCGCAGACAGCCTTTTGCCTATTGATGATACATGACAGACTATGCTTTCACAGCGGCGATACCGGGCAGTTCCTTGCCTTCAAAGTATTCCAGCATAGCGCCACCGCCGGTGGACACGTAGCTTACTTTATCGGTATAACCAAACTGGTTCACAGCGGCTACGGAGTCACCACCGCCTACCAGGGAGAAGGCGCCGGCGGCAGTAGCTTCGGCCACAGCGGTAGCGATGGCTTTGGTGCCGTGTTGGAATTTTTCCATTTCAAACACACCCATAGGACCGTTCCAGAGGATGGTTTTGGAGCGTTTGATCACGTTGGTGAACTGTTCAACGGCATTGGGGCCGATGTCCAGGCCGAGCCAGCCGTCAGGGATATTATTGCTGGGAGCGGCAGAGGTTTCTGCGTTGGCGTCAAACTTATCAGCGATAACTGAGTCAGAAGGCAGGTGGATGGAAACGCCTTTGGCTGCTGCTTTTTTGAGCAGGTCCACAGCGGTTTGCAGGCGGTCTTCCTCGCAGAGGGATTTGCCGATCTGGCCGCCCTGAGCTTTTTCAAAAGTGTACGCCATGCCGCCGCCGATGATGATATCGGTAGCTTTTTCCAGCAGGTTCTCGATGATCAGGATCTTGTCGGATACCTTGGCGCCGCCGATGATGGCGGTGAAAGGTTTCTGGGATTCGTGCAGCACTTTTTCAGCGCTGGCCACTTCGCCTTCCATCAGGAGGCCGAACATCCTTTTATCTGAGGCATAATATTGAGCGATCACGGCAGTAGAAGCGTGGGCGCGGTGAGCGGTGCCGAAGGCGTCATTCACGTATACATCGCCCAGCTTAGCGAGTTTCTGGGCAAAATCTTCGTTGCCTTTTTCTTCTTCTTTGTAGAAGCGGAGGTTTTCCAGCAGGAGGACCTGGCCGGGTTGCAGGGCAGCGGAGGCGCTGACAGCGGACTCACCGATGCAGTCATCTGCAAACAGCACTTCTGTACCGCCGAGCAGCTGGCTCAGGTGGCTAATCAGGTGTTTGAGCGAATATTTGTTGGTGGGGCCGTCTTTGGGCCTGCCGAGGTGGCTCATGAGGATGACGCTGCCACCGTCTGCCAGGATCTTTTTGATGGTGGGAACAGCGGCTTTCATGCGGGTGTCATCGGTGATCTGCAGCTGGTCGTTGAGCGGCACGTTGAAATCCACGCGGATCAAGGCTTTCTGCCCTTTGAAATTGTAGGAGGAGAACTTACTCATATGAATATTTTTTTCGGGTGAACCGGTAAAAGGCTGCTGAGGGGCCGGGGTGATCCGGGCTGTTCCCGGGTGGACTGTGCGGTTGCAAAGAACAGGCCAGGGAATTAGCTGCCGGTGGCGCGGGCCTTGCTGGCAGCGGGTACGGAGGGCGCCGGTCAACGCCTGCCTTGGGTAAAGGGAGAAAGAAAACCCCGATAGGTTATCGGGGTTTTCGAAGGTCTTATTTGATCAGGCCTGCAAAGTATTTAACTGTGCGAACCAGTTGGCTTACATAGCTCATTTCGTTGTCGTACCAGCTGATCACGCGAACCAGTTGGTTGTCACCTACTGTTTGCACGCGTGTTTGGGTGGCATCGAACAGGGAGCCGAAGCTGATACCTACGATATCGCTGCTTACGATCTCGTCTTCAGTATAGCCATAGCTTTCGTTGGAAGCGGCTTTCATCACGGCGTTGATCTCAGCTACAGTTGTTTTCTTTTCAACAACAGCAGTCAGTTCAGTCAGAGAACCGGTGAGAACAGGAACGCGTTGAGCGGAACCGTCCAGTTTACCTTTCAGCTGGGGCAGAACCAGGCCGATGGCTTTGGCAGCGCCGGTGCTGTTGGGAACGATGTTCTGAGCGGCGGCGCGGGCGCGACGCAGGTCACCTTTGGCATGCGGGGCATCCTGGGTGTTCTGGTCGTTGGTATAAGCGTGAATGGTGGTCATCAGACCGTTCACGATCTTAAAGTTTTTGTCCAGCGCATTTGCCATGGGGGCCAGGCAGTTGGTGGTGCAGGAAGCGCAGGAGATGATGGTCTCAGTGCCGTCCAGGATATCGTGGTTAACGTTGAAAACGATGGTTTTCAGATCGCCGGTTGCGGGGGCGGAGATCACCACTTTCTTAGCGCCGGCAGTGATGTGCGCAGCAGCTTTGTCTTTGTCGGTGAAGAAGCCTGTACATTCCAGGACTACGTCTACACCATGTTGTCCCCAGGGAATTTCTGCAGGATTCTTTTGGGCATAGATCTTAACTTCTTCGCCGTTTACTTTGATGGAATTATCAGTAGAGGTAACTTCTGCATCGAAGCGGCCTTGAGCGCTATCGTATTTCAGGAGGTGTGCCAGTACCTTAGGGCTGGTCAGGTCATTGATTGCTACAACTTCAATTCCTTCCATTTTGTAGATCTGGCGATATACCAGACGGCCAATACGGCCAAAACCGTTGATCGCCACTTTTACTGTACTCATTGTGACATTTATTTTAAATGGTTAAAAATGCGTGGCGAATTTACGGTAATGATCTTAATAAAAAAGCAGTGGAATTTCAGTGCCGGGGCTGACAATAATTTGGCGGGAAAATCCAGGAATAATTGTATACTTGGCACCCCCTTATGGGGAAACCTACGTCAGGTTTTTTAAAATTTTTCAGATTTTGTTGATCTTTATTTGGAGGGAATGGCCCAGCTCTTTATCTTTGCACTCCTTTAAACAACGCCGCGTTCGTCTAAGGGCTAGGACACCACCCTTTCACGGTGGGTATACGGGTTCGAATCCCGTACGCGGTACAAGTAGGAATACCTACATAAGACTAAATAGGAACAGATTTTCATCTGTTCCTATTTTTTTGATGCAAAACCCTTTGATTCTGCGCTTTTTTCGGATCAAGTAAAATTTGGATCAAGTAAAATTTCTGGGAGCTTCTTTTCCTACGCATAGAGTTTAGACAGTCTGAACAGGAAGAATTTGATGTCCCTAACCCCTCTGGCTGATGCCCTGAAGGCCTTTATTTTCGCATTAAAGGATTCTGCCGAAGCATTGGTGCTTCTGTTATTGAAGAAGTTCAGTATTGCCAGGTAGTGAGTTTCAATAGATCTTGATACCGTTCTGAACGATTCTATTCCTGCCGTTTCCACTTCATTATGCCAGAGCGCCAGTCTTTTAAAGGCCTCTTCCTTGCATTTGCATTGACGGAAGATATCAGCCAGCTTTATGGATAGATCATAAGCCTGCTTCACTCGTGGATACAGCCCGAACAGTAGTGCTGCCCTTTGTTTTTGTGAAGGAGTCCAATTGATCTTTGGCTTGAACAGCAGGTAGCGGCTGCGGGCCAGTAATTGTTTAGGGGAATCGCCATTAGGTAATAACTGTTGCACGTAAGTCTGTTTGGCTTTTCTTGACAGAGCAATCTGCTCATTCTCTTCGTCGATAGCCTGCCAGCGATACTTTATTCGTATCTCCTGCACTGCTTCTCCGGCCAGTTGTTGTATGTGGAAGCGATCAATAACACGGTGTGCAAAAGGGAAGCACCGTTTGACGATCAGGTTCATATTAGCAGCCATATCCAGGGTGACTTCCTGTACCCGCTTCCTGAGCTTCAAACTCAGGCGGGATAACACTTCTTCCACCCGGTCAGCCAACGTTCCTCTGACCATTGCTACCAGCGCGCCTTTGCGGCCTTTGGCTGCTTTGTTGGTGATAATAGTGTATAGTTCGTCATTGGACAGGGCTGTTTCATCGATACTCAGATGAGTACCTATGTTTTCTTCAAAAAGCATCCACTCTGAAGCATGCTCCTTTTGATCCCAGTCTTTGTAGTCGCTGATGTGATGCTTATACTGCTGCTGCAGAAGTTTACCATTCATTTGATACATCCGGCCCAGTTGATGACAACTGATCGGATGATTATCCAAGTGCATCTTTTAAAAAAAGCCCGAACTCTTTGGTGATTCGTGCGCCCTGCATGACCAGGTCCCAGTTGCGGGATATGATCTCGCCAGTGCCCGCATGTTCCCAACGGCGACGCCGGATGCTTAATATTACTTTCTGATCGCGAATAGGGAAGTCTTGAACTCGAACTTCGGGTAGAAAACCTTTGGAATGAAGGGATTGGTCCTGGTATTCGGGGGGGGGGAAGGTTCTTCTCTTCTAAAAATAATACCAGACCTTCTTTATCTTTTACGATGTGAGTTAATTCAAAATAATCCAATGTTCCTGCGGGTAATAAATAACCTATCAACTCTTTTACTATATCCTGTCCTTGGCTTTTATTCATCTGGCTGCAAAAAAAACTCTTTATCACTAATCCCACAGAAATTTTACTTGATCCATTTTTTACATCATAATATTTTATTTACCAGTGTCGAGTTCGAATACCGCATGGACCGCATACGGGATTCGAACTCGTTCAATATCGCCCTCCACGATTACCATTATAGATAATTACACTGTAGAGTTTCGACGGGACCTGTACAAATACTGCATACTATTATGCTGGGGAAATAAAAGGTAAGCTATCACTATTCAAAAGCTATCATGTATTCGATGGAATGAGCGTAATTAATCTCCAGAGTATCGCTGATATCGCGAAGAGGGATACCGTTGTAGTCGCGGGAATCTACAAAATGTTTGAATACAATATCCTGAATTCTCTGCTTCAGGATATTTAAATCGATACCTTTCATATTTCACTAAAGATACTTTTCAGCTCCTGATTGAAATATTTTTATCATCCCAACGAGATATCCGTAGGACTTCTGGTAATGAGAAAGATCGGCACTTGGCAGTGTTACCGGATTTTTGACGCATCTCCAAAATGATTCAGGGTGCAACTTAAGCTGTTCAAGTGATTGCAGGAGAGTATCGGCAGATCTAACCTCTATGGAAGATTGTTTATTGTGACACCCCCGCCAAGTAGCGGCAACGGGGTCCCGCCATGCTTCACCACTTCCTCCTACCACGACCACCCGATATCGAGAGACTGTACCAAACAATTCTCTTCCGAGTCTGGGTTCTGCTTCTAAATCGTTTTTCCATTTTTGCGCCACTTCTATTGCTCTTGTCAATGCGTAAGAAGGAACATCACCTTCCATAACGGCCATCCCGGGTTCCGCAATTTTTACTAAAACCCACTCAGGACCATCTGAGTTATCGTTTAACCACACGAAATCAATTGTTTGCGTCGACGATATCTTTACAGTATGAAAGACCGGCTTTTTTCCAATGACCTAGTGATATGCTGTATCTGGTTTTTAATATCGAGTTTATTATCAACATTCAATTTGCGCATCGCGTCCAATGCGACTCCAATCGGTAATAAATTGGCCAGTGCCGATTCTCTTATTAAATATGCCTCTGCCAGTACTTTTAGTGCATGATTCTTTTTACTTTTTTCAGCGATAGTTATCGCATCCAAATAGTATTGACGTCCCAACTCTGGTTCATTTTTACGAAAATGTAGTAAGCCTTTTGTTGCAAAATAAAAACAGAGCTCCTGTTCACCTGACATAACACTATGCATAATTGCTAGATACTTTTCCGCATTCAAAACGTCTCCCTTTGTTGCATAAGCAAATGCAACATTGTTCAGAAGATTAAAATTATTAGGGTTACAAGTTAGGCCATGCTTACCAACTTCAATACCAAGGTCCTGATTATCAGTAAGGGCAGTACAAACATAGGTTACAAAGCTGCACGCCCTTTTGGAAAACGGTTGATCTAGAATCCAACTAATTCCTTCTTCGATACTTTTGTTATAGGCATGCAAATAAAAATTGTCGTACGCCCGAGCTTCATAGCCATTTTTGATTTCATCAATCCAATTCCTTACCGAAATGTCCCCCATCTCCCTTGAAATCCACTCAGCTTGGGCAAGACTGTTATCATTGGGAGCCAACAAAGAAGTTTTAGTAAGCTTTCTGGCAGACTTCAAAGATTTATTCTCAAACTCTACCTTGGCCAACATGCCAGAAAGCTCTGATATGGACGCGGGGTTGAAATTTTTGGACTCTACCAGGTTTAGACTATGCTTTCCGAAAGTATACTTTCGTTTCATCTTATTACAATAAGATAAATCCGCTGATAAGAGCCACGGGTCCTTTTTAAAGAATGGAGATAATCTTACAGTATATTGGGCAGCTTCAAATTCTCCCATATGAAAATAAAACCTGGAGGCAGCCCTTAGTATATATCGATTATTTTTGTCGGACAATTCAACTGCCACAATTATGCACTTACGGGCTTTATCATTAACGCCAAGGATAGCGTATAATCTGGCCAATTCCAGCCAAGCGAACTCATTTCGTATGTAGGTGGATAACTTGGCCTTTACATGGTGGAGCTTCTTCCTTGTAACTTCCCTAATAGAACTCAGTCCCACGGCATCTGAATCGTTTATGGGCGTCTTTTCATACTCTTCTCCTAATATTTCGGCAATGATCTTTCTAAGGTTGACATGGAGGTTTTCGGAATTGCCCTTTAAAAAACGAGCAGCATCTATGGCGATTGGGAAATTATGATCAACGTAAGCAGTATTTACCAGGTCCCAGGCATTGCCCAAATCTTGTCGCTGGTTCCAAGCCCAAATTTTCCTTTGAGCAAATACATCAACAGGCACGTCCGTATGAATTTGGTCAGCATCATTTTGCAACGGCAAATGCTCTGCAGACGGTGCTAACCGATTATATTCGCGCCACCTGGGAATAATTAACCGGTCTGTTTTTTCGAAGAGAATGGCCATGGTTATAGCGATTTGCTTTCAAACCTTCGTGCGAGTCGGTCCAAAATTGTAATAAAACGCTCCATCGAGTATCGATTAGGAACTAGATTTCGGTTATCCGGGTGCCCTCTATACAAGGGATCAGGATCACAAAGGAACTTTACTAATGAAAGTATTTCGTTGGAGATAGCTGGATCCGTAAATTTATCTTCAAGGCAATCGCGTAAAAAATTCAATGCCTCTACAAACGCTTCTTTCAAATATGGCAATACAGATTGGTAATCGCCCTTCCAATGCTTCCAATGGTATTGAATGGGCAGAAATGTCATGTACAGACTCGTCATCGGGCATTGGGTGTAATAGAAACAAACAAGACTACCCAAATGGTATAAATCCGTTGCTTTTCGCCTTACATCCCATTCAGGGTGAGTAAATCGATACTTTAACTCTGGAGGGGCATACAGAGGATCGCCGGCAATAACATGCTCGAAAAAAAGGGATTGTTTGGCGACGCTTTCTGCACGCCCAAGATCTGCGACCTTCGAATGTCCGTCTTTATTAAAAAGTAGGATATTAGATGGCTTTATGTCCTGATGTGCAATACCCGCACTATGAAGCTGGCTGATAGCGACCGCAACATTATGAATCGATCGCATAAGACAGGCATTATCGATCAGTATTACCTCATTTAAAACATGGTCGCGGATAGTCATATCAGCCAACTCAAAAATGAAATAACTTATCGGGTATCCTCCTGGGTTATTCTCTTCAGGTATAAATTGTCCGCTACCAATTATCGAAACAACTTTGTCCATCTTCTTCCCTAAACAGAGGTTAAGTAATTCCAGCTCATATTTGTATGCAGTTGAAATCAACTGAATAGCCTCCATGAAATCAGGCTGCTTTAATGCCAAGGCCAGGTCCCAGACTTTCAAAAATGCCTTTTGCTTCCCCTTCTTTACGTGATAGCAGATAGAAAAGCATCCACCGGAGTTACCGTCTTTGGGTTTGACTTTTTCAATCACTTTCCAATCGCCTGCAAGAGTAGTTCCTACCAAGTTTTCGGCCGGATTAACCATTGATTATTAATTTATATAAAAGTTAATTACCTTATTGCACGCAATTGGAAAGAGCTATCCGTGTAAAACGGTTTAATCAGCAAGTATTAACACTGTTCAATGCCTTTGAATACGTAATTCATCCTTGGTCGCAGCAGCTCTCCTTCAGGATACAAAAGGACAAATGCACAGTATCCATTGAAGAAAAACTCATACTTTAATTCAAGAAGTTGATTTGTGGAGGGTATTTTCACAACCTTCCCCTCTAAAAACTTTCGCCGATTAATAAAATCTTCCGCAAAAGGCAACGACCGATCCAGCATTTCAGGCAGGTCAATCTCACCATATTTTTTTATAAAGGTTGAAGACGCCAAAACATTTCGTCTCATACAATGGTTAGTCGTTCTGTTCTCTAAAACGATGAGCGCACAGCTTCTGGGTTGAAACTCAACCATTCGCCTGAGTGTAGCATGCACCGAGGCTCCATATTTTTTGCTGATGGCCATTGCTGCCTTGATACTTACACCCATCTTTTTCACCTCCCGGTCAAATCGGTCCAGTTGGAACAATGCACCGGACGCAAAGTAATTTGCTTCCACCTCATACTCTTCCTTTACATGCGGCGCCAAGGTTTCATCATTGTCCAGAAAGGATAAAGTAGCAGCCTGCCATGGTAATACCTCATGCCCCACTTCATGTAGCGAAACAAAATTCTGCCGAGAAGCACCTACACTCTTATCCAAGTAGATGATTTTTTCCCTTCGATCTAAAAATCCCCTGACTTCAACCCAAGCTGAGAATACAGTGGCAGACAATTTGGAAAAAAAAGTTGGTTTGTGCCGGGAAAGATCAACTTCTCCGCTAACAATCAGTTCTGCGCATGAAACAATTCGATTTACAGGCGTCGGAAAAACATCAAGCGCACCAGACTGCTTGATTATATCCATTGCAAATTGCTCGATATCCTTTTTAAGTAGAGGCTCAGCCATTTTTCTTATTATGTAACATGATCTTCAGCTTAATGTATTCTAGCACTTCTTCCTGATCCTCCTCCGTTAACCCTTTTGCATAAAAAGCCAGTTGATTGGCGAGAATTGTTTCTTTAGACTCCTTTCCGTCCTCTACTTCTGCACTTTTAACCACCCCAGCCGCACGCATCAGATCGTTAAGCTGTTCACCATATAGGGTTGCCAATTTATACAATACACCTGCCGATGGGTTCTTCACATGATCATTCTCCATTTGACTCAAGTAAGCGCTCGACACTCCAGTGGCCTTATCGACCTGGCGAAGCGTAAGACCATTCCGTTCTCTGGCCTCCTTTAACGTAGCACCTAACGTTTTCATAATATAAAATTATTAATAAAAATCGACATTGTAAAATAAATTATTCGATAAATGAAATTACCATTAAAAATAATTTTGTTTGATATTTCAAACATTATTATCTTTGGTTCGGGAATAAAAAAGCTCAATCACCCGAATGGACGATTGAGCTGGAGAGGAAAAAAAGTTTGACCGCTTCTTCCGCGAGGCAAATCCTCGGCGCTCCTCCCTATGATTCTTGACGCAAATAAAGCAATTTTTTTCAATTGCCCAAGGCTGTTAAGATCACCCATTCCCTGGTTCAGGCGCTTCCCCGCACTTTAGCCAGGACAATTATTGGGGATACAAATAAAATTTTAACAGCCCATGGATCCAAAAATTCATGCCGGTGCCGGCGGTAGCCGCACCCTGTCCTTCACAGTAGAGGGCAAAACTTACACCACAAATGAGCAGTTCCTCACTGGAGCTGAGATTAAGAGAATTGCAGGACTTTCCGCAGACGTGGAACTTTACCTGTCCATTTCTTCTCCTTGGAAGGATGATCAAATCACCGATCAGGAGCAGGTCGACCTTGCCAGGCCGGAAATTGAACATTTCTATGTTAAAAAGAAGTTGCCGTATAAAATAAATGGGCAACCATTCGAATCAGAAAGCCAGTACATACAAGGCAAAAAGATTCGTAGACAAGGAAATATCGCAGCCGACCACGATATCTTTTTATCGATCGCTGGCCTTTGGGATGATGAAAAAGTCCAGGACGATGACTTTATCAACTTGGCTCGTCCTGGACTGGAGCAATTTTATTCAAAACAAAAGCACACCGAGATTATCCTGATCGTAAATGGCAGGGAAAAGAAGTGGAACGATGCTACGATCACTTACCGCCAGGTAGTTGAACTTGCCTACGGCAATTACGTAGAGAACGACCAAAAGGTGTATACCGTCACCTATAAACGTGGCCCCGAGCAAAACCCGGAAGGCTCCATGGTTACAGGTGATCGCGTTTTTGTAAAGAATAAAATGATTTTCAATGTCACACAAACTGATAAGTCTTAATCCAGACCTTAAAAGGTTGCAAGATGAAGGCTATGAGGTAGAGGTGCGTGGTGGATATTTAATTATCCACCACATCCCCTACGCTAATAGCGAAAAACAGGTGAAGTATGGAACGCTTGTATGTCCATTAACACTAAATGTAGATAAAACCCTGCAGCCCAACGATCATATCATGCATTTTATTGGACAGCATCCTCATAATGCCGATGGAACGATAATCACAGCCATTCAGCACGCCAGCGTCGATCAAACTTTCGCAGAGGGTCTTACTGTAAACCATAGCTTCTCTAACAAACCAGCGAATGGCTACCCTGACTTTTATGAAAAAGCATCTACGTATGCTTCAATAATTTCCGCTCAGGCTAAAGCCATTGATAAGGCCGTAACAGAGAAAACATTTAGAGTTATTGCTGAAATTGAAGAAGATACCGTTTTTCAATACGCTGACACTAATGTAACTCGCTCCAACATTGGCATTATCAATAAAAAGCAGGAAGGCCATAAAATAGCGATCATTGGTTTAGGAGGTACTGGGGGATATATACTGGATCTAGTAGCCAAAACACCCGTTGCGGAGATTCACTTGTATGACGGTGATAGGTTTTTCCAGCACAACGCGTTCCGCTCTCCGGGCGCAGCAACTATCCAGGAGTTAAACGAAGCGCCTTACAAGGTTGATTATTACAAGAATAAGTACATCGCGATTCATAAAAACATTGTAGCTCATCCTTATAAAGTTGGTGAATCCAACATCAACGAGATTAAAGATAAGTCCCATGTATTTATTAGCATTGATCATAACAGCTCCCGTAAACAATTAATGGCAGCTCTCCTGAAAATGCAGATCCCCTTCATTGATACAGGCATCGGCGTGGAAGTGGTTGATCAATTTTTGATTGGCTCAGTCCGAACAACCACCGCCACCCCTCAGCAATCGGATCACTTAGCTGACAGGGTACCAGTAATCGACCATGAGGATGAAGCTTACAAATCGAACATCCAGATAGCCGACCTAAATATGCTTAATGCATTTATGGCGGTGCACAAGTGGAAGAAAATGGTTGGCTTTTACCAGGATCTTATAGGAGAACATCATTCTATTTACAGTATAAATGCTTCGCACCTTGACTCTACAGTATCTACAGCATAAGTTCGTCGACTCTATTCCTGATAATGTTGGAGAGGGCATTTTGTACGTCTGTATCGAGTACGGAACCGTTGTGCACAAGTGCGTATGTGGGTGCCAGAACGAGGTGGTTACACCGTTATCGCCAAAGGACTGGAAATTGACGTTTGATGGCGAAACAATTTCGCTTTACCCGTCGATAGGCAACTGGCGATTTAAATGCAAGTCTCATTACTGGATTACCAATAACAGAATAATACATGCACCTAAGTCAGGCGACCCAGCACGCCGGCGCCGAAAAAGATGGTTTAGCTGGTAGTACAGCCTGATATAAAATATTGATCTATAAACATTTATGTAACTAAAAGGCTCGCCAACTTCTTCAAATCGTGCAAAAAATAGTTCGACTTTGGTACCGTAGGGGGTACAAGAAAAGTCGCTCTGAGAGCGACTTTTTTGTTTACAGAAAGAAGTGGGCCAAAAAGTTCCTGTCAAAGACTTGCTTTGGTCAACCTGCATCGAAATA
Organism: Candidatus Pseudobacter hemicellulosilyticus; assembly: GCA_029202545.1. Lineage (GTDB taxonomy): Bacteria > Bacteroidota > Bacteroidia > Chitinophagales > Chitinophagaceae > Pseudobacter > Pseudobacter hemicellulosilyticus. The sequence continues at coordinate 25,484 of CP119311.1, forward strand.
GCCCACAGGATCGTTCCTCCAGTCTGGTGGCAGCGGTGGACTGGTTTTTACCGTTGCTATTTTTTCAACAATTCAAAAAGCGCAGTATTAATATACAGTGTTTCTTTCCAAACCTTCCTGGGTTGTAAAACACCCAGTTGTTCCAACCCTTTCAGGTATTTCGAAGCAGTTATTCTTGTTATTTGAAGCCGGTTCGTGAGGTAATCGATCTTGCAATAAGGCTGCTCGAACAAGAGCTCCAGCAGTTCTTTGTTGTATAATTTTCCTGCTTTTTGCTTTATGAATTCTCCTGTAGAAGTGAACAGTTGGTTTACCTCCTGTATCTGATGGATTGTACGACGAGCTGTTTCTTCTACCCCTTTCAGGATATATAAGACCCAGCTCTCCCAATTATCTTTTGTTCGCACTTCCTGTAAAAGACGATAATAATCACCTTTATTCTTAATAATAAAACTACTTAAATATAATATTGGGCTTTCTAAAAGACCATGCAGGATCAGATAGAGAATATTAAGGATCCTGCCAGTCCTTCCATTTCCATCATAAAATGGATGAATACTCTCAAATTGATAGTGTTGAACGGCCATCCTTATCAACGGAGAAAGGTCATCCTTTTCATTTAAATATTCTTCCAGATTTCTCATGAGACCAAGAATGGTGTCATGATCATCCGGAGGAGTATAAACAACCTCTCCTGTTGCTGCATTCCGTAATGCTGTGCCAGGAAGCTTTCGTATTCCAGCAGTATTTCCCTCTAAGGTCTGCTGAATTTCTACGACAGCATTGGCATTCAGAAAACCTTTTTGCAAAACCAGCCTAAAACCAAACAACATTGCTTCCCTGTAGCGAAGAACTTCTTTTGTTGCCGCATCCAGCTTAGCATCGTTTGCTGACAGCGCCTGGTATAATTTATCCTGAGTAGTTATAACGTTCTCAATCTCAGAACTTGCGGATGCTTCCTTAAGCACTACGGCATTCAATAAAATAGCAGAATTAGGCAATGTATGGGCCAGGCCCTTTAATTCTGCCAATGCCACAGCGGACTTGACCAACTGAAGCAAAACCTTTTTAGTTTCAATTTTTTCTCTATCAGGAGGTAAAAATGGAAGATCGTTAAAGGCAGCCCCAGCATTTAGCCCTTTTGTTTTTTTTGTCATAGATGATTTTGTTTGCCTCAGCGACGCCTCATGTAAAAATAATCAAAATAATTATACATGACAAAAAGGTCATGTATAATCTCTATACATGACCAGATATGCTCAAAAGGCGTTACTATCAGTTTAGCAACCTTTATAATGGATTGCCTCCCAGCCACAGAAGCTCTTTCGGGCAGTCAACAAAGATTATCTTGCCATTAGTATCGATAGGAAGATAATCCTACAAAAGAGAGCCGCAGGATTTACCCTACACTGTACTCAGCTTCCGTAACCTGCTCCAGCCACTCCACTACTTTTCCGTTCAGGTTCTCCTGGATAGCGATATGCGTCATGCCATTGGTAGCGGTAGCGCCATGCCAGTGCTTTTCATTAGCTTCAAACCAGACCACATCGCCGGGATAAACTGTTTCCACCGGACCAGATTCTTTTTGCACATATCCACAACCGGCAGTAATGATCAGCGTTTGTCCAAGCGGATGCGTATGCCAGGCTGTCCTGGCGCCAGGCTCAAAAGTAACCATGGCTGCAGCAGCCCGCCTGCTCGCATTTGGCTCAAACAATGGATCGATCCGTACGGCGCCGGTGAACCAGTCGTCAGGGCCCTTTACGGAAGATTTGGCGCCTATCCTGGTTATTTCCATAGTGAAGTGTTTTTAAATTGAAGGACAGTTTCAAACTGTAATATACCCTGTTTATATAGTAGCAGCATCTATGACATAACGGTACCGTGCTTCTTTGTTCAGCACTTTGGTCCAGGCCTCGTTCACCTGTTCCGCTTTGATGACCTCTATCTGTGGCAACACCTTGTTATCTGCACAATAATGTACTACCTCCTGTGTTTCCGGTATACCGCCAATGAGGGATGCATTGAAGTTGACCCGGGTATTGGCCAGACCAATATTGCTAAGCGTCAGCTCAAAGCCAACGGGCATTCCCACCTGGGTGTAAAAGCCACCCGGCTTGACCACTGACGAATAGGCCGCCACATCATATTGCGCCGGAATAGTGGCAATCATATAATCCAGCAGCCCTTTGTATGGTTTCAATTTTGACAGCTCATCCACCACAATCACTTCTTTGGCGCCGAAAGCTTTGATGTCTTTAACCTTATCGGCCGATGTAGTAAAGGCATATACCTCCGCCCCTTTGGATACGGCCAGCTTTACCGCCAGGTGACCCAGGCCGCCGATACCGGCAACACCTACTTTATCACCGATCTTAAAAGCTGCTTTCATGATGGGCGAATAGGTGGTGATCCCTGCACAAAGCAAAGGAGCCGCTTCCTCGAGACTGATATGATCAGGGATATGCACGGCAAAATGATCCCGTACTACTATTTTGGTAGAATAACCTCCCTGCGTAATGCCGGAAGGAGCGGTTTTGTCCGGATTGCCGTAGGTGAACAGGGTTTTGCCATTGTCGCAATAATGCTCTTCCCCATGCCTGCAATGTTCACATTCCATACAGCTATCCACCATACAGCCTACCCCGGCGCGATCTCCCACTTTGAACTTCGTTACATTCTTACCTACTGCCGAAACAATACCCACAATCTCATGACCAGGCACCTGCGGGTATTGCTGTGGCCCCCAGTCGCCCTTCATCTGGTGAATATCGGAATGACAGATACTGGCATATTTAATATCAATCAGGATATCGTTGTCGCCCACCGGCCGGCGCTCAAATTCCCAGAGGCTTAATTTCCCGGATGCATCTTTCGCCGCATACCCGCGCGTTTGTATGTTCTTACTCATGCTGAGGCTATTGTTTATTTGTGAAAAAAGTGCAGAAGGATTGGCAAGGATCAGTCCTGCGCCTGTCAGGGCAGACTGTTCAATGAATTTTCTTCTTTTCATTTCACAAAATTAGCCAGCCCGCCAACCGGCCTGGTAACGGAAATCAAACCAATCATTAAGAATTTCAAACCTCCTGCTCACGCAGCGATTTCGGGTTGGTACCGGTCATCTTTTTGAAGAAGTTGTTGAAATAGGTTGGGTATTCGAAACCCAGCGAATAGGCTATATCTGCAATATTCCATTCTGTATGGAGCAGCAGGGCCTTTGCTTCTGTGATGATACGTTCGGAGATATGGGTAGAAGTGGACTTTCCGGTAATTTCTTTAATTGACCGGTTCAGGTAGTTAACATGAATGGAGAGCGCTTTTGCATAATCCTGGGCTGTCCTCAACAACAAAGGACGGTCAGTGGTCTCTATCGGGAACTGCCGCTCCAGCAATTCCAGGAATACAGCAGTAATGCGCGCAGATGCATTCTTATGCTGCTCAAAGTTCTCAGAAGGCTGCAGTTTGAGAGATTCGTGAATGATGAGATTGATATAATTGCGGATAAGCTCATCCTTAAAGGCATAGTCCGTTTGCTGCTCTTCTATCATCTTTCTGAATAAGGTATTCAGGAAGTCGCGCTGCTGCTCTGTAATATGCAATACCGGCGTACCGCCCAATTTAAAAAAGGGCGACTGCTGCAGGCTTTCGGAACGCTGGGATTGCTTCAGGAACACCTCGGAAAATAGGCAGGTATAGCCAACATAGGTGCTTGAGATCGTTTCCCAGGAATAAGGGATATGCGGATTGCCGAAAAACAGGATGGTGCCATCCATTTCATAACTCCTGTCCGCATAGTGGATGATGCTTTTACCTGTTGTCAGGCATATTTTATAGAAGTCTTTCCTACTGTATATTTTAGTAGCCTGTCCGTCGCTTTCAATCTGGAACACGTTAAAACCTTTCAGCTTCAAATCATTGTTAAACCCGGAAAGAGAGCGTTCATTTTTGTTGGCTGGCATATGCCAAAGTTAAGAAAATCAAATCAACCCCGGAAAGCAGCCAGCATAACCTGCCCGCAAAGAGCTACCGCTCATCTCCTGGTTCATTGCAACCGCAAAAAAACAGCTGGCCAGCGTTCTTAATTAAAAAAGACCACTGGCCAGCGAATCTGTCGATAAAAGTATTTTAAAAAAAGGCTCTACTCAAACGAAGGTGGCTCTGCCGCCGTTCCCCAGCTGGTGTTGGGCTGATCACCCAGTTGGAAATCCAGCTTTCCTCCCTTGCTAATGGTTTCCCAGGGCAGCCAGGTGCTGTTGAAGGCAGTACCGTTGACCTGCAACGATTGGATGTATGGCTTGCCTTCGGATCCGCCGGTGATCCGGAGCGTGCCTTTGGGCAGATGGATCTTTATCTCCGGGAAGCCGGGACTGTTCAGCGAAAAACCGCCATAACCCGGGATCATAGGAAATAACCCCATATTGGCAAAGACATACCAGGCCCCCATAGCGCCGAGATCATCATTGCCGGGCAGGCCATTGTCGCGGTTACTGTATTGCTCCGCAATGATCCGTTTTACCAGGGCCTGGGTCTTGTAAGGGGCTCCCGCCCAGTTGTACGACCAGGGCGCCTGGAAATCCGGCTCGTTGCCTGCCGCAAACCATTCCTCGTAGTAAGTGGCGTTCAGCTTGCGGAATAAAGTATCCAATCGCTTCTCCGCTGCTTTCTTACCACCGATAGTATCAATGAGCGACTTTAGGTTATAAGGGATCATCCAGAAATAGCTGTTATAGGTAGCTTCCCGCCAGTCGTCATTATAATTTTTCCAGGAGCCATCCGGGTTCCTGGAATTGAGCCAGGTAGTGGCGGGATTGTACAGGTTCTTCCAGGACTGCGCCCGCTTCAGGTATTGGCGGTACAGCGACTGATCATTGAGGGCGTCCAGTGCAAACCTGCCAATGGCAAAATCGGCCGATGTATATTCCAGCTGCATGGAAGCATTCATGTACCCTTTTTCGAGGTACTGGGCCAGATCAGGACGGGTTTCAATGGTCTGGGATCTTGCCCCCGGCACTTCAGCCCCCCTGCGCATAATGGCCAGCGCTTTACGGGTATCGAAATCTTTCACGCCAAAAGCATAGGCATTGGCCACCATGATAGCACTGGGATCGCCCTGCATGATGCCGGTCTCAAAATGGGCCAGCACCCAGCGGGGAAAGCTGCCACCAGACCGCTCTGCAAACAACAGGTGCGAAGTAATAATGTCACTGGTCTCTTTGGGCGCCAGGATACTGAGCAGCTGGATCTGGGTACGGTAAGTATCCCAGTTGCTCAGCATGGTGTAGTAATCGAACCCTTTTGCTTTATAGACCTTATGGTCGGACCCAACATACTCTCCATTCACATCACTATAGATGCTGGGATGGATCAGCGCATGGTACAGGTGTGTGTAGAACTGGATGGTACGGTCTTCGCTGCCACCACCGGCTTCAATCTTTCCGAGGTAACTGTTCCAGGCAGCCTTTGTACCAGCCACAACCTGGTCGAAATCAAAGCCGGGATTTTCCTTAGCCAGATTTTCACGGGCATTGGCCAGGGAGACATAAGAGATGCCAAACTTATATTGAACAGTCCTGCCGGCGGAAAGATCAAACGTGAAGTAAGCACCGGAATTGGCGCCACTGGCAGTATCGGCGGCTTTGTTCAGCTGCTGGCCGCTCCAGGTACCGGAACTAACCGCTTTTTGATCGAAGCTGGCTACAAAGTATATTTTATAAGGTGTGGGCGAACCACAGAAGGAGCCGCCATCGGCATAGCCCTCACAGGAGTTGGGACCGGTGATGCGGACATGGGCGTCTGTCATTTTATTAGCGTTGATCCCTGAACCGATCACAATGGTACCGCTATTGCCTGTAGGAAAATTATACCGGGCCATGCCAGTCCGCTTAGTCACCGTGAGCCGGGCGTCAATATTATTGTCCAGCTGTACACGGTAGTAACCTGCATTGGCCGTAACGGGTTTAAGCTGCTTATTCAGGTGATCCATGGCATCGGGCGATTGCTGCAGTTCGCCCATCACGGGCAGGCAGGGGAAATTACCCATATTAGGACAGCCCGCGCCGCTGAGCTGGTTGACCACAAAACCTTTTTGCGGGGCGAAGAAAGTGGGCGTGAACTGCACCATGCCGAAAGGATAGGCAGCACCGGGATCCGTAAAACCCGCTTCAAACTGCAGCTCGGTCTCACTGACACCTTTGCCTTTATTACCGATCAGGGTATTTACTTTGGCAGCATAGTCTGTTGTTGAAGATATGACACCGATCTTATTGTCAGCGGCAGGATCATACACGGCCACTCCTACCCTGCTGTCTGCACAACCATAATAGAGGAACCATTTTTTCTGGTGATAAACCAGCCCTTCCACGAATACCGTCCCGGCAGGGTACTGGCCGCTCTTTTCAAAGGATTCTGTTGGCACGAAAAAAGGCTTATCCAGTCGGCTGATTACCTTCGTGGGATCGTTCAGGTCAAACAGGACCTGACCGGCAGCATAGGTATTGGCGGTATAGTTGGGATCACCGGCTTTGCCGGCTTTGTTCTTGCCATTGTAGAGTACTACGATCCCCTTATCGGTGATCACGGCGGGGGGACCGCATTCTGTAAAGTCGCTGTCGAAATAATGAGGTCTTGGGGTGATTAAAAGTTTGAGCTTGCCTTTATCGTCCAGCATGGGTTCCCAGTTCTTAAGGTCATCGGAGGTAGCGATGTTCATGAATCTTTCGCCCCAGTACATCATGTATTTTCCATTCACCCTGGCGATCACCTGCCGACCGTTGACCAGTTTGGTGACAATGGACGCTGATTTGCTGAACAGGTCCGCAAATTTGCCATTGTAGGCCTTATAGAAAGCAGGGCCATGTTTGGTCCAGGTTTTCAGGTCGCGGGAATGGGCCACTGCCAGTCGGGCCACTTTCTTATTCCACTGGGTATACAGCATGACATAGGTCCCGTCTTCCGTCACTGCGATCCGCGGATCTTCACAGCCGCCGGGCCATTCAAACTCTTTCTGATTATCATTTGACGGATAAAAAACGGGGTGGGGACTGCGTTTCATGACAATACCATCCCTGCTTTCAGCAATACCCAACCTGGAAGTTCTCTGGCCGATGCCCACACCGGATTTGTCTTCGGCACGATAGAGCACATAGATCTTACCGTTCCTGACCGCAGCCGCCGGGTTGAAAACATCGTTTGATTCCCAGGCCACCTGTTTGCCGCTCATGGGATCCTTGAAGGTACTCTTAGCAAGGGGCGCTAATACGGGGTTAACACCGGCCGGCCGGATAAAGGGTCCCATTGCCCATTCGGGTAGCTGATCCTGCGCTGAGACCTGGGTAAATCCGAGAAGCAAGGCAATCGATGTTATGGCACCAATCCTGTTACATATCATGTTGAACAATTATTTTATGCATTTTCTGAATAACACGCGCTTTTCTTAAGTAACCTGACTGGCGCGTTCCTTCTATTGCTTACCCGATTTTAATTTGGGTACAATAAAAAAACGCCGGCAGCTACCTTCCAGGTACGCATTGCCGGCGCCAATTTTATACTGTTTTTATTTCTTCAACGCTACTACCAGCTCTTTATTCAGCTCATTGCTGACAGCTGCCAGTTTGCCATCTACCCAAACACAAAGCCTGCTTTGGTCGCCGGGCGTATTGGATTCCCAGTCCTTTTTCCAGATAATATCAATATCATGGTCATGGTACCGGAGATTCCCAAGATAGAAAAAATCCCATTTACCTTCCGGTAAAAGCGGATAGATGGAGAAGCGGTCTTCATGCATCGCTTTAAATCCTACCAGGTCCTCTATCACAATATCCGGGAAAGTGGAATGGAAATAATCCTGAGCGCCGCCAAAGCTCTTACCATCGCTGGGAATATAAAATTCACCGATGTTCAGCTGATCGGCGCCATGCAGCTTCACCAGTTTATCAATATGCATGTACAGCAGTTCCCGGTCGCTGGTGGAGGGTGCTGTTTTATAGTTCCGCAGATAGTTGGCGTAGGCTTTATAGACCACGGAATTCTGGAAAGGCCAGCCGCGACCATTCCAGGCATAGGCCTGCTCATTATAATAAGGATGCTGCTGCTCGGCGGTGGTCATACCGGACTTATTGTTAAATCCTTTATCTGACCCAAACATTTGCCAGGCTTTTTCATAGTGCTGAGCGGACTTCCGGGGGATCATATTAAAATACCAGGGCGTATATCCTACGGACTCACGAACACGGGCTTCATAATCCCGGATACCAAATTCATTGTCGCCGGCGCTATAGGTATTGAAGAATTGATCTTCTTCATTCCAGAGGACTTTCAGTACTTTATCCCGGAGAGTAGCCGCCCGGCCGGCATACCAGCTGGCTTTCTCCTGGTGGATGCCATCAATGCCATACATATTGGCCAGTGATTGCAGATTGCCATAGGAGTAACAGTTAACAGTGGGCCTGACCAGGTAAAAATCGGGATAACCTTTCCGGAAAGCCCGGGGATATTGTTTAGCCTGATCAGAGCGTTCGGCATTGCCGGTGGTCCCCCATTCCAGGTAATAATTCTTCCAGTTGTCTTTGGTGTACAGGCTGTAGGCGCCATCGCTGGCAATCAGTCCCAGTACGGCCGACAGGCTGAACTCCATCCCATCATAAAGGTCCAGGAACTTATACATGCCTTCGGTTTTGGAACCGGGTGTTTTTACTGTGAAGAGGCTGTCCCATACCTGCTGGTGCTTTTCCATAAAGGGCAGCATGTCCTGCATCCATTGCTTGTCAGGATGCACTTTCAGGAAGGCTTCGGCGCCATCGATCATCCAGCTGGAGAAGTGATGACTTTCCGGGCGGCTCTGGTAGGTCAGGAAATTGCCGTTCTCCCGCTGATCCAGGCGGGCGGCAGAGCCACGAATAAAATAATCAATGTAGGAACTTAAATATTTAGGATCGCGCAGCCAGCGCATATCATAGAACTGGTGCCCTGCCGGGCAGGCAATGGCGCCGCTCAGGGATGCCCAGGCCGGGGTTCCGAAGAACTCAGTGGCCACCCAGTATTTCTTTGCATCGATGGGATCATTGTATTCTTTGATATGCTTGCTGATCATCCACCAGCGGTAGTTATACACCCGGGTGATGGCTTTGTCGGAACTCAGGAACAGGGGCACATTGTCCTGTAAGAAAGCCGTGTTGTTACTGGCATTGAAGGGGCCATCGGGGTTGGGCCGGTCTTTGTAGCCATTGAATTCAGCGGCATCGGTGGATAGTTCCTTCCGGGCGTTTTCTTTCAGCCGGAGCAGTTCGCTGTTATAGGCTGCATTTTTTGTCAGCTGTTGCTGGCTGGAGCAGGAAACCAGCAGGCCGCCCATCAGCAAAACAATCGTAGTAGCAGGTAATAAGGGTACCATCTGCTTAAAAGCTCTTTTCATGTCGCTAATCTACTCAATGAATAGGAATTTTCCGGCAGGGAACAGACATCGGGAGAAATTTTAAACCAATAGTGGAACATTATGGTTGCCGGAAGCCTATGCCAGGAGCCTTGGACTGGCAACAAAAAAAAGGGCAGCTATTGCCGCCCTTTCCTTTATTACTGGTGTTGATGAGTTGCCAGGGTAATCCGGTATTATCTGAAAAACACTTTTCTTACTGCTTTATTGCTGGCATCGTTGATATAGAGATTGCCCTCTTTATCTGTTACCATGCCACCTGGATTGCCAAACAATGCCTTTTTGAAACCACCATCCATGTATCCTAAAACCGGCAGGCCGGTACCATTGGTACCTGTAATAGTAGTTACCATGTCATTGGCAATGGAACGCAATGCGGGACCGTCCATCAGGTAGATCACACCCTGCCTGTTCACCGTTAAGCCGTAGAAGGACCGGAAGACAGCCTGTTGGCGGGGACCATCTACAAAGCCCCACTGGTAATTCCCGGCATAGGAGGTATTCTTAACGCCATTTATATAGCCCTGAACGTTCTGGGATTCCCACTGCGTTACCCAGAAATAGTTATTCCGGTCTATTACTCCAAAAAAGCTGGGTGTTTCATAATTCGTGTTGAATAATTTGGTCACTGCACCGGTCACCTTATTCAACAGCCAGACTCCACCATACATTTGTCCCACATAAATATTCCCTTCGGCATCACTGGCAGCCGCCTGAGGGCCAAAGCTCAGCGTAGCTGCTGTGCTCACTTCGGCACTCATGGTCACCCGCTTCACTTTCATGGAGAAGCCATCCGTTACATACATTATATCATTCTGGTCTATGGCAATACCGGTAACGTTGCCGAATAAAGCGTCAGCTCCATTGCCGTTTGCATCACCGGAAACGGTACTTCCTACAAAATCGGAGACTACACCAGCAGCTGTTACTTTTTTGATCCTGGTGCCCTGGCCCACATATACATTGCCTTTGGAGTCTACGGCAATGGCATTGCCATAGGGGGTAAAGTCGTTCTTGTCGGGGCCGCCCGCCAGCGTGATCACTCCTGCCCTGCCGAATTCCGGACTGATAGCAGTCAGGCCACCGGATTCCACCGTAATAGCCCCGGTAGAAACACCTGCAGGCACTACTACAGTCAGCTCGGTTGCAGTTGCGCTGAGCACCTGGGCCGCCACACCGTTGAACAGTACTTTGTTACCGGTCAGATCTGTACTGAAGCCCATGCCTTTCAGCACTATCTCATCCCCATCCATACCGTTATTGGGTAATAATTCCGCTACACCGAGGTTCTGCTCCCTGAACAGAGGACCGGCAGTCTGCTGGTCATTCACGGTGAGGGCCAGCTGGCCCTCGCCGGCATTACCGGGTACCTGCACCGTGATAGACTTGGTAGTAGCACCGGTCACCGTAGCAACCATCCCATTGAAAGTAACCTTTACTTCATCTGTATGATTGGTATAATAGTCGCCCGTGATGGTTACCGTAGCACCTGCGGGAGCGCTCAGCGGAGCCACTGCACTGATCAGCGGCTTCGGCACTACGGTGAAGGTGCTGCCCACTGTTTGCTGCTCATTGATGGTCACTGTTACCGAACCAGTAACCACCTCCTCCGGGGCGGTCACTACCAGCTCTGTTGCAGTGGCAGTCACCACCGTGGCCGGTTTGCCATTGAAGGCTACGCTATTTTTGTCCAGGTCTGTATTGAAGCCTTCACCGGAAATGGTCACTTTTGTGCCTGCGCCACCGGTCATCGGTTTGATAGCAGCAATATGCTGGAACAGAAAATCAGGGCCGGTGACTTCCTGACCATTTACCATGATCCGTACCTGGCCGGTACCTGCTGCTACAGGTACGGAGGCTACTATCAATGTATCAGCACTGAAGGTAACGATGGATCCCTGGCCATTGATAGTTACGGCTGCAGGCCCTTGCAGGCTGGCAAAGCCTTTACCGCGGATTGACACGTTAGTGCCTGCAGGACCGTTAGCGGGGCTGATGCCGGCGATGCTCAGATCCTGGTAGGTATACTGCCCTATCTCGTACTGCTGCGTTCCTTTTTTCAGGGTCACCAGGCCGCTGGTACCGGCTTCGGGCGACAGTATGATCAATACCGTATCCCGCGCTTCCGTGATGGTGGCCGGCGTCCCATTGAATAATACTTCAAAATTCCCGGCCTTGTAACCGAAGCCAGTACCATTAATGGTAACAATGGTACCGGCGCTGCCGCCGTTGGGCCAGAAGCTTTTTACCGTTAGTGGCTGCTCAGCCTTGTGATCGTCCTTCCTGCAACCGAAGAACAGGAAACAGGCTGCCACCAGTAAGTATAGTATCCGTTTCATGTATTGGTCTGTTTATACGTTTAGAATGAATAGCGAACCCCCAGCTGCAGCTGTGTTCTGCTGCTGAAGAAGTCGATGGAATAAGGCGTACCGGGATCAGCAAACCTGTATACCGGGTAGTTGGCGGGGTTCTGCTGAGCCGGGAACTCCGGTGTAAGACCGGTACTGGCCGTGGAATTGAAAGTATTGGGAGAGAAATATACTTTACCCCAATTGCTGTTCAGCAGGTTGGCCACATTCAGCACGTCAAGCGTGATGGTGATGAAATGTGCACCGGGATCTTTGCTGAAATGGAATTCCTGGGCCAGGTGCAGATCAGTCTGCACGTTCCAGGGCGTACGGCCGCCATTGCGTTCCGTGAAGCTGCCCCTGCGGCCGCTCAAGTATTTGTTGTTGTCGATATAGCTGTTGAATGCCTGCGCCTGTGCTGCGGCAGTGATGGTTTGCCCTGCTTCTGTATAGTCACGGAAATAATTGACGGCCTGGTCCCTTTCCGGTATGTACACCAGGCTCACCTGCTGCGACAGGCCCTGGATGCTGTTGTTCACGATACCATAAGTGAAGGGGCTTCCGGACTGGATACCGGCAAAGAGCGTAACCGACGTGCGCCAGGTATCATTCCACCTTTTGTTATACGTGGTGTTCAGCACTATCCGGTGCCGGATATCAAAGTTTGACCAGGCCAGTCCCGGGTTGTTGGGCACCAGGGCCTGGTTCAGCTGCCAGGCGCTTTCCATGGAGTTACGGATCCCGTTGGACACGTCTTTTGATCCACCATAGGTATAGGCCAGCATAAGGTTGAGACCAAAATCATAGTTCCGGCTTACGCTGCCGGTAATGGAATAGCGGTAACCCCTGTTGGTATTGCTCAGCAGGTAAGTATTAGCAAAAGCGGGGTCTACCGTACCACTGTAAACAGGCTGCTCGCGGTTCACATCATACGCATAGTAGGTGGGATTATCCCTGGTGTTCAGCTGCTGGAACAATACATCCTTGATGGTCTTGGTCATCATACCTTCCAGGGTAAGCTTATAGCCTGAAGACGTGGTATGATCCACCGCCACGTTGGTACGCCAGATCCGGGGCATCTGGAAATTGTTGTCCATAACGTCTATCTGCGTTTTGGCAGCATTCCTGTTGCTGATATCCGTACCGTTGGAGCGAATGAAATCAGCAATGCCGTTGGGCCCGGGTTTCAGGGGATCAGTGCCGGGGACAAATACTTTGTTGTCTGCGCGCTGATCAAATGAACCGTAGTTGACGCCATTATTATAGTAGGCATAGGCCATCCAGGCAAAGGGAATACGACCGATGAAGATACCGGTACCGCCGCGCAGGATCCAGGACTGGTTACCTTTGATATCATAACGGAAACCGAGGCGGGGAGAAAGCTGGATCTTGTTCAGGTAGCTGTTATCGATCCTGCTGAGCAGTGTATAGGCATAGGTATTCCCGAAATAAGGATCCACCTGGGCATTGCGCAGCCCATTGCTCAGCTGGGGTTTGGTGGGCAGGTGCATATAGTCTGCACGGATACCGGGGCTCAGCTTCCATTTGTCGCTCACCTGGATCTCATCCTGCACATAGAGACCAAACATATTCACATTGAACGCTGCTTCGGGATTGTTCAGGATATGGTTGCGATCGTTGTTATTGAAGTTGTAGTTGCCGCGTACGCGGTAAGGGATATTGTTGAGATAATCTTCCACGCTCAGGTAGTCCACCCGGCCATTCCAGCCGTTCACAAATCCGTAGCCGATACGGTACAGCTCATTGTGGGTACCCAACAGCAGGGTATGGTCACCGAGGCGGTAGGTAAGGTTATTGGTGATCTCGATGGTGCGCTGCTTCATGTTGAAGATACTGGCCTCCCGGTCAGTACCAAGGTAAATAGTGGTGCCGGGTGTGCGGCCCATGATCTGGATCTGCGGCATAGCGGGGTTGGCGGTGGGTGTACGGGAATCGTTCACCACGCTGTACCCCAGCACCAGGCTATTGGAGAGCCGGTTGTTGAACCTGGATTTCAGTTCCAGCACGGTAGAGGTCTGGTTGTTCTTTTGCTCAAAGGCCATGCTGCTGAAGCGGAAGTCCTGCTGGTCGCGGTCCATGTGCACGGCTTTGGAGAGTATGGTATTGTTGCGGATGGCAAGCTGGTGCCGGCTGCTGATGTTCCAGTCGATCCGATTGAAAAATTTAATAGATTCTGCTTCTGCATTGAAGATACCGGCGGTGCCGGGATCAAATGCATCGCCATAGCGCTGGGTGGTGGAGTTACGGATATTGTCCGCATCGGCCACGCTCAGGATATGAGCTGTTTCTTTGTTGCCTGCCAGCAGCTGTGAAGGATCCCGGCGACGGGTGATCTCTTCATTGGTGAAGAAGAAGAGCTTGTTCTTAATAATGGGGAAACCGATGCGGAAGCCTGCCTGGTAATCATGAAAATCACTATTCATCTTTCCCAGTGATCCGGCTTTGTCCTTGCTGATGGTGCTGGCATTGCGGCCAAAACCGTATATGGAACCGGTTACCTTGTTGGTTCCGCTGCGGGTTACGGCATTGATGCTGGCGCCGGTGAAGTTACCGATCTTCACATCGAAGGGAGCGAGGTATACCTGCATGTCCTCAATGGCGTCCAGGGAGATGGCGTTGGCACGGGTGCTGGAGCCGGGCATACCGCTGGAACCGGTGATACCACCCATGGAGGGGCTGAAGCCGATGGCGTCATTGTTGATGGCGCCGTCTACGGTCATATTGTTATAGCGGAAGCTGGTGCCACCAAAAGAGTTGTCTTTGGAACCCTGGGGCACCATGCGGGTCATATCCTGTATGCTCCTGCTGATGGTGGGCATATTGCTGAGTTGGGCGCGACTGATATTCAGACCAGCGCCATAGGTATTGGCGCGGGGCGACAACCGGCCAGCCCTGACCACTACTTCAGACAGCTCTTCGCCGGTAGGGGCCAGTACAAAGTTCAGCAGCAGGGGTTCACCCAAACGGATTGTAATGTTTTCCTTTACCTGGGGCTGCATACCGATCATAGACACAGTGATGCTATAGGGGCCGCCTATACGCAGACCGGGCAGGTAGTATTTACCGCCTTTGTCTGTGGAAAGGCCATAGCTGGTACCGGAGGGCAGGTGGACTGCACTGACAGTAGCCCCTTCCAGCGGTTCCTCTTTCTCGTTGGTTATTTTACCGGTTAAAGAACCGTTGGTTTCCTGCGCCTGTGCCGGCAGCAGGAAAAAAACGGCCACAACAACTGATAATAATCTGTACAGTATCTGTTTCATGCTTATTCAATTCTGGATTCTGGGAGTACTATATAGTTTCTTTGAGCAGCAGGTCTGTGATGTGCATCACGCCGTTGCCTGCCAGGACGTTGGCCCGGATAATATTTCCCTGGGTGGCATTCCCGATGCCTTTGATATTAACAGCATCGTATACACCATCCCAGTTGGTATCTGACAGGGTAATGGCAATATTGCTGGAAGTCATCATCTGCTGCTGGGAAATACCGGAGGCATCCGTGGTCAGCATAAAGTCGTACATGAATTTCCTACTCCTGAACATATTGTATTCCAGCATCCGGCGAATAGTTGCCGGATCAGCAGCCTGGATAGATTCGATGGTAGGGAATCCAGCGGCTATGAAGGCAATATTGTTGGGCGCAAAAATGGTGAAAGTGCTACTGATGTCTGCCAGCTCAGCTTTCATGCCTGAGCGCTGCAAGGCCACATTCAGGTAAGTCAGGTCCTGCTCGTCAGCAATTGCCACGCTGAGGTTTTCATGCACCAGCGGTTGCAGCACATTGTCGATCACCTGGATGAGCCCATTGCTGGCGTTCAGGTTATAGCTGAGCACACGGGTACCATTGATGGTCACCAGTGTATCGCCATCCTTTACCCAGCGGGTTACATACATTTTGGCGCCGGTGATGCTCTGGATCTCCTGGTTGAAGGCAAAAGGCAGCTTGTTCAACTCCCAGCGGCCATTGGTGATATGATAAGGGATCAGCTTGTTGAGAACGGCGAGATCTTCTGTCAGGACGTCCTGATCGGTGGGATAGCCGGCTTTAACAAACCCGTTGTTATCGGGTATCAGTACGGTATAAGGGCCCTCTTCCGCCAGGGAAAGCCTGTAAGCGGTACGGCCCAGGCCATTGTTGAAGGCGGAAAAATTCACTTTGTTATCGTCAATAATGAAGTTGAGGCGGTTGGTGATATCGTTCCCCTCAACGGTATTATCCTCATCCTTGCTGCAGGCCTGCATCAGGGCGCCTGCCAGTATGAACGGTATTATTTTTTTCATTGTCTGCTTGTTGTGTTATTGGATGATCCGTTGGGAATTATTTGCGCATAAGCCAGCCATCTACCACATGGATCACCCCATTCAGGCATTCGATATCCGACTCTACAATCGGCTGCCAGTCGCCGGCTGGCGACCGCCAGTCGCGGACCATTAGCATGCCGTTCTGGTTGGCAAAGGAAGTTTCCAGGATAAAATGCTCTTCGTAACCGGATTGTCCGATCTTGGTCATGAAACCGCTGAAGGTTTCAGGATACTGCAGCAGGTCTTTACCGAAAAGAATGTTCTCGGAAGTATTCCTGCTGAGGGCAAAACCATGCGGCATCAATACGGAATCCATACCTACACGGGGACGCTTGTAAAAATTTGTTCCCGGCTCATTATAGTTGTAAGCAATGGGCCAGGATTGCCTGATACGGGCCGAGATATCGTCTTTAGTATTGTATCCGCTATTAGAAAATGCCTGGTTGGTAGGCAGGAACAGCGTGGCTTTCCCTCTCTGGATCACACTTCCGCCTGTCAGGAAATTGATATAGTTGGAACTGTTGCTATTGTAGATGCCGGTATAGCGTGCATTGCCTGAATCGATGGCCATGGCCAGCATGGAGAAGCGGGGCTGGGAGCGGATATACTCTATCATCAACTGGGTTGGTTTGGTAACCATCCTCGAAAGAGCGTATACATGTCCGTCAACAGCCGGCTCATTCTCTTCCCATTTGCTGTTCGGCACGCCGTTCACCATCATACTGTCCTTCCAGACACCGATATATAATTTGTAGATATAGGGTTGGCTGGTACTGTATCCGGGTACAGTAGTCCGTCTCAATACCGTATTCAGGGGAATACTGCGGTGCGTGGGCGTACTCAGGGTAACAGGTTTGTATAAACCGGGTACCACATAAAAAGCCAGCAAGCTATCCAGTACAGCTTCGCTGCTGGCATTGATCTTCTCCATTGTCCATCCTGCGGCAGTAAAAGCATCATTGGTGGGTATGAACAGGGTCTGGTAGGCGCTGTTGGAATTCTTTATCCGGGTTTCGATTGGAGAACGGTTCCAGGCAGCCTTGAAGAAGCTGTATTTTGGTTCGTCCATAATAGTCCTCCAGCTGCGGGCACCATCCGGCGTATAGGGAACGGGTTCACCGATGGGATCAGGCAGGATGTCCTTATGTCCGCAGGCAACCATTGTCAGCACCAGCGAAACGATGAGCAGCAGCCTGCAGGTATTTTTCGTATTCATATTGTCAATAGTTGAATAAGTATTGATTATTTTCTCATGGCTTCAGGGAACAGGAACAGGTCCTCGATAACATGCACCACGCCATTGGAAGTCACGTGATCTGCATCAATGGTGTTACTTCCTTTGTAAACAGTGCTGCCGTTTCCGCCAACTACCGAACCATACCGGACCCCTTGCCATTCATACAACTCGATCCCTGAATCTTCCCCCCAGTATGCACTCCAGCCATAATTGGGTGTGAGACTGTAATTACCGTATTTTACCCCGCCATCCGCATATACTGTACCCTCTATCAGCCAACCCTCTGAAGTGAAGATGCGTTTGGGCGCCATATTAAAATGATAGATAGCGAAGAGCTGCTCTTTAAATGCTGCCGGGTTGATATTGTTGATCTGCTGTTCAGTGATGTTCAGCTTTTCAAAAGCGGCATTGTTGGGCGCAAAAACGGTGATAGGGTTGTTGTTCTTCAGTCCCTCCCAGTAATTGAACCGCTTCATAGCCGCTGTAAAAATGCTCAGTTCGGGGTTGGAAGCCAGGTAATCCTGCACGGTACCGGAGTGTACATTCATCATTTTTTTCAGCATATGCACCACACCGTTACCTAATGAGATATTTCTTTTGCTGCCATCCAGTACCACGCCTCCATTGATGACTAAATTCCTGTTGTCAGGCCCCGCTCCGTTACCGCTGGCAGACACTGATATGTACATGGTGGTACCGGACCTGGTAGTATAGACATTGCCCATCTGAACAGGAAACTGGGAGATGAACATCCGCTGGGGGATGATGTAGCCCCTGAGCACTTCCCGAAGGCTGTCGGCATTCATGGCTTCGAGGTCTTTTTCGGACCAGATACCATGTGCATTGAAGGCAGCGGCGTCCGGCGCAAAAAATGTCCCTACATTGGGCAGCTGCAGGGTATCCAGCAGATTGGCTTTTTTCAGCGCTGCATGCAGCAGTGTCAGGTCATAGTTATTCTCCACAAACTGGGTAATGGTCCTCGGCACAAGGGTCCTGTCAATAGGTGGAGCGATATTGTCTTTCCGGCAGGCTACCAGCTGTCCCAGCAGCAGCATGGCCATCAGACCTATTTTTATATTGTTCAACATAGTGTTGTTATTAGTTGAGTCTGTTAATAGATCGGGGGGTCGAACTTCCGCTGAATAGTGGTCACGAAACATCGATCGTTGATATATTCTATCGTGTTTACGGTAGCAAAGTACCTGGGGTTATAAATACCGGACCTTTCGGTAACTATCAGGCCACTGCGGATATCTGCTATCACACGCATGGAATGCCGGCCGCCTGCGCCATTGTTATAGGGACCAATATGCAGACCGGCGTAGTAACCAACCGGCAGCTGGCTGCTGCTGGGGTTGGCGGAAGTACCCATTGTGTAACCGGGTTTCAGGAACTCGAAGGTCTGCGCTGTATTGCCGGGATAGATCTTATTGCTGCTGGTATCTGCAAACAGGGGGAAGCTATAGTAAGGCGTCACTTTGTTCTCATGAGAGCGGATCATGCTTCCCATGGGTTGCTGAATAAACCCCGGAATATCCCTGAACGTATTGGTGGTTGGTATCATATGCAGCGTGTAAAAGACATTGGTGGTATCTGTGATCTTGAAAGACCTGCTGCTTGACTTTGTATCGGGGGAGTTGGCAAAGAAGCCTTCGCTGCTGAGGTTATAGAAATTCACATATACCAGTGAATCAGAGAGCGACTGTCTGACAAAGGTCTCATTGCGTACATACAGACCGGTCTTCCTGGTGGTGTAGTTCTTTTCCAGCACATGCATGGTATATACTTCATTGAACTGCAGGTCTACGGTTGTATCCAGGAGTACGGTGCGGCGCAGGTTCTTGTCGAGGCTGAAGAACGGAGTCTCGTTCAGGGGCCGGGCAAAGAACATGATGCGGCGTTTACCGGATGTCACCTGTGCCCAGCTGGACAGGTCGTAGCCATTGAGGAAGGGAGCGGCCCTTACTTTCGCGGAACCGGGATATTCTTTCTGGTAGATGCTGGTATTACCGGCGTCGGGATAGGGCCTTGCCCAGCTGTCCCTGGTATCCAGGAAATCGCCGGTTATATCGGCAGATCCGGGAATGCCGTCCTTATCCATCACCGGATCAATGAGCATGGTGAGGAAAGGCTGGGGAGCATCTTTGTTATCCAGGGTAACATCCCTTTCCAGGCAATTGAACACCCGGATAAAGGCGGGGCTGTCGATATTACCGAATTCGGTTTTACGGCAGCCTGCGCCGGCGAGTACCAGCAGCGCCAGCAGGGTGAAGCCGGTAATACGATGAAATAAATTCGTTGTCATGATATCAGTCATTAACGGTTGTGTTTAATAAGGAGCAGCCGGGCATGGTCGGCGCCACTGCTGTTCAGGTTGCCGATGAGGACCGCTGTATAAATACCGGACTCGCTCTGGGGCTTACCGGGGGTCTTGTACAGGTTGATATCGGCAATGAAGGCTTTGCTTGTCAGGGGAGCAATGCCGGGCAGCCAGTCGCCGGGCAATTGCGCAGGTGTAGAGGCATAGACCAGCAGATCAGTACCGAAATTAGGCTGCAGCCTTACATAAGGGTTATTCACTACCTGCTGGCCATATTGTACGTGGCTGGCGCTTGCGCCGATCATACTGCCGTTATTGGAAGTAAATGTCACTTCAGGCAGCTGGGGGCAGAAATTCATGAAACGGATCCAGAAGGGAAAGCCATCTTTCCTCGTGGCATAGCTGCCATCATTGCCATTTACAGACAGGCTGTATACCGCACTCATATTGTTGCTGGAAAAGCTGATAGCCGGCTGACCATTGCTGCCGGTATACATCCAGGCAGAGATATTATCACCCGGTTCCAGCGTGAGCGTTGCTTCCGCCAGCTGGCCGCCCTGTGCATCTGCAGCCTGAAGCGTATAAGTTCCCCTGACCAGGATCCTGTAATCTGTAGCTGCACCAAAGGCTGTACTGCCCAGCTCGCTGTTATTGATGGTCCATTTTACCTGTTTGCCGGGAATGGTATTGAGGGCCTGCACCCTTGCATAGGTGAGGTTAGCAGGCTCGCTGATAT
The DNA here is from genome assembly GCA_029202545.1 of Candidatus Pseudobacter hemicellulosilyticus. Taxonomy (GTDB): domain Bacteria; phylum Bacteroidota; class Bacteroidia; order Chitinophagales; family Chitinophagaceae; genus Pseudobacter; species Pseudobacter hemicellulosilyticus. The sequence continues at coordinate 45,872 of CP119311.1, forward strand.
CATTGATGACTGAGTAACTGTTGACCTGGGCAGCAATACTCTCACCATTGGAGCCGTCCTGCATGACCCCATAACCGCCTTGTCTGGCCGCAGCGATACTGTACACGCCACCAGGCTGAAAGGATTTGAGCACAGCGTAGTTTAGCCAGGTATCATTTGAATTACCGGGCCCCGGCTCACCTGCATGGCCCATCAGAGTGCCGGTATAGGGATTCAGGATATTGACATTAATATCGCTACTTCCTTTGGCAGGCAGCTCCCTGCCATCCGACAGCAGCAGCTTCAGCTGGTAAGTACCATAAGGCAGCTCAATATAGTCGGAAGCCTTTGTTACAGGGATATTGCTGGTGCGTGGATCAACCGGCGTGCCATCTGCCCAGGCCAGTGTGAGCGGACCTGTGCGGGAAAACTCATCGGTGGGAGAGGTCACGTTCACAACGCGCACTTTGAATTTTGTTGGATCGGAAGAAGGTGAAACACTTCTGGGGATCGCAAACAGGGAGTCAGGATAAACACCATGCCTGTACCGTACATGATAATAATCCATTGGCTCACGGCCATAGTCCTGCAGATTAAAAGGACGGGGGGCAGGTGCATAATCACGACCGCCCAGACTGCTCAGCTGCAGGTCCCTGATGATGCCATCAGACCCTATGAATTCAGTAGGGATATTGTAGGTGCCGCCTATCTGTCCGTTCTCAGGAAAATACGGCGTAATGCGGAGGGTTCCCGGGCTGCCGTAATACCCTTCCCTGTCCGGCGGCGTAAAGCTGCTCAGACGCATTTCTCCTATCTGCAGCTCCCGGGCGCCTACCAGGTTAACGATCCTTGTATTGGAAGAGATGACCGGCTGCTGATTGGGCCGGTTGTCATATTCAGTATCCACCTTCTTCTTGCAGGCATTGAAGGCAACCTGTACAACCAGCAGCATTAAGAGCGTATAGTATCTGTGTTGCATTGTATAATCGATATTTCTGTAATGATTTTTAAAACCTTTGCGCTTATAAGGTATAGGACAGACCGATCATGATCTCCGTACCCCGCCGATAGCTTCTGCGCAGGTATTCCGTTCCGTAGAACTTACCACCAGTGCCGGGGTTGGCGTATACTTCCTGGTAGGGATGATCCAGTATATTCTTGGCAAATCCTTTGGCCTGAAGCCTTTTATAGAGCTGCTGGGTGAATACGAAATCCAGGATCGGCATCGGCCTTGTGTACAGATCAGGCGTACCATCCAGGTTCACCTGGATCAGCCTCTCGCCCACCATATTGAAAGTGGCGGTAAAATCGCTGCCGGTTTTCCTGTTGGCATAGTTGAGATATACGTTGACAGAGTACGGCGCCTGTTCAAACAGCGGGCTGTTGGATGGCGAACGGCGGTCGATGGCGCGGCTGCTTTCCAGACGTTCGGGGGTTTTCTTGATATCACTCTGCGCCAGCAGCAGGTTGGAACCCAGGAAAAAATGGTTGAGGGGTTTCCAGAGAAAGGCCAGGTTCTTCACCAGCTCCAGTTCAATGCCATACACATGACCACGGTTGGGGTCATTCTGGAACTCGATGGCGGGGAACTCGGGGAAACGGGCATCCAGGCCTTCAGAATTCTGTTTGAACACTTTGGTGAGCTGGTTATCGATCTGCTTATAGAATACGCTGCCGGAGATCACCTCACCTGTGGCAGGGAACCATTCCCAGCGGAAATCGTAGTTAGTGGTCCGCTGGTTCACCAGGTCAGGGTTACCAACTACCAGGGCAAACTGGAAGGGATCGAAATCAAATACATTGGTCAGCTCACGCAGTTCCGGCCTGGCCAATGAGTTATTGTAACCCAGGCGGAAGTTCATGTTCTTGTTAAGCGTATACGTAAGGTTGGCGGAATAGAAAGGGGTATAATCCTGTTTGTAGGCAGAACCAGGTTCTGTATACACCAGGTTGACTTTGTTACCACTGGCATCGGTAGTGGAGATGGAGGGGTCCAGGTATACGTTGGCCGTATCCACGATGGCCTGGATATCTGTCATCTCCCAGCGGGCGCCACCGGTAAGGCGGAGCTGCTCGGTGATCCGCAGATCAAGCATGCCGTAGAAAGCCCTGGTCTCAAAATAACCGGTATAGTTATTAGGAGATTTCTGGGAGTTGTAAATATAGCCGCCAATCCTCGGCTGTCCTTCTCCGGTACTTCCGGTAAAAGGATGGATACCGATCCGGTTATGACTTACCAGCTGGTCCAGGTCGCCATTGACCTGGTAAAGGGGCAGTGCGCCGGCATTGGAGAAATTGGAGCCGGGCAGGTACAGTACATTCTCTCCGAAGGACCTTCTGCGGTGCAGGTAGTTGACGCCTGTCCTGAACTCCTGTTTCTGACCAAAGAGCCGGAAAGGAAGGGACAGATCGGCCTTGTAGTTATAGTTCTCTTCTTTCAGCTTGCGGAAACGGCGGCCATTAGGATCGGCCTGGATAATGCCGTAGGGGCCATACCCATTCACATAACCCGATATCAATGAGTACAGGTGATCTGTAGGCATATTGACAGTGCCGTTCTGGTACTGGCTGGGAATTTCATAAACGGCGCCGTCCCTGGGCATATAATCCGCAAGGTTCACGAACCGGAAATCGGGATCTTCCTGGCTGGAGGTGGAATTGGCCAAGTTATAGCTGAGGCGGGGAGAATATTCACCCGGCATAAATTTATGCTCGGCCTGCAGGTTGAAGGTATTGAGGGTACGATAGGTCTGCTTCAAAGAATATACCGTATTGGCCACACCACCTGGCAGAGCGATATATTCATAAGCGCCGGACAGGTTGGTAGCCTGTGTTTCAGCGCCACGGCTGCCGAGGTACTGGAAGCTGATCTCATGCTGGGGGCTGAAACGATATACCAGGCCACCCAGGTAACCATAGTTCAGGGTCTGGGTGCCGGTGTTCTCCGTATAGTTCAGGTATTTACCCAGGTTGATATTATTGGGCGTTACATAGTTGGGGATCACACGGGGGTTGTCGATAGCCCGGTTGCCGGTGAGCGCACCCTGGTAAAGGCTCCACTGGGTCAGCTGACCGCCGTAGATATCTTTTGTCCGGTTGTAATAGTTGCCACCCAGGATGAGACCCAGCTGGTGCTTTCCGAATAACGTATAGCTATCTCCATAAGTGACGGAATAGGACTGGTTGACAGGGGCCGTCTTGTAGCGGGTGGTGAGCACCGGATCAAACTGGCGCATGATGCCATTGATCCTATTGGCTTCCGTCAGCAGGGCCGGATCATTGCGGCTGTCAGAGATCTGCTGCTGCATCTGGCCCAGGCCATTAGGGTATTGTTCGGCCAGGGCGAGAAAGTCGCGGGACAGGGCTTTCTTGTTCACCTTGCCACCGAAGAAGCCCATATCACTGTTGTAGAAGCTGTTGACCCGGTTGCCGGTCTGGGTATTCATACCGGACTGAATGGTGATACTAAGTGTTTTTTTCTCCGGGATGGACTTTGTTTTCAGCTCCACGATACCGGCGGCGGCATCGGCCGGTTTGTCGGGCGACATACTTTTATACACCGTGATATTGTCCAGCAGACTGGAGGGGATCAGGTCAAGGGGCAGCGTGGTCCTGTCCGGATCGGAAGAAGCGAGCCGGATACCATTCATCTGGCCAATCACGCTACGGTCTCCCAGGCCACGGATGGCCACATATTTATCATCGGTCACCGTAACACCGGATACCCTTTGCAAGGCCTGTGTGGTGGTGATACTGGCCGTTCTTTCCATATGCTGGGCAGAAATACCATCAGATACGATAGCGGCATTTTTCCGCTCTGTGAGCAAAGCGGCTTCGGTAGCTACCCTGCGGCGGGCGCTGACCACTACTCCACCCAATGTACGGGCATCAGGCTCCATCAGGATCACGATGGGCAGTTTGCTGACGCGGATGCTCCTGGACGCATAACCCGTATAGGAAAGGGTCAGCAGCTCCGTAGAATCCTTCACCGTGATGGTGAACCTGCCTTCCTCATCGGTTGTGGTGGCCATGGCAATGCCTTCCACCACCACTGTTACGCCGGCCAGGTCCTGTCTTGTTTTGCCGTCCCTGATCACCCTGGTGACCACCACGGGCTTTTTAATCACCTGCTTTTTGACAATGACAATATTGCCACTGATCTCCTGGAAATCGAACCCTGTTCCCTGGAGCAGCTGCGCCAGGATCTTTCTGAGGGATTGCTCTGTAAATTCCTGTTCTTTGATAGTGACGGTCTTCAGCTGCTGCTCATCATAAGCGATCTGCCTGCTGGTTTTACCCTGCAAAGCTTTGATGGCATGCGGCAGCGGGCCGGGGCTGAATTTGATACTGATCAGTTCCTGTTTGTCCTGCGCCAGGGCGCCAACGGCCGCCAGCAGCAGTACTACGATTAAGGTAAAAGCGGGCCTGAAAAGAGGCGCGTACCCGTGCTTCTTTTTTTGCATAAATAATAGTAACTTTTATTGATTGCCAGTGTCCTTACAACATTGGTATGTAAGCGCGTTCTATTTGATGATAAGGCGGTGTTCTTCTATTTTGTACGATACATGATGAATGCCTGTCATGACGGACATGATATCCCGGAGCGGCGCAGCAGGAGGAAAAGCTGCTGTGAAATGCGCCATGCTTAGTTTTTTACCAGGATCTTCGATCTGTATGTTATAATGACTTTCCATGATGGCGGCAAAGAGCGGGTAAGGCGTGTTCTCAAATACCAGCCAGCCCTGTTCCAGCTGTTCGGCCATTTTTTCTTTGTTTTGCTGAATGGCAAAGCCACCACTGGCCGAATCATACAATAACCTGCTGCCCCTGGTTAGCACACCGAAGACACTGTCCCCGCTGCTGACCTGCACCCTGCCGCTTTTGACCAGCACTTCCTGCTGGCCCACGCCTTTGAGCAGGCGCATATAGAAAGAGGTACCCAATACTTTTACGGTCAGCGGACCCGATTGGATCACAAAAGGTTTACCATTGTCTTTGGCTACATCATAGAACACTTCGCCATAAGGCATCTGGAGCTCACGTGCTTCTTTGTTGAAATCTTCCGGCACATTGATCTGTGAATTGGCGCCCAGCATAAGGGAACTGCCATCGGGCAGGGCTACTTTTTTGTGCTGGCCTGCCCCGGCCGCTACTGCCGTGTATTGGGGGGTGTTCTTCCGGCTCGTAAGCCAGTAAAAGCCCGTGAGACAGGCGCCTGTGACAACTGCTGCTGTGGCATATTTTAACCAGGTGGTACGCATATACAGCACAGATCTTGCTGGCACATCGCCTGCCTCTTGAAGCCCTTTATTGAACTTTAACCAGATAGCGTTTCTGACCTCCTTTTCTTCCTGTTCACTCATTTCAGCCGCAGGCTGGCGGTCATAGGACTGATACCACTGGTGTACCAGTTCCTGTTCAGCTTCCGTAGCATGCTGCTGCGTGTACCGTTGAAAGATGCGTTGCAATAGACTCATTGAAAAGGGGCCTTTATGTATAAGTCCCGGAAACAGCGCCCTGGTACTTTGAAACTGTGTTACGGAATTATTAACAGATAAAAAAGATCGAAGCTATTGCAGCAAAGCAAGCAGCAGTATAGTAATGGTCTGGGGAGACTGATCGCTGTAATATTGTTCCACCCTGGTGCGCAGCCGCCTGGAAGCACTGGTGATGAGGTTTTTGACTGTCTGTTCGGAGAGATTGGCCTGCATAGCGGCCTCTTTGATGGAGAAATCATTTTCCCGCGTCAATAAATAGACCTGCTTCATATTGTCCGGCATGCTGTCTATTTCCTGCTGCAATAACTCCTGCAGCTCGCGGGTCATAAGGTGGGCAAAATAATCCTCTTCCTTTATTTCCAGTATTTTTCCCAGTACATCTCCGTAGAACCGCTCCGTTCTGACGCCGGCATAGAAACTGATGATCCGGTAACGAAGGGCGGAGAAAAGATAGGCGCTGACTGGATTATCATTGTTGAGCTGTATCTCATAGCGCCTGCGCCAGACGGAGGCAAGGAGCTCCTGTACAATATCCTCCGCTTCCTCCCTGTTGTGCAGCCGCTTAAAGGCTGCCAGGTACAGCGGTTTCCAGTAACGGTTGAACAGGACTTCAAAGGCGTCAGCTTCTCCATCCCGCAGCCCACTCATCAAAGCAGTATCATCTGCATATTCTTTCATGAATATGCAAAAGAACTGTATAAAGATTACGTAGATGTTAAGAAAGGTCCGGCACTGCTGAAGCAGTGCCGGATAGTACGGTTTTATTCATTCATCCACACCCGGTAAGCATAGCTGCCCCTGTTACCGATGGCATAAAAAGGAATAGCAGTAAATGATCCCTGGCCCATTTTACCCGTAATGCGGTTCACACCACCGGCCAATGAAGGCTCATAGCTTACCTCCAGGGCAGCTTCTTTAGGGAGAACAAACTCTTTCCTGTCCGGATTATCCACTCCCTCCAGTGCATACACCAGCGGTCCTGCTGCAATAGCCAGCTTTCCTGTTAATGTTTTTATTTCTCTTGCCGGGGTTACAATGCGCGGCTCCACCGGCAGTTCCAGGCTGATGACATCCCCCTTCTTCCATTTCCGGTTCAGCACTGCATAACCATCTACCGGCTTTACTGCCTGCTGTTTGCCATTCACCCGCAGGATGACCTTGCCAGGCGCTTTGGACGAATAGAGATCGAAAGGATTTTCCTTACCTATGGCCCAGCCGGGGATACGCAGTTTCACTCCAAAAGTGGCGGCCTGCCCAGGATCAATGGTCAGTTTCACCTCACCGGTCCAGGGATAACCGGTTTCCTGTTTCACCAGCACTTTGGTTTTTTCCAGGGTGATCCAGGCTTCGCTGCCAATGAACAGGTTGACATAAATATCATTGGTGGTCTGCGCATAGATAAAGCCCGGCAGCGCCCCGGTCATTTTGAGGAACATGGGCGGGCAGCAGGGACAGCTATGCCAGGCCCAGCGATTGTGCTTGCTGGTAGCCAGGGGATTTTCATAATGATAGTGCTGCCCATTCTCGGCAACGCTGGACAGCATATTATTATAGAGGACGCGTTCCAGCTCATCAATGTATTTACCAGCACCATTCAACTCATTCATGCGTTCGCTGAAAAAGCCGGCGCCCAGGGAAGCACAGGTTTCCAGGTATGCAGCTTCCGGCAGAAAATAGTCCGGTCCGAATTTCTCATCTTCCGGGATAGCCCCTTGTCCACCGGTGATGAACAGCCGCTTACCGATCATATTGTTCCAGTAATTATTGGCGGTATTGATATAGCGGGCATCGTTATTTTCTACGGCCATGGCGGCAATGGCCGTACCCAGCAGGGTGGCGCGAACGGCATGGCCTTCGATGGTCTGCTGCTCAAAGATGGAGGTATGATCCTGGTTATAACTGCCAAAGCTCTCACGCTTGCTGCCGTCCGCATTGGCGTAATGGCCCCGCTGCTCCACCCAGAAGGTCAACAGGCTGGCATAGGCGGACTCCTGCACCGGCACTGTAAGCTGTTGCTTCAGGGCGGGGTTATTCCGGAACAACTGCACCAGCTTCAGCAAAGCCTCTTCAGGGCCGGCATGGGCCGGAATAATATTTTGTTTGGGTGCAGGCCCCATGACCCGGGTCATGTAGTTGGTCATCCGCAGGGCCACTTCCAGCAGCCTGGTCTTTCCGGTAGCTTTATAATAATGCACGCCAGCCTCTATCAGCATACCGGCATTGTACACATCATGCTGCCAGCGATCATTGCCTCCATTGGTACCCCATCTCCTGTCGGGACAGTTAAGGGTGGTATAGGTATTGATAAAACCATCCGGATCGGCGGCCTGTGCGGCGGCAATCCGGTCAATGTATGCATCCAGCTTTTTTTCAAGGCGGGCATCCGGATGGGCTACCAGTCCGTCTGCCGCGCCGCGGATGGTTTCATACACTAATCCATCGTACCAGGGCGGTCCATCACTCGTCCCAATATTCTTTTCCCCTTTTGCTACCCGGTCAAAATTGAGGAAAGCATTCCTGGTTCGTCCCCAATCTTTCTTTTCTTTGACCAGGTCGTCCCGGTCGGGCGTATAGTTTCCCTCCAGTTTGTCCAGCACATCATAGACCGTACGCGTATTCCAGAGAGCCAGTTTGGGCGACCAGAAACCGTCCTGCACTTTCACATTTTCCAGTGGCAGGGTTGACAGTGATACGGGCGCCTGCGCTATAGCCGTGCTCAGCCAGCAGGCATGGATCACAGCTATCAAAAATCCTTTGTTCAACATACAGGGTATTTTATCGTTCTAATGGTACAATGGTATAGGAATGGGCCGGGAAAGCATATGGCAAGGTATCGCATCGTTCGGGGCATAGTGATCAGCATTTGCAAATACTGTGTTATTTCGGCAAAAGTCAGCACAAAAATCAGCCAATCCTACCACCCATTTACCCAATTTTTGAACTAAATTGACCACATGAAGATTTTTGAAGAGAAGATCATGACCGGCGACCGGCTCTTTGTGGTCAAGGAAGAATCCTTTCCTTACAATGATTTCCCTTTACATATCCATCCGGAATATGAGCTGATACTGGTGATCCGAAGCAGCGGCAAGCGCTATGTGGGCGATCATATTGCTCCTTTCTCGCCGGGCGATCTCTGTCTCTTTGGTCCCAACCTGCCGCATACATTTTACAACAAGCACCTGCCGGCCGAACAGGAAGTGCAGCAGATCGTGATCCAGTTCAGTGAACATTGCCTGGGAGAAGGCTTTTTTGATATGCCGCCCTTTAAGCGCATCAGGACCCTGCTGGACCGGTCAAGGCTGGGCATCGCTTTCCATGGCGAAACGCGCCAGCAGGCGGACAGGATCATGCGCAGCATGGCCGGGGCCGATGAAGCAGAAGCCATCGCTTACCTGATAAGCTTGTTGAATCTGCTGTCCAGAACAGCAGCATATGAGTTGTTATCGATCCAGGAAAAATTATCGTCCAGCATACAGAAGGATACAGAAAGGATGAACCGTATTTATCATTACCTGCTGGATAATTTCAAGCGGGAGATCAGCCTGGGGGAGATAGCTGCTATTGCGCACCTGTCCAGCTCCGCCTTCTGCCGGTATTTCAGAAAGCATACACGCAAGACCCTGTCGGAGTTTGTGAACGAACTGCGCATCAGTCATGCCTGCCAGCTGTTGCAGCAAAAAGAAATGAGCATCCTGCAGATATGCTTCGAATGCGGGTACAATAATATCTCTTATTTCAACCGGCAGTTCAAACAGCAGACCTCGGTATCACCACTGGCGTACCAGCGGCGGGCATCCTTTAACAGTGTGGGGAAATAGCAGCTGGTTGATCATTTCGGGTAATACTCAAACCTGGTTTCCGAACCGGATGGTTGTTCTTTGAAGGAAACCGGTTTCCCTTCCGTATTGAAACTATAGTTGCGGTAAACAATCCTGTCCGGAACAGTAGCGCTGCTCACTTCTTTCTGACTCCAGCAATTAGCGGAAAAGAACGCGGCTATGTCCCGGGCATCCTCTGCTCCATACCTGGGATTCTTTTGCTCCAGGTATTTGTATGCTGTTACCTGGGCGAATACAACCTCCTGACCTTCCAGGTATACCTGCTGCACTATATTGATATTGCCCTTACCATCACGGGAAACAAATGCATGGGCATACAGCGTTTCCACCCCATTGACCATGCGATAGTGATAGCGATCTGAGAACTGCTCCGCCAGGTTATCGGGTCCATATATATATACATAGCGGTCAGGGCTGAACACTTCTTTGGGCGGATTGTCCAGGTCATACTCTTCCATGTCAATGACCTTCAGGTCATATAAACGCCCCTTCCAATCATAAGTAAACAGGTTATGGAACACGTATTTCCAGGTATCATTGCTGCGCTTAAAATACTTAATGCCCATCAATTTTCCATTATCATAGCTATACTCCTGAAGACTATCGGGTTTACCGTTTATATATCGCTGCCAGCGATAAATGGTCCCATCTGTATTGTATTTAAAAATATCATAGTTACCCGCCTTTGCGTCAGTGATCTCTTTATAAAGGGCGCCGGGAAAGGAATGTGCAGGCTTATCTTTTTCTTTGCGGCAGGACAGGAGTGCAAAGCAGGCGAGCAGGATAGGAATCAAAGGTTTCATTATTGACTATTCAGGGTTAAGGTTTACAACAAAGATGTAAAAAAAATCAATTTACATACTTACCCAACAGCCAATTTTAAGTCATACAAAGGCAGTATGGCACAGATGCCATTGACTATCTGGCTATTAACAAGCCGGAAGTGGCAGACAGGAGTTACAATAACAGGAGCCAGTTAACAATAACTGCTAATACTTCGGGGGCAGGACTATCGCCCAGCCGGGCATATTCGGAAGCGCTGCAGGTGCTGCAGGCCTGGAGGAGATGATTGAGGTTGGGCAGCAGGCGGGTTGTGGTTTTGCCATTGGCGCCGGCATATTTTTGCCAGCTTTCCAGGTTAGACTGGCCGTGGAGCATCAGGTCTTTATCGCCCTGGATAGCCAGTACCGGTACTGTAATGCGGGAGAGGAAGGGAGCAGGATCAAAAGCAATATGGTAACGGTACCATTTGCCGGTGGCCTGGCGCACATAGGATTCCAGCGGGAAGCGGAAATGATCATACTGTATCTTAAGGCTGTCTACCAGTTTATCATCCTTTGCTTTCCAGACAGCAAATGTATCCCGCAGTTTTTGCTCCAGGTTGGGAGCGTTCACATTAGTATAGACCGTGTAGAACATCAGCTGGTTGATATCATTGTAGCGGTCCCGGTTATACTGCGGCAGGTCCGGGTAGGCGGCAACCAGTTGCCTGTTCTGCACCAGCAGGGCATCAATGCCTTTCACCGCCAGGCCGGCCAGGCTGATCACAAACTGTACATCAGCAGAGCTGGCTGCTGCAATAGCAGCGGCGGCCCCACCCTCGCTATGCCCTAAGAGGCCGATGCGTGCGGCTTTCAGCCCGGGGCGGGTGCGTAGGTATTCTATAGCCTGCAAGGCATCAGTGGCAAAATCTTCCGTGGTAGCATCCTCGTAGCTGCCGGTGGTTTCACCGGTGCCCCTGTCGTCCACACGCAGTACGGCAATGCCGTTACGACTTAATGTATCCGCAATACGCGCAAACATCTTATGACCGGCCATGGTCCCATCCCGGTCCTGCTTACCTGTTCCAGACACCAGCACCACCGCCTTGGTGATGGGACCCGCAGCAGGCAGGGTCAATGTCCCGGCAAAATGGAGCGCTGAATCTACACCAGTGAAGCTGACCGCTTCACTGGTATAAGGATTATGCTGCTGGTTTTTCTTTTCCATATTTGACGCACCGCTTTGGCGGGACGCTTCTTCCTTCAACAACTCAATGATAAAGCTGATCTCATCCGCCAACGCACTGGGGCTTCCTTTGTAACCGGTATTGAGCCAGCGGAGACGCCCCTGCTGGTCAATGATCATCTTCATGGGAATGCCGGAGAGCTGGTAATCCTTTGCGTAGCGGCCATAGGCTTTGTCCAGGTGCTTGCTTTCCTCGTTGTATCCATCATACAGTACTTCAAAACTGTATTTCTTTTCTGCAATGAATTTTTTGATCTGCTCTTTGTAATCAGGCTTTGTTTCCTGGGTGGCAATAAAATAAAAAGCTACGTTCTGATCTGCCTTGTATTTATTGACAGCCAGCTGCATACCGGGCATAGCGGCTTTACAGGGCGCACACCAGGTGGCCCAGAAATCCAGCACCACAATCTTACCTCGTTGCGCTTCCAGGTCAACAAAACCGCCTTTGGCGCTTTCCAGGTTGAAAGGCGCAATGGCCTGGTTGATCAGGTCGTCTTTCAGGTGGGTCTGCTGGGCCAGCGCCTTATCTTTTGATTTAAGCGCATCTACCCAGGCCTCAAACCCTGCACCGGTCCTGTTCTTTGTAGCAATATATTCTTTCTTCAGCAGGTCCAGCAGCAGGGGCGATAAAGCATTCTCCTTTGCCGCACCCATCAGCCATGGTCTGATAGCCTGTTTCTTACCGGTAGCCTGCAGCAGGCGAACGGTGAGATCGTTGTAATCAGCTTTCGTATAGCCGTACATGGGCTGCAGCAGTTCCACTGTGGCCAGGGCGCGGGCATACTGCTTACTTTCCATCAGGATCTTTGCATGCGTGTAAATGGTGATAGTGGCATCTTTGTTCCGCACAGCCGGCCATTGCAATGGGCTGTACACCCCGTCCACAGGGTGGTTCATGATCTGTTTATACAAGGTATCCGACAATAGCATAGCTGTTTTCAGCGGGATCATCTTCTGTTCATAGGGTATCTCTACCAGGTGGTGATAGAAAGTATTGAGTTCCACCAGGGGTACCATGGGCAGGTACTTGTAGAAATTACTGTAATTGCTGTCCTTCATAATGGGTGTATACACCGCAGTACGAAAGAGCTTATTATAATACAGAGCGGTATTGGCCGTTTCCACAGCAGCAAATTGCGCAGGAGGGAAACGTGTGATGAACTGGTCAAATTCGCTGATCTTCTTGTTGAGGTCGGTTTCCCGGAAAAGGGAGTAAAGTACTTTGTCGCGGGCCAGGATGCCATCAGGATATTTTTGCAGGATAATGGTTTCCAGGGAATCGGCAGCGGACCTGTCCTGCAGCAGCATGCTGTAGCAATCCAGCGCATCAATCCAGGCCTGCTCGGTCAGGTTGGGCAGGCGAAGGATATCCGCCAGTTCTTTCCGGATATTATCATCCGTAGCGGAGTCTTCGCTTGTCTTTTTATACAGGCCCAATGCATCCTTAAAAATAAATGGCCTGCTGTCCGGATGATCCCGGACCTCGTAGCGGCACCACATACGGGTGACCTCGTCCGCAATGTAGGCGGTGCTGTCTACCCGGAAGGGCGCTTTTTCAGCAAAGGAAGGGTTGCGCAAAGTTCCCCAGGCATAAAAAGCGCCAGGCTGCTGCTTCCCTTTTCCATCGGAGAGCAGCCAGGCATAGGTCAGTTTGCCACCGTTATCTGTAATGGTATCATTGGTAAAGATACAGGTGATCAGACCACAGCCTGCGGGCAGCTGCCAGTTGCCGACCCAGGCGGTATCCTTCCAGGTGAGCGGCAGATCGGTAGCCTGCCATTTCCACTGGCCATAATGATACACTACCGCCCGGATATTTTTCCGGCCTTCCAGCACGGTGCCTTTATCCTTGTAAGTGATGGCCACCTGACTGCCGGGCTGCGGCTGATCGGGCACCACCGCAAATGGATTACTGTTGGTCTGCGCGCCGGCCTGTAGGGCCAGCAGGCTACTGAGTAAGAAAAATAGTTTCATTGTATGCTAAGATTTTATTGACAGGACAATAAGCATAGGAAAGAGGCCATAGCCTCCCTCCTATGCAGGAAGTATTTCCGGATGATCAGGGATTATTGGTGATACCGGGATTGAAGGTCCGGTAGTAATCAGCAATGGGGAATACATAGCGGTTGCTATTGGGCGCCAGCGTATAGGTGTTCCCGTTGAATTCACGGGTAATAGTATGGCTGAAAGCCGGCTCATCCTTCAGGCGGCGCATATCGTACCAGCGCAGGCCACGACAGAAAAGCTCCCGTTGTTTTTCTTTGATCACTTCCACCAGCGCTTCTTGGGCATTGGCAGCGGTGATAGCTGTATACGTATCTGCTGTAAACCGTTTGCGGCGCAGGTTGTTCACCAGGGTGAGCGCCCCGGTGGCATCGCCCGCCCGGGCCAGGGCCTCGGCTTTGATGAGCATCATCTCGGGAACAGAAGGTCCGATATTTCGGGTCTCCCAGTTGCCGATGCGTTCTTTATTGAAGAAACGACCGGTGAAGCTGGCGTCAAAATCAGTACCGGCAGTAGTGAAAAAGGTATAGCGCAGGTCGTCCGTGCCCAGCAGGTTCAGCAGGGAATCGCTGAGGCGCAACACTCTTGGTCCATAGGTATAGGACTCGCCGGCCAGCCGGGACAGGATGAGCTCGGGATCACTGAGGCGGACGGGATAATCAAAAGTGGACAGTGTGGCCAGATCGTTCAGCGTATTCTGGATCTTCAGCGCGCTATCGGCCCACCTGCCTGCTTCTGCGGCATTACTCATGTACAGGTGCGTTCTTGCCAGCAGCGCAAAAGCAGCCGCTTTTGAAGGCAGGATCTTAAAGGTATTGGTAGGCGGCAGAACAGGATATGCCGAACTCAGATCAGCCAGGATCTGCTCATACACAGTAGCCACGGGATTCCTGGTCAGTGGGGCATCCATGGTGGGTGTAGTGAGCAGGGGAACGCCCGGATCAGTGGCAGCGCTGCCCGCATTGTAGGGCTTGGCGTACATGTTCACCAGGGTCAGATAGGCATCAGCCCGGTGTACTTTGGCTTCGGCAATGATCTCCGCCTTCTCAGCTTCGGTACCACCGGTGCTACCCGGTGTTTCAGTGATGATCAGGTTGGCATTGTAGATCACTTTATACATCCGGTCCCAGTCGGGATCCGTATCCCCGGGCACGGTGTAGATAGCATTCTGCCAGGTGTAGGTATTGGTGTAATAGAGATAGCTGGAGAAAGCCAGCAGCTGGTCCATCTGCGTCTGGTCCTTAATATGGATATCATCCGAAGCAATATCCGGCAGGCGTACCCACTGCTCAAAGGTATAGTTGTCATTGAGCAGGTAGCGATAGTTCTCGGTGGCCCCGGGCACCAGCTGGCCCTGGGTTTTGATGTCCACATATTTCTGGCAGCCGGTAAGGGCCACCAGGGCAGGTATGATGAATTTGACAAATTTCATTGTTACTGTTTTTTCGGTTCCGCAATTGGCAGACTGTCTTTTGCATGTTGTCCTCATCAGAAGCCTACATTTAAGGTGAGCGTATAGGATGCTGAAGGGGCCAGCGCAAAAGAGCTGCTGCTGAGGTAAGGCACAAAATCGGGGTCAATGCCTTCCTTGTTCTTAGTCCAGAGCAGGCCCGGGTTACGCACAGCGAAGTTCAGGTTGATGCTCCTGGCCGTGATCCTGCTGGCCACGGTGGCGGGCAGTTCGTAGCCCAGCGATACTTCCCGCAGGCGGATATAATCTGAGCTCAGGACATTGATATCGGAGAACTGGTAGCGGAACAGACTGGATGCGGCATAAGCGCCTGCCATGCCCGGCACATTGGTGAACGCTTCATCACCCGGCTGCCGCCAGCGTTTGTCAATATCCCTGTGCAGGTCAAATGGTACGTAGGACTGGCGCGTAGTAGCGTAGGTACTGACCGTAGGCTTGCGGAATACACCGCCGAAGCTATAGGTACCGATAGCAAACAGGGTGAACTGTTTGTAGCGGAAGGTCTGCGTCATGCTGCCATAATAAGGGGCCACGGTGGTGCCTGCATAATAAAGGGCATCCAGGCTGCTGGGATTTTTGGAAGGGTCCAGTTTTGTTTTGCCGTCAGCATCATAGACCTGGGTCATACCGCTGCTATTGAGACCCGCAAACTTATAGACCCACATTGAATTGGTGGGATAGCCTGCAATATTGGTCCCGGACAAAGAGCTGTAGGTAGCGGCTGTGGCTACAAAGCGGGTATCCATGATCTCATTCCTGTTGTACGAGAAATTGAAAGAAGCCCGCCAGTCGATATCCTTATTGCGGATGATAGCGCCGGTGATGCTGGCTTCAAAACCTTTGGCATTGATCCGGGTATTGTTGCTGGTCAGGTTGTTAAAACCATAGGTGGGATCAATGGAAAAATTATAGAGGAGGTCGGTGCCTTTTTTGGTATACCATTCAAAAGTACCCATGATGCGATTGTCCAGGACGGCATAGTCCAGGCCCAGGTTGAACAGTCCTGTTCTTTCCCAGCGCAGGGCGGGGTTGGCAGGATAGAGTACACTGGCGGTGGGCAGACCAGTGAACCAGCTGTTGCTGATAGAGATATAGGTAAAGGGATAAGAATTGAGGGAGAGGTTACCATTGTAACCATAGGTGGCGCGGAGCGAAAGGCTGCTGAGCCATTTCACTTCACTGAGCCAGTCTTCCCTGCCTATATCCCATTTACCGCCTACTGACCAGAGCGGGGTGGCGCGGTATTTCCGGTCTACCCCAAAATTGTTATAGTCGTCATAGCGTACGCTACCGGAGAAAGAATATTTATCCAGCAGGGTGTAAGCCGCATTGGCATAATAGGAAAGGAAGCGACGGGTCCTGTCGTCCTGGCTGCCTGTGGGCAGCGAGTAAGCAGTTACGGTACTGCCGTTCACATCTACATAGTTGGCGGAAACGGCCTGGTTGATGCCCGTCTGCATATTGTAGCCATACAGTGCAGGGTTAATGGTCTGACCAGCCTGTGTTTGCCTGATCTCTGTCCCTGCCACTGCATTGACCTGGTGAATGCCGGCAATATTACCGTTATAGATCAGCTGGCCACGGGCGCTGTAATTGGTATTATAAGAATTGTTCTGGGTGAGAATACCGCCTTTGGGTACGCCATAGGTCAGTGCGCCGGTACCGGTATTGATACTGGTAGCGGTATTGACAATATCCCGGGCATAGTAAGACTCGGGCGTATACCAGGTGCGGTTGGTCTGGTAGGATTTCTCCATCATGAACTGACCATTGGCCGACAGGCCCTTGTAAATGGGAATGTTCAGGCCGATATTACCGCTGTAGTTATTGTCCTTGATGGATCGCTCATTATTGTGCAGCTCGTCCAGGTAGTTGTACCCCCAGTTGAGGTAACCCTGCTGTTGCAGGGCATCGGTTCGTCCCTGATAATATTTATACGAGTAATAGACCTTGTTACCTTCCTCATCAACGATCTGGTTATAAGGAAGAAATGTGGACGAACCATTCTGCAGCTTGCTCAGCCCGATGCCATTGTTCTTATAGTCGAAGATGGCCGCCTTCAGGCTGATATCCAGGGTTGCTTTCTTCAGGACTTTGAACGACTGGTTAGCCGTCAGGGTGAACCTGTCGCCGCTATTGCCCACAGCCGTGGGCCGCTCTTTGGCGTAGGCGCCGGAGAAGAAATAAGAATGTGTTTCATTACCACCGCTGACAGAGAGCTGGTAATTCTGGGCATTGGCCCTTTGCAGCAGGTAATCCTCGTACTGGCTATACCCGTTGATACTGCTGAGGCGGGCCCTTTCTGCTTTATAGGCAGCGGAATCAATCATGCCGGCACGTAACTGGTACACCAGTGCTGAAGCATCTCCTTTATACAGCTGGAGATAGGGAGCAGCAGTGAGGGGGTTATATACGTTGAGGTTCTTATTGATCACCTCTTCTTCATAATTGATGACGGCGGCGCTATTGGCCAGCGGCAGGTAATCGAACCGCGGAGCAGCGTAAGTAGTAAAGGAAGTGGAGACGTTGACGACAGGCGCCTGGCGGTTCTTTCCTTTCTTGGTATCAATAACGATCACGCCGTTGGCCGCCCTGGCGCCCCAGATAGAAGCGGCAGCAGCATCCTTAAGGATGGTGATCTGTTCAATATCGGCCGGATTGAGGGTCTTGATATCAAAATCAGTAGGGAAACCATCCAGGACAATCAGCGGCATCTTCTCCCCATTGATAGTGGTATTGCCCCGCACGTTCACATCATAATCATTCATCCCGATATTGCGGGTCTCACTGCGGATACCCTGTGTAAGACCCTGGTACAGGAAGCTGTTGTCACCAGCCATGATCTTGGGTTGCAGACCGGTGGCCAGGCCTTCAATACGCTGGATCAGGTTGGCGGTTGGGATCTTCTCCAGTTCTTTGGCCGTGATGATGGCAAAAGAACCGGTAGCTCTTTCCTTGGGCAGGTTCTGGTAACCGGTGGATACCACGGTCACTTCGCTGAGGTTACCGGCTTCTTCCATTTTTACCAGGAAGAAATTGGTTTCCCCTGTAACGGGCATTTCTTTCTCCCTGTAGCCTACAAAGGAGAAAACCAGGACAGCTTTCATGGGAACATCCCGGATCTCGAAATTACCGTTGGCATTGGCGGCCGTCCCAAATCGGGTACCCTTTACTGTTACCACTGCGCCGGCCAGGGGGGTATTGTCGGAGGACATGACCTTACCCCGGATCACGATGGCGGTATCGGAAGTAATTCCTTTTTCTATAATGGTATTTTCCGGGAGACTGGCAGCGGGCCGTATAAAGATGCTGTAGTCGGCCTGTTCATATTGCAGGCGGCTTCCTTTCAGCAGCAGGTCCAGTATTTCATTGACCGGCGTCATCCGTACATCAATGCTGACAGGCGCCAGCTGGACATCCGTTTTGCGGTATGCAAAGCGGAAGGGCGTGCGCTGCTCAATCTGTTTGAAAGCCTGCTCCAGGGATTGGTTATGCAGCGTGAGGCTGATGCTCACCTCTTTCAAGGTTTGCGCGTTGGCGCCTTTAGCCCAGATGAGCTGCAGGGAGCAAAGCGTTATAAAGCAAAATGCAAAGCTTACACGCATACAAAAAAGCAGGAATTTTTTGTGTAAAAGCAGTTGATTCCTGGTCCAGGCAGGCACAAAGGATGCCGCTGAACCAAATGATGAAAAAATCATACTTTTGGTTAGTTTAAATGATTCCACGATTATTTGAACATTCCAACCGTTTCGGGTTCCAGCCGAAGCGGTTTTTTTATGCCTTGCGCCTTTTCACCAGCAGGAGGGGAAAAGGGCTTTACGGTGGGTTAAGATGTGTTGGCTTTGCCCATAAGCAGTACACTTTATTCGTTTGGTTTAATAAGAATGCTATCAGTTGCATTGGATATTCCGGATCACGATCACATTTCCTTCCCGGGTCCAGCTGGCCTTGTAGAACCTGCAGATCACATTCAGCACATATTCCAGGGAAGCGCCCTGCTTGAACGTGGTGGTGATCCGGCATTGAGCAGCTGTTTCGTTATTATCTGCTGTTATCACTGTTCCGTACCTGGCCTGGATCTCGGTGATGGCGTCATCCAGTGAAATATCGTCCAGCGTATACTCCGCTTCTTTCCAGGATACTTCGCTGGCCGCATTGACAGCGGCCTGCCGGGCCTGACCGTTTTGCGTATTGACGCTCAGCTGCTGGTCGGGGGTGATGACGCCCAGCACGCGGGACTGGTCCGCCACCTGCACCTTTCCTTTGGTCACGGTGACCACTACTTCCTGATCAGCAGGCCATGCTTTGATATTGAAAGAAGTGCCCAGTACCGTGGTGGTGGTTTTACCGGCTTTGATGATAAATGCTTTCTCTTTATCGGAGGCCACATCAAAAAAGGCTTCACCGGTGAGGGTGACCTCGCGGGTAGGTCCGGTAAAGGCAGCGGGATAATCCAGCTGGCTGTTGGGCTGCAGGGATACACGGCTGCCATCAGGCAGTACCAGGTTCCTGACCCTTACCGGTGGTTTGGCTGTAGTGGCGGCAATCTCTGTGGCCGGCGCAGGATCAGTGGTTTTGGGCAGCAGGTATACCAGCCCTCCTATTACCGCAGCAGCCAGTACAGCTGCTGCTGCCATGCGTGTCCAGGACCGGCGCAGGAAATGGATCCGGTGAACCGGGGGGGCCGACTGCACAGCGGCGGGTTTTATCTGTTGCAGGATACGGTTGAAATACTCTTCACTGTTGGTGGCGGGTAATTGTCCGTCAGGCTGGTAATTGTCCCAGATATCCTGCACAGAAGCTTTGAGCAGGTCTTCATCCGCCCCATCCGCAATGCGTTGGGCCAGGGCCTGTTTTTCTGCCGGGCTGATCTGCCCGGAAAAATATCGCTGAAGCAGGGATGTCAATTCCTGTTTGGACATAAACAATTAGTTTACAAAAAGTTGATGGAATGGCAATGATTCGTTAACAAGGGAATTACTAATAAGACACATGGAGAAGGATCAGGGAGTAGTCGGTTTTAAAAAAAATTCCGGAGCAGGATCAGGAGGCTGGGAAGGGCGTAATGCTTTTTGAACCTGTCGCGCAGGAAGCGAAGGGCTTCCGCCGCATGTTTTTTCACGGTAAGGGGGGAAATATTAAGCAGCGCCCCTATCTCTTCGTATTTCAGTCCTTCTTCCCGGCTTAGCAGGAGGACCCGCTGTTGCTGCTGCGGCAGCTCGGCAATGCCGGCATGCAGTACCGCATAGGCGTCCTTGTAGCCCAGCAGTTGCAGGGGTTCGGGGGTACCGGCGGTAATGTCTTTGGCAATCTCCGCCAGGATCAGGGTTTCATGGGCCATGCGGCGAAGGCCGTTGAGCACATGGTTTTTGGCTACGCGAAAGATCCAGGCATTGAAATTGGTGATGCCGGTAAGACTGGCCCTTTCTGCCCAGAGCTTTACAAACACTTCCTGGAGGGCGTCTTCGGCCGCCTGCTGGTTGCCGGTGAAGTTGAGGACGAAGAAATACAACTTGGGATGATACCGGCGATAGAGTTCGGCAAAGGCGTCCTCATCGTTTTGGGCCAGTCGTTCCAGCAGCACCGTTTCTGTATTTGGGGTATTGTCACTCAACCAGGAAGCATGTTTTCAGCTAAACTACCTAAAAATGTGTAAAAAAAGATTCATATAGATGGTTTTGACCGGAAGGGGTCAGTCTGGCTGAGCCGCCACATGCGGGAACAGGCATTCATAAAATCAGTTATTATTCTGCGGGGATAGGATGCTTTTGAAAATAAGCGCGGAACATGCCAGCATACTGACTTGCTTCTGCTGTACATTCTGCAAATACCTTTTTAAGGCAGGCAATCGCCTCCTGACGCAGAGCCTCAGGCGTGGGAGGAATTTTTACCAGGATGGTGTACAGGTCTTTTACAGTAGTAAGCAGATGCATTCTGTGCTGGGTCAGTTCGCTCCTGTCCAGCTGGAGCGATTCAATGGTAATACGTCCCCGCTCACTACCGGAACAATGTTTTATTTTCTCGTCCTCGAAGTCTATGTGCAGAGCCGCATCGTCATTGGCAGGATGCAGGAACAATGGCTCCTCGCCTGCAATATCCGTATAGTGCGATAATGCCCTTTGAGCAGGCTGGACCAAAGGAAACGCATTCTTTTTGATCCGTTGGTTACATTTAGTACAGGCCAGGAACAGGTTTTCCCAATCGTAAGCTAACCAGTAATACCCCGGCCGGTTAAATGGTTCGCCAGTTCCTTGCTGAGAAGCTTTCTTGGGTCTGAAATGCTCAACATCCCCATCTGAAATATGCAATACCTTGGATTCACAAAAGCAGCATTTACCAGCCTGCGCCCGGATCAGCGCAGCCTTCACATCCGGATGGGCATAAATAGCACGGTCAAAATGAAACTCCCGCTGACCGGCATCGTAAGCGAGCTTCATACTGTTGCAGGCCTGCACACCATCAGTCAGCAATACAGGCGGAATAGCTTCCTGTATTTTACCCGTTATCCGGATCATTGGTCAGACCTATGTTTTTATAATGTTCAGCAGCCCTGCGAATGATATCCCTTGCTTCAATATCGGTCCGGGATTCTGCATACGGCATAGACTGCAGGAATTTGTCGAGAGCGGCAAGCTCTGCCTGTTCTTCTATTGTTAAAGCATCTTTCAGTACTAAAACCCGTCTTCTTTCCATCTGGCGCTCTATATCCTCGTTGCGGGAAGGGATGTCAAAAAGTTCACTGGAAAGGATCTGGTCAATGCGCCAGGAATGAACATTACGTATATCCTGATCAACTTCTACATGATCAACTTTCTTGCGCAGTAAGATCAGGTTTGCATCTGCCGGGGTGGCCTGAACAATAAGAGGACTGTGGGCTGTAACAATAAACTGCGTTTTGGGAAAATTTTTAGCCAGACAATCGAAAATAGTGCGTTGCCATTTGGGATGCAGATGCAGGTCAATTTCATCTATTAATACGATGGCTGGTTCTGCCAACGGATTTGCGGCATTGGGATAGCGCTCAAACATCCTGTAGGCAAAATCCACCAGCCAAGCGATCATTGTTTTATAACCCAGGCTCAGGTTATGAACAGAGCACCATCCAAAATGCGTTCTGCATTTCAGCTTAGGCACCATGCTTTCTTTAGTAGGAGGCAGAAAACTGATCTCTACTACATCAGGCAGCAATTCAATCAATAATTGTTCAACCTGAGCCTTTTTTCGCTGTGCATATTGTTTTACATCAGAATCAACCCGCGAAGAATAATCAAGCAACAGCAGCCATTCCTCTGCATTGATCAGGGCAGTTGATTCATCATACAGTGTTTGAGAACTATGACCTATGGAATCACCAACAGCAGTTTGTGACATCCTGCGTGTGGCACCATATCCATAACATTGAAGCTGCGAATATTCCGGATTTTGGTGAATACTCATTCCGATATTTTCATATGCAGCGATAACCAATGTGGCAGAATCATCTTGACTTAACCCAGGTCCAATCAATCCCACATTAACTTCAGTATGCGAGTCTATAATATCAATATTAGAATCTACATTCACAAACCCTATCGGACTATATCCAATTTTATTATCTCCTAATGAACTGGCTGCCATCTCAAAACCTGCCAATGTCTTTAAAAGGGTTGTTTTACCAGTGCCATTATCTCCAAGGATGACTGTCCATCTTTTCCATTTTCCGCCGGCATCTGTAAAATCTATCCTTGCTTCCTGATCAAAACAGAAAGCACCGTTCAATTGCAGGTAACTAAAATAAACTCCTTCAGGCAAAATCAATGATTTGCCCGAATTTAAACCATTCCTTAAAAATGATGGATTTTATTTAACTCCGGCAGTAACAGCTTTTGTCAACATTTTAAACTGCTTATTACCGATAGTCACAAAGGAGAAGCGACGATGGGCACGGGGAGCCGAAGAAGCCTCAACGGACGCAAGCCGGTGAGTTCTTTTAAATTTGTTTTGCTTAGGTTTTAATCGCTTAACAGCTGGCATATGCAAATCAAGATAATGATTATCTGAATTATACTGCAAAGGTCGGGCTTTTTTAACATCCACCAACCTTTTCTTGCTATCCTGGCAAACTGGCCCAAGACCCATAACTCAATTGATAATCAACTATTTATTAAAATAAAGAAAATCAGCAGACCATTACGGCCTATCTACCCAGTTCAATTATTATGCCCGGAAAACAATTTTCCGTTTCCGCCAGGGCGTCAGCCACACGGTACGCTGGACGAGCATCACATAGGACTGCGCCACCCGCAAACAGGCCATTTATCTATAAACTCCATCCCAAATTATATAACCCCTGTACCGGGAATTGGTTTATTTTTGTCTCCGGCATGAAACAGTTCCTGGTAGCCATATTACTCTTGCTCTATGCGGGCGCCTCCACGGGGGCTACCGTACATATGCATTATTGCATGGGCAGGCTGGTAAAAACGGCGCTATCGGATGGCAAACAGGAGGCCTGCAGCAAATGCGGCAGCGCCTCCGATAAGGATCTCTGCAAAAAGAAATGCTGCAAGGACGAGTACAAGCTGGTCAAAATGGACAAAGACCAGAAGACCACCACTACCATCGCCTTCCATTTCCTGCAGGCCATGTCCCTGGCCATGCCTGTTCAATATGCCGTAGCGCCTGCTACAACGGTACTGTCTGCCACCGAGGAATTCCCTGTTACCCATGCGCCCCCGCGAAGTAGCAAGGTTCAACCCTATATCTTCCTCTGCACTTTCCGCATCTGATCCTCCCGGACGCTAACGCCCTGGCAGCAACTGCCACTACTCCCCGCGTTGTCCCCCACTCCACTGCATCATTAATGATCGTGTACACGCATTGATAGGCTATGGCCCGCTATCCGGCGCCAACTTTCTATCGCAAGCCCTGCAGGAAGCAGCCCGCTGCTCCCTGTCATTGTAAAGCAACTATATGGTACATAAAATAATTGAATGGTCGCTCCGCAACCGCTTCATTGTGCTGGTGCTGGCGGCAGGCCTCTTTGTCTGGGGATTCTTTGCCGT
Organism: Candidatus Pseudobacter hemicellulosilyticus; assembly: GCA_029202545.1. Taxonomy (GTDB): domain Bacteria; phylum Bacteroidota; class Bacteroidia; order Chitinophagales; family Chitinophagaceae; genus Pseudobacter; species Pseudobacter hemicellulosilyticus. The sequence continues at coordinate 69,717 of CP119311.1, forward strand.
TAACCGGAACCCCATTGACGCCATTCCCGATCTTTCCGAAAACCAGGTGATCGTTTTCACCGAGTGGATGGGCCGCGGTCCCCAGCTGATAGAAGACCAGGTCACCTATCCCCTGGTCACCAGCCTGCAGGGACTGCCCCGCATTAAATACGTGCGCGGCGCTTCCATGTTCGGCATGAGCTTTATCTATGTCATCTTCCAGGATGATGTAGATATCTACTGGGCCCGGGAACGGGTACTGGAAAGACTCAGCACTATAACCCGCACCCTGCCTGCCGGCGTGAGTCCCCAGCTGGGACCTGATGGCACCGGCGTAGGCCATGTACTCTGGTATACCCTGGATGCCCCCAATCTGGACCTGGGCGAACAGCGGGCCCTACAGGACTGGTATATCAAGTTTGCCCTGCAGAACGTAGAAGGCGTGAGCGAGATAGCCTCTTTCGGTGGCTTCCAGAAACAATACCAGGTCACTATCGACCCCAATAAATTACTCTACTACAAACTCAGCGTACCGCAGGTCATCAGCGCTATCCGCGTTAATAACAATGAATCCGGCGGCAGCAAATTTGAGCTGAGTGATATCGGCTATATCATCAAGACCTCCGGTTACCTGGAATCACAGGAAGCCATTGAACAGATCCCCGTCAGCAACCAGAACGGTATCCCTGTCCGCATTGCCGACCTGGCCACCGTCCAGATGACCGGCGAAACCAGGCTGGGCATTTTTGACCAGGACGGCAAAGGCGAAAGAGTGGGCGGCATAGTGGTCATGCGCTATGGCCAGAACGCCGCCACGGTGATCGATAAGGTGAAGGCAAAGATGAAAGAAGTGGCCAAAGGCATGCCGGAAAAAGTGCAGTTCGATATCGTGTACGACCGCGGCGAACTGATCACCGAATCCATCAGCTCCATCAAGCGCACGCTGATAGAAGAGATGATCGTAGTATCCCTGGTAGTCATCCTTTTCCTGTTCCACTGGCGCAGCGCCCTAAGCATCATTATACAGATCCCCATTACCCTGGCCGCCAGTTTTATCCTGCTGAATGCTTTTGGCATCAGCTCCAATATCATGTCGCTCACCGGCATTGCGCTGGCCATTGGCGTCATTGTGGACAACGGCATCATCATGAGTGAGAACGCCTACAAACACCTGTCGGAACGGTACGAAACCTGGGTCAACAACCAAAAACAATCGAACACACTATGAAATGGTTCAGCAAAAAAAATAAAGCAGCCAGCTGGATCACGGAGGAAGAGCGACTGAAAGTGATTGAGCAGTCCAGCAAGCAGGTATCCCGCGGCGTCTTTTTTGCCACGGTGATCATCATCACTTCTTTCCTGCCCGTATTCATGCTGACCGGCCAGGAAGGCAAACTGTTCCACCCGCTGGCCTATACCAAGACCTTTATCATGATCGTGGATGCCCTGCTGGTGATCACGCTGGCCCCGGTACTGATCTCCTTTTTTATGAAAGGAAAGTTCAGACCGGACCATGCCAATCCCGTGAACCGCTTCCTGGAAAGGCTCTATGAGCCTGTCATCCGCGGCGTACTGAAATGGCGAAAGACCACCCTGGCCATCAATATCATTGCCCTGCTGGCCACTATCCCCCTGCTGAAAAGCCTGGGTACAGAGTTCATGCCGCCACTGGATGAACAAAGTATCCTGTTCATGCCCGTGACCCTGCCAGATGTATCCAATACCGAAGTGAAACGCATCCTGCAGGTGCAGGACAAGATCATCACCACGGTGCCGGAAGTGGACAAGGTGCTGGGCAAGGCAGGACGGGCCAGCACCGCTACGGATAACTCGCCCATCAGTATGATTGAGACCATCATCATGCTGAAACCCCGCGATCAGTGGCGGCCCGGCATCAGCAAGCAGGATATCATCCACGAGCTGGATGCCAAACTGCAGATACCCGGCGTGGTGAACGGCTGGACCCAGCCCATCATTAACCGCATCAATATGCTGAGTACCGGTATCCGGACCGATGTGGGCGTGAAGGTATATGGGCAGCGACTGGACAGCATCGCCATTGTATCCGAACGTGTACGCCAGGTGCTGGAAGGCACCCCGGGCATTGCCGACCTCTACGTAGAACCCGTTACCGGCGGTAAATACCTTAGCATCAATATCCGCCGACCGGAACTGAGCCGCTATGGACTCACCGTTGATGATGTGAACCAGACCGTAGAAACCGCCCTCGGCGGCGCACCGGTAGGCAATACCATTGAAGGCCGTCAGCGCTTCAGCATCTCCGTCAGACTGGCGCAGGAATACCGCAACAGTGTAGAGCGCATCAGGCGTATCCCACTGAACAGCCCCGGCTTTGGCGCCGTGCCTTTATCCGCAGTGGCAGATATACAGTTTGAGGATGGCCCACCCATGATCAGTTCAGAGAACGCCATGCTGCGCGGGGCGGTACTGTTCAACGTGCGTGAGCGCGACCTGGGCAGCACCGTACAGGAAGCCATCAGCAAGATGAATGCCGCCAAAGGCGTACTGCCCCAGGGCTATTACCTGGAATGGAGCGGCCAGTATGAGAACCTGATCCGTGGCCAGCAGACCCTTTCCTGGATAGCCCCCATTGTACTGGTGATCATTTTCTTCTCCCTCTATTTTGCGTTCCACTCCTTACGCGAAGCCTTCCTCAGCCTGATCACCGTGCCCTTTGCATTGATCGGCGGCGCCTATATGATCTGGCTCTGGGGAGCCAATCTTTCCGTAGCGGTGGCTGTAGGGTTTATCGCCCTCTTCGGCATTGCGGTAGAAACAGGGATCGTGATGGTGATCTACCTCAATGACGCCATGCGGAAACTGGTACAGGAGAAAGGGAACAGCAGCGCCAGCATCACCCGGAAAGACCTGCACGAAGCAGTGATCCACGGGGCCGCCAAACGCTTAAGGCCCAAACTGATGACGGTCTGCGTTTCGCTCTTCGGGCTGATACCGGTATTATGGGCCGGCGGCGTAGGGACAGATGTGATGAAACCCATTGTGCTGCCGATGATCGGCGGGGTACTCACTTCTTCTACCCATATCCTGCTGGTAACGCCCCTGATCTTTTTACTGACCAAAGAATATGAATTAAGGAAGTACGGAAAACTGGAGATCCATGAAACACATCATTAAATATATACTCCCTGTAGCCCTGCTGGCGCCCGCAATGCTGCTGGCACAGGAGCCGGTGCTGCCGCTGGACAGCATCCTGCAGCGGATAGACCGGAATAACCTGCTGCTGCAATCCTATGGCCTGAAAGCAGAGAGCTACCAGTACAGCGCAGACGCCGCCGGCGCCTGGATGGCGCCTATGGCCGGCCTCGGTACTTTCATGACGCCTTACCCCGGCAAGAAAGTGATGGAGAGCGAGAAAGGGAACCTCATGCTGCAGATAGAACAGGATATTCCCAATACAGCCAAGCTGAATGCCAAAAAGAAATACATCCGTTCGCAGGGCAATGTGGAAAGGGCCAACAGGGCCATTACGCTGAACGACTTCAAAGCCCAGGCCAAAAGGCTCTATGCCAACTGGCTGGTGGCGGAAAGGCGGATCCGCATCCTGCAGGACAATGAAAAGCTGCTGGGTATGATGCAAAAGATAGAAGAAGTGCGGTACCCGTATAACCAGTCGCAGTTAGGCAGTGTCTACAAAGCCGAAGCGCAGCTGGCGGACAACAGCAATATGATCCGTATGCAGGAAGGCATTATTGCCAAATCCAGGGCCTGGCTCAACAGCCTGATGAATGCGCCGGGCAATACGTCTTTTGCCATTGACACCCTGTATGAGCCCGGCTTCGCTCCCATGGCCGGTTTTGATACGGCCGCTCTGGCCACTGTACGCAAGGATGTATTCAAAATGAATGAAAGCATCCGCTCCATGCAGCTCAATATTGAAAGCATGCAGCAGGAAAAAAAGCCTGATTTCCGGGTACGCTTTGACCATATGTTCCCACTCAGCGCCGGCATGCCCAATGCGTTCAGCCTGATGGGTATGGTCTCTATTCCCATTGTACCCTGGACATCTAAAATGTATAAGTCGGAGATCAGGGCCATGGAGTACAGTATTGCAGGAATGGAAAAAGAGAAATCGGCTATGCTGCAGGAAACGCAGGGTATGCTGTATGGGATGCAGTATGAGATCCAGTCGATGCAGAAAAGGATAGCCGCTATGGACAGCAAGATCATCCCTTCGCTGAAAAAGACGCTGGACGCCAATTTCCTGGCCTACCAGGAAAACAAGATACAGCTGCCTGCTGTGATGGATGCCTGGGAGGCGGTGAATATGATGCAGCTGGACCTGCTGGATGAACAATTGAAATTATACGAAATGATTGTGGACTATGAGAAGGAATTATACCGCTGAGCTATCAGCCCTGGCAGGGCTGACCCTGCTCAGCCTGGCAGCCTGCCGTCAGCCTGCCGGCCAACAGCCCGCCACTACCGGTCACCACCAGGTGCTGGTCATTGACAGCAGCCTTACGGCGCTGACGCAGCCTGTCAACCAGCAGGTGCTGACCAGTATCCCGGCTATCAGGGCCAGCAGTGGCACGAGGATCATCTCTACGCGGGTAAATGGGATCATTGGCTATGATACCAGGAACAGGACCAGCCTGTCCAGCCGGGTGAGTGGCCGTATTGAGAAACTGCTGATCAAATACAATTACCAGCCGGTTAAAAAAGGGCAGCTGATCCTGGAGCTGTATTCGCCCGACCTGGCAGCGGCGCAGCGGGAACTGCTGTATGTAGCTGCCAACAGCCCGGCCCTGCTGCCTTCCGCCCGGCAGCGGCTGCTCTTACTGGGCATGACCAATCAGCAGGTGGACCGTATCCTCCGTACCGGCGAGATCCTGTACCGGGTACCGGTGTACAGCAACAGTGATGGCTATATCCTGGAAACGCAGGCAGCAGCTCCGGCTCCTGCCCCCGCCGCACCGGCTACCGGAGGAGAAGGCATGGGTAGCATGGGCAGCAGCAGTCCCCCCCCGATGGCTTCAGTACCTGCCGCCAGCAATACCCCTTTACTGCTGCGCGAAGGGCAGTATGTCAATGCCGGCCAGAGCCTGTTCACTATTTACCAGGCCGGCCGGCTGGTAGCAGAATTTGCCCTGCCGCCGGCGCTGACGCCACAATTGAAAAAAGGACAATCCTTCCTGTTCTATACCGATGGCAACCCCGAATCCCTGCAAAGCGCCGGCATCGGGTTAATAGAGCCCTTATACCGTAACGGGCAGCAATTTGGTATGCTGCGGGCTTACCTGGACAAAAGCGATTATCGCCCCGGGCAACTGCTCACCGGTATTATCCCCGTGGTAGTGCCCAATAGCCAGTGGCTGCCCAAGGCTGCCGTCTGGCGATCCGGCAGCACGGCTGTGGTATTTCGCAAAGGCGTTAACGGCTATATGCCTATGCCGGTACAGACCGGCGTGGAAGCGGATGGCTACCTCCAGATCAAAACACCCATCAATGGCTGGGAAGTGGCTGCCAATGCTGCTTACCTGGTAGACAGCGAAAGTTTTATCCCGGTAACTGACAAACAGTAACACATGAAAAGCACTTATTACTTACCGATAGTTCTATTATTGCTGACAGCGCTGCCGGCCTGCCAGCCGAAAGAGAAGGGAGTAAAGGCCGCTACTGAAAAAGAGCAGACCTATACCTGCCCCATGCACCCGCAGGTAGTACAGCATAAGCCCGGCACCTGCCCCATCTGTGGCATGGACCTGGTGCCTTTTGACAAAAGCAATCCCGAAGCCTTTCTCACCCTGAGCGATAACCAGATCGCACTTGCCAATATCAGCACCCGGGCCATTGGTACCGGCAGCTTTGCCGACCTGAAAAGATTGAATGGCCGGCTGGCTACCAACCCGGAAAAAACGGTAGTCATCTCTGCCCGGGTACCGGGCCGTGTGGAAGCCCTGTATGTGAAAGAGACTGGCGTGCGTGTACACAAGGGGCAGCCTTTGTATAAGATCTATTCCGAGCAGCTGGCCGCCCTGCAACAGGAATACCTGCTGGCAGCGGCCCAGGCCAGGCAGTTTCCGGAAGATGCCCGCTTCCAGCAGATAGCAAAGACAGCGAGGCAGAGACTGGCGCTCTATGATCAGACAGATGCGCAGCTGAACCAACTCCTGCAAGCTGGTAAAACCAATCCCTATGTCAGCTATCCCGCCACGGCAGATGGGCTGGTGGCCGAGCTCTCTATCACAGAAGGACAGTATGTGGCGGAGGGCAGCGCCATCCTGCGACTGGAAAGCTACAATGAACTATGGGTAGAAGCAGACCTCTATCCTGCAGAAGCCAGTCTGCTGCGGGTGGGACAAACCGTGCAAGTGCTGATTGCAGGCTGGGAACAGCAGCCGCAAACCATGCAGGTACGCTTTATAGAACCCAGCCTCCAGGCCGGCAGCCAGTTGTTGCAGGTAAGAGGGAACCTGGCCAATCCGCAGCAGCAATGGCAGCCCGGATTGCAAGCCACCCTGCTGGCGCCGGTACAGACCGCCAGCCAAGGACTGACACTGCCTGTCAACGCCGTGATCCGCGGGGGTAATGGTACACATGTATGGGTAAAGACCGGCGCCGGCAAATTTGAACCGCGCATTGTAACCACCGGCCAGGAGAGCGCCGAATCCGTAACCATCAACAGCGGCCTGGGAACAGGCGATACCGTGGTGATCACAGGCGCTTATTTATTGTACAGTGAATACCTGTTGAAAAAAGGAGCAGACCCTATTGCTCATCAGCATTAACAAACCCGTTCATCCATTTAAAACATAGCAAGTATGAAAAAGATTGTAAACACCCTGCTTCCTGTATCCATCCTGTTCTTTGCCGCCTGCGGCAACAGCACCGAAGCAGACCATTCCCATGACGGCCATAACCATGATGCTGCCGGTCATAGCCATACAGCTCCCGCCGACAGCACAAAACAGGCAGCGACTATCCAGTTGAAAGACGATAAGTTGAATGCCGTATACCTGCAGTATGATCAGCTGACCAAAGCACTGATCAATGGTCAGCTGGCCGAAGCAAAGATTGCCGGCAACGCTATTGAGACCGGCGCCAAAGAAATTCCCGGCGCCAGCGCTATACAGGCCAGTGCCGGTAAGATCACCAATGCTACCGATCTGGAAGCACAGCGCGTAGCTTACTCCGCGCTGAGCAATGAGCTGATCAGCCTGGTGAAAAAATCAGGGCTCAACAGCGGACAGCTGTACGTGGATTACTGCCCCATGGCGCTGAACGACAAAGGCGGTTACTGGCTGAGTACCGTAAAAGAGATCAGGAACCCTTATTTCGGGGACAAGATGATGTCCTGTGGTGAGGTAAAAGATTCTATCGGTCAATAAGTTCTTTCGTCCGCAGAAGGACCATATATGGAGGGCACCAGGATATCATTGAGGCGCATGTATACCGTCATCTGTCCACGGTGATGCACCCAGTGGTTAATGGTGGAGCTGATGCTGTCAAAAAGCGGTGAGCGGAATAATTCCTGGCCATTGCTTTTCAGGATAAAGACTTCTTGCAGCGCCTCATTGGGCAGCGGCTCCAGGGCCTGCCTGGCGGCCTCCATATATTCATCAAACCCTGCCACCAGTTCGGCCGTGGTCTTTGCCTGCAAATGCGGGAAGGTAGCCAGGTCAATCTCTTTATCCCGGATCATATAGGCTATCCAGTTGGGCATTTCCGCTACCAGCAGGGCCAGGTAACCAAAGACCATCGACTTTTCATGGGGCTTCCAGTTGAACAGTTTGTCAATAGGCATGCGCTCCAGGCATTTACGGGTGGCAATTGCTTCTGTTTCCAGTTCTTTCAGGAAGATTGATCCAAAATGTATAGCGCTCATATCAAATTATTTAATGGCCAACAGACCCATACTACTGCAATTCTGAAGCCATCCGCCCACAGCTGTAAGCCGGAAACGGGTAAAACCTGTTTCTCATCTTCCCAAATAAAAAAGAAGGCGTACCCTCAGGTACGCCCTCATCCCATTAATCAGTGAATCCTTATTTAAACCGTATATTATAAGTGGCGCCGATACCAGCGTACTGGATATTGCCACCATTATCATTACTGCGGAATATACCGTTGTAGAAAGCAAAAATGTTCCAGTCGTAATTGTGGTAACCTAACTGAGGCCTTACATAAAAACCGCCGTCAGCATCTTCCAGATTGGTCAGGAAAGTATAACCCAGATCAGAGCCTACAAAAAAGCCGGTGCTTTTGGGATAATAGCGGGCAAAAGCACCCAGGGGTATAGAACCAAAGTCTTTCAGGTCATCTTTTGCAAAGAAATGATTATAACCGGTAGTGATACCTATTCCCCAGTGATTGGTCTGCATGAGCTGTCCTTTGAGGTCAAGTCCGAGGGTAAAACTGCTGTAATCCGAAAGATCGCCAAATGGAATGCCGATGTTAGCACCTACTTTCAGCCAGGAGTTTCGCTTGGTGATCTCTGTTGGCTCTGTCTGGGCCAGCAGGGATACAGAAGAGGTCAGCACGACTAAGGCAAGAAGTAGTCTTTTCATAATCAAATGATTTAGTTCACCCAACTATTTACAAACCATGGGCCATCCCTTTGCGTACAGGGAAAGCTGTCCCTATCATTCCCCATTTTTTATCCGTATAACAGCTGAAAAGTTGGCGGGACATCCCGGTAAAACCCAGGCGCCCGCCAACTTTCCCTTTCTTAATCCTATGACTGTTAGCCTCTTGCTGTAATGTATCAGGGCTGTACCCGATAGTCCACAATTATACCGTCTACCAGCAACTGCTGGCCTTCACGGGTCCTTTTACCACCCGCCGGTACACAAATGATCACCGCAGACTGCTCCGGATCCAGCTGTATACTGGCCTGACCACTCACTCCTTCAGCAATAAATTTACCGGCCACGGTATTGTAGAGATCAAATTTTTTCTCCCCTTCCAGCGTAATGGTCACCTGTTTCTTTTCCTTGTAAGGATTATAATAGAGGTACGAACCATAGGCAGGCCCGTGGAAGAAATCAGTAGCCAGCAGATTAAGCTGGAGAATGCCAGCCTCTTCTGTGGGACGGATAATACTGCCGAAGATACCGGCATGTCCACTGCCATATACACTGAACTGGGATACATCCGGATTTTTACCAGGCACCCACTTGGGACCATCGCCCTGGGCTACAGGTCCGGGAATATGCGCATATTGGTCGTAGGTAGCCCGCTGTACAATCCCTTCATACCCGATCACGCCTTTGGTGGCGGCCGCCAGTTCGGGGATGGCCTGGTGTTCTTTGGGCATGTATTCGGGATAGAAGAAACGGGAAGCGTTGGCGGCATTGAGCATCCACTTGCCAATAGCAGTGGCATAGCGCTGGTCATAGCGGACCATTGGCACCAGGGGCCAGGCTGCATCATAAGTGTTCATCAAAAATCCATACCCGCCATGGTCTACCGTACTGCCTACAATACCGGAAATATCAATACCGTTCCAGCGGCCGATCAGTACGCCCCAGCCTTCCCGGCATTTGGGCGTGCCGTCAAAGGTCCAGGCCAGCATTTTAGCAATATCGAAACTGGTTCCCTGTTCGGCATTGAGCTGGGCGGCCAGCAAAGCGCCAAAGGGCATCAGCACTTCATACGTGGGATTCTCTGGTTGTGACTCCAGCGCTTTCATAGCGCTTTTAGCACCTTCCAGGTATTTTTTATCGCCAAACTTTTTATAGGCGGAATACAATACATAGGCATGACCGGCTGCTGCATCCGGCTGGATACAGATATTGTTGGTCACAGGTTTCATCTGCCGGTAATCAAAATAACTATAGTTATAATTTCCTTTCAGGATGGAATCTGCTGCATAGAATTTTTCAGCGATGGTGCGTGCCAGGGTATCAAAGCCCGGCGCATGGGGGTATTTATCATAGATGGCATAGAACAGCACATTGGGGAATACGTCATACCACCAGTCGCGGCCATAACCACCGCCCAGCAGTGCTACTTCCGGTGCGGTATTGTTCATCATGATATCCCAGCCCACATCCTTGTTAAAATAGTTCTTCAGCATGCTTACATAGTCCAGCTCATGCTGGTTGGCTTTGTTGACGCCCACCAGGGTAGCGCCTAATACAGCGCCCATATTGGCCAGTGCTTCATGGAACATGCCTTTGTTCACTTTGGGCCCCTGCCGGACATCGCCCATAGCGGTATAGATGGCAGCAATAGGCTGGGAGAAATTTTTATTGGTGCTGTCAAACCAGATCAGCGGCCAGTAATCCCCCGTGGCATGGATATCATACACGGTACTGTCAAAGCGTAGCGCCAGCTGCCGGTAGTCGATGATCTCCAGCGGCTGCGGCAGGCTGGGCATGGAGTCTACGCGTGACAGGTTCTCCTGTGGTACGGATTTGCCCGCTTCTCCCCCACAATGGGCAAAGAGCAGTGCAGCGATACTGAAACTAATAATATTTCTCATGAACCTCATTTTACGTTAAACAGAATGCACTACTTCGGTAACGGGATCCGCAGCGGGCGCCTGTTGGTTAGCGCCCAGGGCTTTGCTCCTTTCAATAATGCCTTTGGATACCCAGATAGAGCTGAGCTGTATCAGGGCTATAATGATGATGGCGTAGCGCAGTGCTACTTCCACGGAATAGCCGTAAGCTAATAAAAGAAATGTACCGGCCCCTAAAAACCTGCCGGCATAGAGTCCCGCCTCATGGTTGAGGATATAGGCAAATTCTCCCCGGCCCTCGATCTTCGACAGGACGTCAATGACCTGGAACTGGATAGGAAAATAAGCCAGGTCCATCAGCGGTTTGGCAATCAGCAGGAAGAGCATGAACAGGATCACACCCACCTCATTGAACAGGATACCGTTTGCCAGTGCGGCCAGGGCAAAAAGGATCAGGCCTGCAGCAAAAATGCGTAACCGGTCGGAGGGTTTGGTCAGCCGGCCCAGGATATACATGATGACGGCGGCAATGATAGCGCCGATAGACTGCGCAGTACCCAGTGCGCCTTCCTTACCCAGCAGGCGCATGATAAGCATGGCGGGTGCGGTGACCAGGAAACCCTGCGCCAATCCCTTCAGCAGCGCCAGGCTCAGCAGGCGGTACCAGAGCGGATGGAACTTAAAATATACAAACCGCTGCCGGGCGGGATTGGAAAAGTTACCGCGGAAACAGACGATGGAAGCAATAACGGTAATGACAAACACCACGCCTGTGATGATCATGTAGGCCGTTTGCGCCCAGGAGGGACCGCCGCCTGTTTCTATGAACCAGCCAATGGCCACCGGCACTACCACCGCAATGATGGTATAGAAAAATGTTTCCAGCCCGTAATAGTAATTCCGGTTGCTGTCATTGGTGATGGTCTGCGCCAGGTAATCCCGGTTGGCCCAGTAAAAGCCAAAGGACATCCCCATGATGATACCGGCGGCGCCGATGCCGCCCAGGGTCAGTTCCTTCAGGGACATCATCACCATCATGGATACGGCGCTCAGCATCATACCGGCTGAATAGAGCTTGCGTATATTAAAATGCTTCAGCAGGAATCCGTTCAGCAGGAAGGTGAGCGGAATACCTGTATAGATGGTCAATTGATAGATCACCACCTTGGTGGGATCATTGGAGTTGCGCATGATATAGGCCGCAACAAAAATATCGATCACCGGCAGCACGAACGCATAGACCATATTGGTCAGCATGAGTATCCTGAAATTATGCGGTTGTGCGTTGAAATGCGCTACTTCCGTTTTCAGTTTGTTCAGCATCTGCTTTATTTTAAATAGGTGAGGATCTCTTTCAGGGAAAAATCGGCCCCGCAAACGAACTCATCCGCAGCCCCGTAATACACGGTGATGGTATCTCCATCCGGATGTACTATATGTCCATTGGTGAACACTACTTTTCCAAAAAATCCATTCAGTTCATAATCAGCTGTGGGTACCATAATAGGCTCGTCAGTACGGGCAATCACTTTTGAAGGGTCCTGCAGGTCCAGCAACACGGCGCCAAGGCAGTATTCATGTTTGAAGTTGGCGCCATGATAGATCTCCAGCCAGCCTTTGTCCGTTTTGATGGGTGCGGCTCCTGCGCCTACGCGGGCGCTGTCCCAGTTGTCTTTCCGGGTCTTCACCAGGCATTGGTGATTGCCCCAGTGCAGGCCGTCGGGTGAGGAAGCCAGCCAGATATAGTTACCGCCCAGGTCCACGCTGCTGGGGCGGTGCAGCATATAGTACAGGCCATTGATCTTTTCTTCAAAGATGGCGCAGTCCTTATTGTGGGGGGGCAGGATCATGCCATGCCGCTCAAAGTTTTTCCAGTCGGAAGTAGTACGCATCCCCACGCCTACGCCGCTTTCTGAAACAGCGGTAAAGGTCAGGTGATAACGGCCTTCCAGTTCCGTAACACGACAATCTTCTATGCCAAAGGTCTCCAGCAGGCCTTCGCCTACCAGTTTAGGATACCCGCCGGGCTCGTAAAACTGGCGGCCATCCTCACTGCATACCAGGCGGAGATGTGATAAGGTGGTCAGGTAATCGGCCCCCTTGTAATTAATGACCCTGGCATCACCGGCATCCAGCTCCGGATCGTTGGCAGGAATTTCCATAATGGACATACCACCTTTTCCATTCAGCACGGGGAAACTGAGTATTCCTTCTTTCTGGCGGGGACGCTCGGCCACGCGGATGATCATCCAAATCTTACCATCATACCGGAATACGCCAGGATTGAGTAAACAGGCGATCTCCAGCCCTTCCATACTGGGGGGCAGGTCAATGGGCGACAGCAATGGATTTTCCGGGAAACGCCGCGCTATATCTGCTTTCATGTGTTTCGTTTTTACAAGGGGTCTACCCTATTTTGAATATTTATCCATGGCCGCTATCACGGTAGCATGTGTACTGATCCGCTGCAGGGCCAGCAGGGCTTCTATGGTGGACTCGGCGCCGGAATTGCGGTTTACGGCATTACCCGTATTGATGGCGTCAAAGCAACGGCCATTGCTGCGGGAATACATCTGGGCGCTGGCGCTGTTATTGCCAAAGAACCAGGATGCCAGTCTGCCCGCCTTATCGGCATATTGTTCATCTTTTGTAAGCTCATAAGCGTCCAGGGCCGCAAAGACCATAGGCCTTACGCCATAGGCGATCTGCTCATAGGGCGTCTGGTTGTAACCAGCAGGCACATTGTTCGTTATCCGTACATCAAAAGAGCTTTTAAAGCCGCTGCTGATGATCCAGGAATAGAACTGGTCTACTTCTATTTTCGCCTTATCGGAATAGGAGGCATCGTTCAGGAATTTAGCAGCAGCAAACAGGGCATGAGCCTGATCACAGCCATAGGCATGCCAATGATTGCCGGAGCTAAGGAAAACGCCATAAGGGAACTGAGCGGCGCCGCCCAACTGGGTACGAACAATGCCATCCGCCAGCTTTTTGATATAGGTCCTGATCTCCGCATCCCCGGAAGCAGTAGCATAGGGAATAAGGCCCAGCAGCATGGTAGCGCCCTGATCGGCCCCTTCGGGTAACCATTCGGGTACTTCCACCCCTTCCACCAGTTTGGTGGTTTCCGGCAGGTTGACCAGTTCCGTTTTGATCACCGCCACCAGTTTATTCACTACGGCATCTATCTCAGCGGCAAGGGATGTATTTTTTGTACGAATAATGGGCGCAGCTTCGGTAAGTCCCTGCAGCGCACGCCAGCTCCACCATTTGGCAGTATTGATGCTGGTGATGCCAAATTTGTTGATCGCGTTGCCCGTCTGAACGAAATTATAGAAGTAGCCATTGGGCGCCTGCATGTTCAGTACAAAGCGGGTAAGTCCATATGCTTTGTCCTGGATAGCCTGACTGGTAGCAAAATCAGCGTGCCGTACATAGTATTGCAGGGCACGGGCTACGTCATCCACGCAGGTAAACCCTTCACCCACTGCGCCTATTGGCGTATAGGAAGGAGCATCTGCATAAATATATACCGCCGTACCTACCTGGCCGTTGTCAAAGGTCACGTTGGTCATCAGTGATTCCAGGTGCGTAGCATTGAGCAGGGCCGCAGGTGCTACGGGATCAGGGCCGGGATCAGGATTGCTGTCGCCGCCTTTGGAACAGGCTGCCAGCCCCAGCATCAGCAGGGGCAGGCAGACCTTGAACAAAGGAGTCGTTATTTTTTTACTTGTAAACATAGGAGTAGTAATTAGCCGTATCAATTAAGGAGTTCTTTCCTGGGTGTAGATAGACAGGACCTCATTGGCGGTCAGCGCTGTATTGTAGAGCCTGATATCATCCAGCCCGCCGGTGAAGTAGCTACCGCCCCAGAAGAAGAAGGGACTGGCCTCACTGGTCAGGTTATAATAGCTTTTGGGCAGCTCGTTACCAATGGACAGGTTCACAGCCGGGGTCACGGTGATGGGCGTACCATTCACGTTGAGGGTTTTGCTCATGGAACCATCCAGGTAGAAGATCATGGTGCCATTGGTATAGGTAACGGCAAAATGCGTCCACACATTCTCCGGAACTGCACCGGGATTGTTATCAATATCATGGAAACCGTTGTTGCTGTCCTGGAAAGTAAAGAACAGGAAGTTGTTGCTCTGCAGGTTGAGCTTGTAACCGTTCCAGCGGTTCAGGGAAATGATATAGTTGCCCGGGTTGGTATTGTAGCGCTTAACCCATCCGGTAATGGTAAGGTTCTGCGGGTTGAGCTCAGAAGAATAAGGCACTTCAATAGTAGCGCCATCCCTGAATTCATAGGCCATGTCAGCCCTGCCAAAGCGGTCAGGCATCAGTTTGGGCAGCACACCACCATCTGCAGCGGTAGCAGCAGAGTTGCCTACCAGACCGGTGAGCAGGGTACCATGGTGATCATGCCCTGATGAGTCAGCCGGGTTACCGGTGAACTTCCAGAAGGCCATCAGGTTGGCAGCAGATACTTCCTGCAGCAGTTTGGTGCTGAAGGTTTCGCCGGCCTTCATCAGGCTGACCACAGCATTGTTCACCTGCTGCTGGGTATAGTTGCCGGTAAACACCTGGTTACCCAGTGTGAGTACGGAGTCCAGCGTTGCTTTGGAACCATCAATATACTGGCCGGCCTTGGAGCCTTCCACAGATGCATTGTATACCGTGGTCAGGGAATCGATCACCGTTTTCAGCCGGCTCTTGTTGGAATTATAGTCCGGCGCCGGATCATCATCCTTGGAACAGGATACAATAGCGGTGCTGTACAGGAAGAGTACACCGCAGGTTATGATTGTGCTTAAACGCATATACTAAGTTTTTAAGTTCAGTCAATGGATTACAGGGCAGGATTGGCATCCCTTTCACTCTGCGGAATGGGGAACCATTTGTTGGTCTCGTAGTTGAAGCCGGGCGCATCCGGTGTCAGGGCGCTGGTAGCATAAGTACTGCCATAACGGATAACATCAAAGAAACGCTGGAATTCCAGGGCCAGTTCCGACCTTCTCTCGCGGCGGATGATAGCACGCAGCTGTGTCTGATCCGTAGTATTGATATCAGGCAGCAGGCCGGCCGGGATATTGGGTGCGCCAGGCAGCGAAGCATCATACAGGAATGACTCACGGGCTCTTTTGCGGATGGCATTCAGGGGCGCCAGGGCCTCACTGCTGCGACCACTTTCATTGAGGGCTTCTGCTTTTACCAGCAGGATATCCGCCAGTCGCAGTGCTTCATAATTTACAGAACCCACATTCTTGGTGGCGGTAGGCACTTCGGAAAGCGGCTGGACCATTTTCTTGGTCACATAACCGGTAGTAGACCAGGAAGGATCAAAAGCTGTTTCAAAATAATTGTGGCCGTTCCTGCCAACAGTATAATCCAGGCGGGGGTCCACATCACCGTTGGTGCCGGTTTCATAGTTATCCACCAGGCTTTGTGTGGGCCAGAAGAAACCATATCCATTGATGGAACGCGGGGCGAACCAGGCGTTCAGCTCGTTGCCAATGCCAAGGGTCCCTGTAGTATGGTTGACGGTAAAGATAGCCTCGGTATTGTTCTTGGTGGAAGCGCTGAAATTATCATAGTAACGCTGGGTCAGTGAATAGCCCATGCTTTCCACTGCTTCAGCAGCCTGGATAGCCAGGGTATAGTGATTGGCCAGCGCAGTATGGAACAGGTAGGTCTTTGCCAGCAGGGCCTGTGCGGCGCCTTTGGTGGCGCGGCCAAATTCGGCCTCACCGGTTGCGGGCAGATCAGGCAGCGCTTCCAGGCAATCCTTTTCTATCTGGGTGTAGATGGCATCCTGGGAGGAAGCGGGGGTATGGGCATCACTGCCACTTTCCACTTTCAGCCGGAGGGGAATATTGCCATAGGCATTGGTCAGCACAAAATAGTAGTAGGCACGCAGGAACTTAGCCTGTGCAACTACGGACCGGCGGGTAGCAGGGGTTACTGCTGAATTGCTTTCGGGCAATCCATCCAGTACCACGTTGCTGTAGAATACACCGTTGTAATAATTGGTCCACACTGCTTCCACCGCTGAGTTGGTAGGCAGGATATTGAATTTATCCACGGCATCAAAATCTGCCTGATCACCTTCATTGCCGCCTTTTATGGCATCATCAGAGGCCACATCACCGAGTACCCAGACAGCGTTGCTGGAACCGGAAGTAAAGGCCAGGGGCCTGTAGGCCGCATTCAAGGCCAGGACAGCGTTGGCGTCAGAAGTGAAATAATTGTCGGGAGTAAAGCTACCCTGTATCTCCTGGTCCAGGATCTTGTTGCAACTGCTGGCAATCAGCACCGTTGCGCAGAAGATCCCTATATTTTTGATTGTATTTCGCATGTCGAATGGATTTAACCGTTAGAAATTAACATTTACGCCTACTGTAAAAGTCCTGGCAGAAGGATAGGTACCCCAATCAATACCCACTGCTCTCACACCGTCACCGGCGGCATTGGCGCTGGTAGCCATTTCCGGATCAAGGCCGGTGTAATCCGTGAAGGTGAGCAGGTTCTGGGCAGCCACATACAGTCTCAGCGAAGAGATCTTCAGCCTGGAAATGAATTCCGCGGGCAGGGTATAACCAACCTGCAGGTTCTTGAGGCGCAGGTAGGAACCATCTTCCAGAAAGCGGGTGGATGTTAATTTATTATTCTGCGCACCGGTCCAGGACAGGCGGGGGATGCTGTTGCTGGTGCCTTCACCATGCCAGCTCTGGGTGGCTACGCGTTCTGTGATATTGAACTGGCGATAGAAGCCTTCGATATCGGTATTCACCTGGTTGTAGATCTTATTGCCGCTTACGCCCTGGAAGAAAACGCTCAGGTCAAAATTCCTGTATCCTACAGTACCTGTAAAGGCATAAGTAATTTTTGGGATGGCGCTTCCGGCGTATACCCGGTCATTTTCATCAATAATGCCATTACCATCTTTATCAGCAAATTTCACATCACCGGGGCGGATATTATTGCCCTGGAAAGCGTGGGTGAATACTTCCAGCTCATTCTGGAAAATACCTTCCATTTCATAGAGGTAAAAAGCACCAATGGGCTGGCCTACTGCCAGGGAGGTGACAAACACGTTGTTATCTACCCGGCCAAAGCCCATGCGCTGGTTGTTGTTGAGGGCCAGCACTTCATTGTGAATAGTAGACAGGTTGGCGTTGACACCAAAATTCCAGTCTTTATTAATGGTATGCTGATAATCCACTTCAAAGTCAAAGCCCCTGTTGAGGATCTTGCCATTGTTCATGTAAGCCGCACCTGCAGCAGCACCAGCGCTGGGGGGATCCAGCGGATTCAGCAGCAGGTCGGTGGTGATCTTCCGGTAGTAATCTGCTTTGATATTGAGGGCGCCTTTCAGCAGGCCGATATCCAGACCGATATCAGTAATGGTAGTGGTTTCCCACTTGATATTGCTGTTGCCTTTGGCAAACAGGGAATAGGCTGTTGCAGGCGTCAGGCTTGTACCAAAGGGGTAATAACCGATATTACCGACCTGGGAAGTATATCCATAATAAGGTATCTCCTGGTTACCGAGCTGGCCAAGGCTGGCACGCAGCTTCAGGTTGGAGAAGATGTTCTGATCTTCCATAAACTTTTCCTGGTCTATCCGCCAGCCAACTGAACCAGAGTAGAAGTTACCCCATCTGTCAGAGGGATCCAGGCGGGAAGAACCATCCCTTCTCATGGTGAATGAGGCCAGGTACCTGCTGTCATAGGAATAATCCACCCGACCGAATACGGAAGAAAGAGAAGCGCTGGACTCATCACTGCCTACAGTAGGCTGGATGCCTGCGGCATTGTTCAGGTACCGGAAGCTGGGCAGCTGTGAAGAGAAATTACTGTTGGCAGCATTGAGATTCCTGGCACGGGTCAGAACGATTTCGGTACCGGCCATGAAGTTGAAGCTGTGATCACCGGTGCGCCAGTCGTATACCGCTGTGTTGGTCCAGTTGTAATTGAAGCTGTTGGAGTTCCGTTGCGCCAGGCTATTGGGTGAGTTCTGGAGACGGGTCTCGCTACCCCAGGTTGGGTAGAACTGCTTGTAATCCGTAATGATGTAATTGATACCAAAAGCAGATTTCAGTTTCAGGTGATCAATGGGCGTTACTTCCAGGTAAACATCCCCCAGGATAGAGGGAGAACGGAAGTTCCGGTCAGTGTTGGCGGCCAGTCCCACGGGGTTCAGGCCATCACCAAAGTACTTAACGGGATCAGGAAGATCCACGTAATTGCCACTGGCATCATATACGGGGGTGGCCGGAGTCCTGAAGAGTGCATAACGCATCACACTGGGTCCGGGGTTGCCGCTCCCAAAACCGTCGCCTGAACTACCTACTTCACGGAGTTTGGTATAAGACAGGTTGAGGTTGGTTCCCACCCGGAAGATATTGTTGATCCGGCTGTCAATGGATGTCCGCAGGTTAAAGCGGTCATTGGAAGAATTCTGGATCATCCCTTCCTGGGTGAAATAAGCTGCGGACAGGAGGTACTTGGTATTGGCGTTGCCACCACTCAGGGAAAGCTGCACATTGCTGATCATAGCGCTATTCAGCGTTTCCTTTTGCCAGTCCACATCCGGCAAGGTAGCCAGCATGCTTTCCGGTATCTGCTCTCTTCCGTCATTAG
Organism: Candidatus Pseudobacter hemicellulosilyticus; assembly: GCA_029202545.1. Taxonomy (GTDB): domain Bacteria; phylum Bacteroidota; class Bacteroidia; order Chitinophagales; family Chitinophagaceae; genus Pseudobacter; species Pseudobacter hemicellulosilyticus. The sequence goes on from CP119311.1 coordinate 88,786, forward strand.
CGGCAGCAATATTGAAAGCATTTACATATTGACGGGTATTGGCCATCTTAATGAGGTTGGCCGGGGTTTGCACACCTGTATAAGCATTCAGGCTCAGCGTAGGCTTACCTGATTTACCTTTTTTTGTAGTGATCAGCACCACACCAGCGGAGGCCCTGGAACCATAGATGGCAGCAGCTGAGGCGTCTTTCAGCACGCTGACTGACTCAATATCATTGGGTGATAACTGGTTTAAACCATCTTTAACGGGAATCCCGTCAATAATATACAGGGGGTCATTATTATTGGGGGTACCGATACCCCTGATGCGGACCACTACGCCTCCACCGGGCGCACCGGTATTCTGCGTAATGTTCACACCGGCGGCCTTGCCCTGGAGGATCTGGTCAACACCACCTACAGGCAGGCCACTGATATCGCCGGCCTTGATGGTGGACAGGGAACCTGTCAGGTCGCCCCGGCGTTGGGTGGTATACCCTACCACCACCACTTCATTAAGGCCAGCGCTGCCGGCCACCAGGGTGATCTTTAATAATGTCTGGCTGCCCACAGTCACCTCCTGGTCGGCATACCCGATATAGCTGACTACCAGGACGGAATTACGGGGTACGCTGAGAGAGAAATGACCGGTGGAATCCGTCACCGTGGACCGGTTACTGTTCTTCACTGTCACGGTAGCTCCTTCCAATGGCTCAGCATTGGCCCCCTGCACTACCCCGCTGATACGGGAAGTGGAATCCTGGGCCAGAAGCTGTCCGTTGATCATTGCCATCAGGAATATAATACCCAGGGATCGGGTGAGAAGAGGAGGAAAAAAGCTGGAAAGAGAACGCAGTTTGCGCGTTAGTTTTTCTTTCATATAGCAATTATTACTTTAAAAAAGGGGTGTTCTTATTGACGAGTAAATGTATGACACTGAAGTCCTTAAGCCACTGTACTATAGTAACAGATCACTGTACTATAGTGCGGGTGACCCCGGAAAGCTGCCCAATAGGCCGGGTTTGTCCCCCTGCCTGCCGGCTGTCCATCGCCTGGGCCGGTCGCCGGAGGCGACGGAATAGACGTCACTCGCCGGAGGCGAGCGACTGCAGTCCCCCAAAAGCCATGACAGGACCCTGGAACGCCAGCCCCTGGTTCGTCCCAAAAAATCTTTATAGCGGTTCTGATTGCTGCGCCCGGTACTCATTGGGAGCGCACTGGTATCTTTTCTTGAATTCCCGGAAGAAATACGACTGGTTATTGAAGCCGGTCCGGAAAAAGATCTCGGAAACGGTGAGACTGGTACTCACCAGCAAGTGGGCCGCATGCCGCAGCCGGATATTCTTGATAAATTCAGCGGGTGTCATATTGCTGATGGTCTTGAGCTTCCGGTACAGCTGCATTTTGCTCAGGGCCAGTTCTTTCTCCAGTCGCGCGGCATTCAGCTCCACATCGTCCAGGTTCTCTTCAATGAGCTGGACCAATGCATCAATAAAGGCCTTGTCCTCATCCGGGATATCCTGGCCGCCCAGGTCCAGGGTGGAATTGTCCCGGAAAAAGGCATTCATCCGCTGCCGGTATTCCAGCAGCTTGCGGATCCGCACCAGGAGGTGATTGGTATGAAAGGGCTTGGCCACATAGGCATCGGCACCGGATTCATAGCCTTCGGTCCGGTGTTCAATACTGCCCTTGGCGGACAGCATAATAAATGGTATCTGGCAGGTGGCCGGTGTATTCTTGACCAGGTGGCAGAATTCCAGCCCATCCATTTCCGGCATCATCACATCACTGATGATCAGGTCCGGGCTGATCCGGTCCATCAGCTCCAGGGCGGCCCGGCCGTTCTCCGCTTCATAAATGATATACTGCTCCTTGAGAATATCATGCAGCAGGTAGCGGATATCCGGCTCATCTTCCACTACCAGTATGCTGCGGCGCCCGTTTTCCCCGGCATTGTCAATGATAGCGGCCTTATTATTCTCTTCCGCCGTCTGTGGCAGCGGCGTGGTATGCAGGGCGGTGATGCTGCGGTACAGGTAAGAAGGTTTATCCGATATAGCCACCAGGTTCTCGGCTGCTGCAGCGGGATCAATGGATAGGGGCAGCCATACTTTGAAATATATCCAGTCCTGCTCGCTGCTGGCCGCTATCCGGCCATTCAGCATGCCGACCAGCTGCCGGGTGAAGGCCAGCCCGATGCCGGTACCGAATTTTTCGGAAGGACTGCCACTCTCCGGCGCCACATAGAAACTGGTGAACAGCTTTTCCAGCTGATCCGGCGGCAGCTGAAAGCCTGAATTGGCCACACAGATCTCCAGTTCCTGCGCGGAAGCATTTTCCCGGGCGCTGAAACGAATACTGGCCTGGCGGGGCGAATGTTTGAAGGCATTGGACAATAGATTGAATACGATCTTTTCCAGTTTGTCCTTATCCATCAATGCCAGGATACCCGGCTGGATATCCCTTTCAAATTGTTTGTGTTGTTGTTCCGCCAGCGGCGCAAAGGGATCTGCCAGCTGGTGCAGCAGTTCAGAGATCTGCTGGATGCTGAGCTGGTTGCTGCCCATGCCGGCTTCTGCTTTCCGGAATTCCAGCAGTTGCTGGACCAGGTAGGTCAGCCGCGAAGCCTGCTGGTGCACCAGCGACATAAAATAAGGCGCGTTCTTATCCTTTGCCCGCTCCGCAGAACCCATGATCAGGGTAAGCGGTGTTTGCAACTCGTGGGCAATATTGGTAAAGAATCCGAGGCGCTGCTGGTGCAGCTCTTCTTCCCGCACCCGCATCAGGTGTTCCACTGCCAGCTGGTTGCGGATCTCGCGGCGGTTCTTTCTATACCTATATATATTATAGCTTATCCAGCCCAGCAGGGCGGCATAGACCAGCAGGGCCGGACTGGTAAGCCACCAGTATTGCTGCACCTTGATGGTAGCAGCCGTTGTTTCCGGCGTCCAGCCCCCTTCCCCATTGGACCATTTCAATTTTAGGGTATAGGAACCGGGCGGCAGGTTTGTATAGGCAATCTTGCCCAGGTTACCGCCCTGGCGCCAGATCCTGTCGTACCCTTCCAGCAAATAAGCATACTCACATTTCTCTGCATTGAGAAAACTGATGGCTTTTATATCCAGTTCAAAGAATCCATCCTTGCGGTGCAGGGAATAGTGGAGCATATCCTTACCACCAGGGGAGAGTACGGCAAAACTATTGGGCGATTGCGGCTCCGTACCCATACGTATATCTGAGACCAGCAGCTTGGGCAGCCAGTCGGTATTGGTGATCTGACGCGGCAGGTAATAGCTGAATCCATCAATGCCGCCCATGAACAGGTAACCTGCCGCATCTTTCCAGACCGCACCGTCACTGAATTCGTTGTTCTGCAATCCGTCCAGCTGCTGGTAATAAGTGATGGCCAGCGGATCCGGCTGCACGCGGGCCAGGCCTTTATTGGTGCTTACCCAGATAAAACCGGCGGCATCTTCCTCAATGGCGTGGATGGTATTGTTGGGCAGTCCTTCCGTGGTAGTCAGCTTGCGGAACCCAGGCGTTTCCGATTGCAGGTCTTCCGGGCGGATCCAGTTCAATCCATAGCTGGTGCCGATCCATACCCTGCCTTTACTATCATGGAAAACAGAAAGGATATCATTGTTGGACAAACTCCCTTCATAGGCAAAGGCTTTGAAGGTCCGGAATTTCCGGGTAGCCTTGTCCAGGATACTGAGGCCGCCATAGCGACAGCCGATCCAGAGTTTTCCATCCGCTCCTTCCGAAAGCGCATATATAATATCGTTAGCAGGCCCGTTATCACTATTGGTGAAAGTGTATTTCTGCCATTCGCTTACCTGCAGGTTACCAGCCCCGTCCCTTTGCAGTTTAAGGTGCACCAGTCCATAACCGCTGGTGCCCAGCCAGACAGAGCTGTCCTTATCCTGGTGGATGGCATATACAGAACCAAATTCCGGGAAGCGGGCATGGTTGGCTATCTGCGCCCATTTATGAAAGCGCCTGCTACGGGTATCATACACACCAATGCCTTTGCCATCCGTACCAATATATACCAGTCCGTCCCTGCCCTGTTCCAGGGCAAAGACCGAGTTATTGTCCAACTGATCCGGCCAGCTGAAATAATGGCGCTGCCAGTGGCCGCCCGGCTGGTCCCAGAACTGTTCCAGCACCATGATGCCGCTGCCTTTGGTACCTACCCAGAGCTGATCATTCAATGCTGTGAAAGCGCGTACGGGCCGGTTGTAAGGCATGGCATTGTCAGCCGTGGCCACAGCGCCAAAGGGTTTGGTAGCAGGATATACCTTGATGATACCATTGCCATCCGTTCCATACCAGAGGATCTGTTGCGTGCCGATGGCAAAGGACAGGATGCGGATCTGCTGCATCTGCTGCGCCTCATCCTGGAGAAAGGCGGCAGGCCGGAACTGCGCATCATATACGCCAAAGCCCCGGTTGCTCCAGGCAAAGAGATAGTGGTCCTTGTAGTAAACCATATCAGTGACCGCATTCTTCAGGGTCAGCTGCGGTCTGCTGAAAAACTCTCCTGCCCTTATCTGGAGCAGCAGGTTGTTGTTGTTGACATAATACAGGTAACCGTTGGCCAGAAAGAAATTACTGATGCCTTTGGGATCCCGCCAGATGGCTTTGCGCTCAAACTGGCCGTTACGAACGGTGAATTGCTCCAGGTCGCCGGTGTTGCCCAGGATCCAGAGCTGATTGTATTCATCAAAGGCCAGCTTATTGACTTTGGAAGGATGACGGGGAAAATCGACCGTCTCAAAAGTATCCCTGGCCATATTATATCGGGTGATGCCTTCCCGCTGTGTGAGGCAATACACCGTGCCTGCACTGTCCACCGCCAGTTTGAATTCCTGTTCACCAATGCTGCCGGGCTCCTGCGGCCGGTAGAAATAATTCACAAAGCGGCCTGTCTTTTTATTGAAGCGGGATACGCCTTCAATAGTGCTGACCCAGATATTGCCGCGCTTATCGCCGGTGATATAGCGGATCACATTGTTGCCGATACTGCCGGCATTGCCTTCGCGGTTATAATTGAATACATGGAAAGTATTGCCGTCATAGCGGTTCAGGCCATCCCAGGTGCCGATCCACAGCAGTTCATCCTCATCTTTGTATACAGCATTGACAGCACTGTTGGAGAGGCCGCTCCTGTTATCCAGTTTCTGGAGAAAGAATTGTCCTTCTGCGGGAGATTGTGCGCTGCCTGTGATCCTGAGCAGCAGGATGGGCAGCAGGATATAGAACCTTTTACAGGAGTGAGGATATCGCTTTAGTATAGTCAACCAGTTGGGCAGCATGCACGGACCGTTTAAAATTACCGGATAAGCAAGGGAAGGTTTACTGTGGTTGGCTGTAAAGCCGTAATTCCTGGCAGGGTTACTGCGAATGTAAGCCTTTTAGTGCAGACAGCCGCTACCGGAAGCAGCGCCGGTGTGTACTGTAAAAGCAGAAGCCCCGTTACCGGGGCCTCTGCTTATGATGCTATGTTATCAGTCTGTTGATCAATATCCATCATTCTGTGGCAGGATATTGGGGTTGGCATCTATTTCGGGCTGGGGAATAGGCCAGGCCCATTCACGGGCGGTGGGTTCCAGCACACAATCGGAATCAGTACAGCCGCGATCAATCCTGCGGTTGTTCTGTCCCTTTCTTTTCACATCAAAGAAGCGATGGCCTTCCAGGAACAGTTCCTTGCGGCGCTCCACTTCAATAGCGTTAGTCAGTGCTACGCCTGTGAGGTTTTCATCGGTATAACCGTTAATCCGTGCATGGCGCAGGGTATTCAGGTCGTCCATGGCGGCTGCCTGATCAGGCGTACCGCTCTTTACATTGGCCTCAGCGCGGATCAGGTACATTTCACCGACACGTAACGCTTTAAAGTTGACCACGCCATCCGGTTTTTTCAGGCGGGAGCTTTTGGCGAGGTATTTTGTCTGTACCCAACGATTGGTGCCGTTCCTGTTGGCACGCAGATCAAAATATACCTGGCCACGGATATCATTATCCCTGTCAAACAGGCTCATGAATGCATTGCTGGGCCTGAACTGACTGCGGTTTACATCAGGCGCATAGGTATTGGTGGCAGGTGTGCCCTGGCCGGCATCAAAAGCCATTGACCAGACCACTTCATCCACATTGGCGTCTGTCCAGATACCAGGAAAGCTGGCCCTGGTAGCCAGGGGGAATTCATCAATTACAGCAGTAGCGGCATCAATGGCCTTATCCATCTGACCACTGTAGAGGTACACTCTCGCCAGGATAGCGTCAACAGCAAACTCATCCATGTAAGCACGATCACCATCATCATTGATGGCCAGTCCTGCCAGGAGATCTTTAGCATCCAGCAGGTCTTTTTCTATGCCGTCATAAGTTTGCTTAACGGTGCCACGGGCGGGCTTTTGCTCGTAATTGTATACGGTCATATAAGGAACGCCGGGCTCCAGGGAGTTACGGTCATAGTCATTGGCCCAGTAACGCAGCACATCAAAATGCACCATGGCGCGGATAGCCAGCGCCTGGCCTTTGATAGCAGCCACCTGGTCCGGATCTGCACTGGCAAAAGTGTCAATGCCGCGCAGGGTCAGGTTAATCTGGTTAATGATACGGTAAGCTGCCAGCCAGGTGTTTTCTACCTGTACCTCATCAGACTCATAGGTCCAGGAGGAGAATACATAGGCATTGCCCAATGATTCACCGGTTTCCACCAGGTCCTCCGCCATCATATCCGGCAGGGTTACAAATGCATTGGATGAACCATCAAAAGAACCATAGTAATTGGTGCTCTGGAAACGGCCATAAGCACCCAGCAGGGCGTACTGATGGTCTTCAATTGTTTTGAACCGGTCTGCGCCATCCAGATCTGATTCCGGTTTGATGTCCAGCACCTTCTGGCAACCTGTCACAGCTGTGACCAGCATTGCGCCAAATAATATTTTGTTTATGATTGACATAACAGAAAATTTAAAGATTACAAGCCGAGGTTTACGCCAAAGGTGACTGTTTTGAGTTGCGGATACTGACCGCCGCCCAGCATACCAGAAGCTACTTCCGGGTCATAACCCAGGAAGTTATGCAATACAAAAAGGTTCTGTCCCTGAGCAAAAACGCGCAGGCTCCTGATCTTGGCCCTGCTCAGCATGGAGGCAGGCAGGTTGTAGGCCAGCATCACGTTGCGGAGACGGAGGAAATCACCTTTCTCCACAAAACGGGTAGTACCGGACCTGAAGGTGCTGAAAGCAGAAGGTACGTTGGTAACATCACCCGGTTTTTGCCATTGGGTCAGCAGGTCCCTGTCCAGGCCTGTGAATACATATCCCCAATAGGACAGGTTCATGCGTTCGTTATTATAGACGTAGTTGCCGAAAGCATAGCTGAACAGTACATCCAGCTCAATGCCTTTATAATTCAGGTTGGTGCCAAAACCACCATAATGGGGAGGATCTGTGGGTCCAATCATCTGGCGGTAGTTGGCGCTGTAGGTCTCCGTCACATTACCAGTCTGGTCAAGATATTGCGCTTCGCCATTGTCCGGGTTTACGCCGGCATAACGGACGGTGTAGATCATATTAATGGGCTGACCCACTTTGTTGATGTACAGTCCATCAATGTTCTGGTCCTGTCCGGCCTGATCCACCAGCTTGCTTTTGTTATGGGCGTAGTTGGCAGAGATATTCCAGCGGAAATCCTTGGTGCGGACGATATCGGCATCAATGGACACTTCAATACCGGAGTTCTTCAGTTCACCCAGGTTATTGGTGATAGAAGCAAAACCGGAAGTGCGGGACAGCTGCCTGTTCAGGAAGAGGTCCTTGGTGATATTGTTATAGTACTCAAAAGTACCGCCGATGCGGCCGTCCCAGAGGGAGAATTCAATACCGGTATTGAACATCACTTTCCTTTCCCAGGTGAGCGAACGGGGCAGGTTGGTGAGCTGGAAACCGGTAACACCATTATATACGGAGGGGCTCAGCAGCTCCAGGGAGGCAAAATCGCCAATACCCTGGCTACCGGCAGAACCGTAGCTGATCTTGTACTTCAGGGAACTCAGCCAGCCACGGGTGGAAGCCATGAATTCCTCGTCGGAAACGATCCAGCTGGCGCCTACCTGTCCAAAGTTGGCCCATTGCTGATCGTTGGACAAACGGCTGGAACCGTCACGACGGGCGCCGAAGTTGAGGTAATATTTTCCTTTGTAGCCATATACTCCATCAAAGAAATAAGATACCAGGCCATTCCTGGTCACGGTACCATTCACGGTGGGAATATAGCCGTTATTGGGCGTACCTGGCGTGATACCGGATTCATTCTTGAAAGGACCTACCAGGCCCCATCCGGAGAAGCCGAAAGTTTCAGAGCGGCCTTCAATGATCTCATTGTACAGGGCGGCAGTGATCTCATGATCGCCGAAGGTCCTGTTAAAGCTCAGTGAAGTAGTTCCGGTGTAACGGAAGGTCTTGGCATAGCTCCTGCGTACTTCACCATTACCGCCTGTAGCCTGGATGCCCTGGTCAGTATTGCGGTCAAAATAGTTGAAGGTCTCATTCTGCGTCAGATCGCCACCCCATTGGGTGCGGAGGCGTAAGCCTTTTACCCAGGGCAGGTTGTACTCAATGAAAACACTACCGATGCCTTTCAGCTGGTCGCTGTTCCCGAAATTCTCATAGATCTCCTGCAGGGGGTTGGGCTGCAGACCAATAAAGTCATACTGGTAGTTGCCCTCTGCATCATACAGGTTCATGTAAGGGTTGAAATAACGGATGGCGTTCAGGGGAGAACCGATATATACGTCGTCTTCCCTGGTATTGGTCAGCCTGGAATAACCGAAAGAGGCATTCAGCCCTATTTTGAAATCGCTGAAAGTGTTTTCAATATTGGCGCGGCCGGTATACCTTTTCAGGCCGGTATTGCGTACTACACCCTGCTGATCAAAGATAGAACCGGAGAGGTAGAAACGGGTCTTGTCATTACCGCCGGAGGCGCTGACCTGGTGCGATTGGGAGATCCCTTTGCGAAACAGCGCTTCTTCCAGGCCATTGTTGATCTTGCTGAGGCTGTCCACATCTGCATCAGACCAGCCGTTGGGGTTGGCGCCATAGGGACTGTCATAAAACTCATATTGCAGTTTTTCTGCAGAGTTCATCAGCTTCACCCTGTTCTTGGGCAGTTCAGAATAACCTACCTGGCCATCATAGTTTACGCGGGTCTGGCCGGCAGCGCCCCTTCTGGTGGTGATCACGATAACGCCGTTGGCGCCCCTTGAACCGTAGATAGCAGTAGAGGAGGCGTCCTTCAGCACGTTGTAAGATTCAATATCGCCAGGATTGATAGTAGCAAAATCGTTGGCAGTCACCTGTACCCCGTCAATAACATATAAAGGAGTATTGGTTCCGTTGATAGAACCTTTACCACGGATGGTCACTGTAGCCGCAGCACCAGGCTGACCGGAAGAGGACATGGAAAGCAGACCGGGGATCTTACCCTGCAGGGCCTTATCAAAAGAGCCGATCGGCTGCATCTTGATCTCATCACCTTTGATCCTGGATATAGAGCCGGCTACCTGCCGCTTATTCTGCACGGCATAACCAGTCACAATCACTTCGGAAAGGGTGTTCTCGGACACGGCCAGCTGAACATTGACCGGGCCGGCGCCGATGGGCGCTTCCAGGGTGTTAAATCCCACGCTGGTAAATACCAGGGTAGTAGCGCTGGCAGGCACCACTATGGAAAAGCTTCCATCCGGTTCTGTAGTTACTGAAATATTGGTTCCTTTAGCAGTTACGGTGGCACCGGCCAATGGCTGGCCGTCCCGCTGGTCTGATACGGTGCCGGTGACCGACTTAGTCTGGGCGAACGTAGACAATGCCAGTAGCATTCCCAGAACAACTAACAATGGTCTTCTCATAAGTTGTGTTTTAAATTACCGTTTGAGAAAAATGAATATGCGCACAAAGAGAAACTTTTCTTATCATGTCTATTTCTATGACCGCACGGCCCGCTATACCGCTGCTACATCGATCAATTATTATAACCACCTATAACAGGGGAAAAAATCGAAATTATCCTGTACCGACAATTATTGCTACTAATAAGTGCATGAAGTTGTCATGAGTAAAATAAAATACCCAAAAACCAGCCTATCGTTTTGGTCAAAAAAACTCACGCATGCAAAGGCGCGACAAGATAAGAAATTTTTGAGTGTAATTCTCCGGGCCTAAAAGGCTTATGAATAAAATCAGTGAATCCTTTTTGTAAAAGATCTTCCTGCATATTATCATATACCGCAGCAGTAAACGCCAATACCGGAATAGTGGCATTGAGCTTCCGGATCTCACGGAGTGCAGTGGCGCCGTCCATCTCAGGCATTTCAAGATCTATCAGCAGCAGGTCGAAATTTTCCTTCCGGAATTTCTCTACCGCCTCGCGGCCGTTGGTAGCCTCCACTACGGTGATCCCCCATTTTGTCAGGAAGCGCCGGGCAATGGAAAGGTTAACGGGATTGTCCTCTGCAATCAACACCCTTACTCCTGATAAGGGTGCTAATTGGGCACTATTTTCCTCACTGATATACCGCGGCATATTCTCGTTGATCTTTAATTCTACCGTAAAATGGAAGGCGCTGCCTTTGTGCTCTTCACTTTCAAGCAGGAGATCGCTGTTAAACTGATTCAGGATCTTCTTGGTGATAGCAAGTCCAAGGCCAGTACCACCATACTTACGTGTAGTGTTTACATCTGCTTGTGTGAAGCTCTCAAAGATCTCACGGTGTTTGTGGCGGGGGATGCCAATGCCGGTATCCATAACAATGAACTGGACTGTCACTTTGGAGGAGGAGGAGAACAGTTTACGGACGGCCATTGTGATCTTGCCCTCATGGGTGAACTTAATGGCATTGGAGAGCAGGTTGCTCATGACCTGGTTCAGCCTGGTTTCATCCGTGATCAGCTCCATATCCAGGCGGTCGTCTATATCGGTCCTGAATTCCAGTCCGCGGGCGCGGGCCTGGGGGGAGAACTGGGAAGCCAGTTGCAGAATGAATGTCTTTATATTGACAGGTTGTGCCGCCAGTTCCAGCTTGCCTGCTTCGATCTTGTTATAATCCAGGATATCATTGATGAGCACCATCATATGCCGGGAAGAGAACTGCAGGATATCCAGGTGGCTTTTCTGGGAGGGCAGGTGGTCTTCCTGGGCCAGCAGGTTGGAGGCCCCGATAATACCATTGAGCGGGGTGCGCAGCTCATGGCTCATATTGGAAAGGAACCTGGATTTGGCCTTGGCGGCCACCTCGGCTGTTTCCTTGGCCTTCATCAGTTCAAATTCGGTCATTTTCACATGCGATACATCCAGGATACTGATCTTGGTATAGCGAAGGTCTTTATAGGAGAAAGGCGATACGCTCACATAGCCATAGAAAGTGCGGCCTGTTTTGGTGGTAAAGGCCAGCTCTCCCTGCCAGGTACTGGTATGGTCCGATACGGAGAGTGCCAGCTCCACGGAATTGAACTGCTTTACATGGTCCTCATCAAACCACTGTTCAATATGCGAGCCCTCTATCTCCTTTTTTTCATTCACTTCAAACAGCTCCAGCGCCCGCTGGTTACACATGGCGATATTGGAGGTCTGGCTGAAAATGATAAATACCCCGTCCAGCGAGGTATTGAAGATAGCTTCCCCGAATTTCTTCTCCTGCATGATGGCCTCTTCATTGTCCTTGTTGATCCGGAGTACGGCATAGGAGAATACGATGGTCATGGCCAGGGCCGTAATGAGGTTACTGCTGTAGAGCCGGGAATACAGGGCCTCGTTGATGGTCTGGATATCGTTGATATAGGGGTTGAACCGGAGACAGACCAGGCAGCAAAGCACCGTGATCAGGTATACCGTGATCAGTTCCCGGCTGCTGCGGCGGATGCTGACCACAAACGTGAGTACCAGGAAATAGGGAAAATACAACAGGTAACTGCCCCCTTTCAATCCTTCAATATAGGATACCACTACCAGGTAGAGGTTCAGGTTCACTACCGCAATGATCCGCCCGATCTCCACTTTCCGCTTGGAACCGAGGTAAAAAGCCAGCAGGAATAAATAGGCGGAAGTGATATTGGTGAGGGCGCTGATATAGAGCTTATGGTAAAAATACGATATAACGGAAAAGAAGTTGACCAGTAAGGCCAGCAGAATAAACTGGTTGAAATGTATGATCTTTTTACGCTGCTCCTTGGTGATCCCATCCTGGAGGCCGGAATAAACGATATCCCGGTAAATAGACCAACCCAGATATAATAATTTCTGCTTCATAGAGTTATTGAAAAGATACTGGATATTCCATAAAGTAGTTTTACTTTGGCATAACGTAAAAAGACAAAATCTATTTCCCATGAACGGCCATACCCTACCTAAAATTTTCATTTTCAACGAAAATATCGATGCAGGTTACCTGTATAGCCTGTATGCGGACGATTATCAATATATAGAAGAAGTCTTTGCCATCACCCTTCAGCAATACAATGAGGACCTGAACGCCCTTCACCAGGCCTGGGCCGCAGAGGCGGTCGCCGATCTCAAAAGAGGCATCCACAAGATCAAGCCGGCCTTTGGATTTGTTGGCCTGCTGGATGTACAGGAACAGTGCGCCGCCTTTGAGGATCTCTGCCAGCGTGCTTCCGGAACTGCCGCATTGGCCGGCCCCTATCAGCAAATTATTACTACATTAGCAGTGAGCAAAACGCTCCTGGAATCCGAATATCTTAAGCTGAAAGAATTTAACGGTACACCTCTATGATTTATAGCTGTATCATTGTGGAAGACCTGCAGGTGGCCGCCGATTACCTGACCCGGTGCTGTGAAAAAAGCGGACAGGTAAAAGTACAGGGCCACTTTACCAATGTGCCTGAAGCCCTCAGCTTCCTGAACCAGCATTCCATTGACCTGATCTTCCTGGACGTGGAAATGCCCGGTGCTACCGGTTTTGACCTGCTGGACCAGCTGGCCTTTCATCCCAAAGTGATCCTTACCACCTCCAAATCAGAATATGCCTATGATGCTTTCGAATACAAAGTAGTGGATTTTCTCAAGAAGCCTTTTACCTACCAGCGCTTCCAGGAGGCTATGGACAAACTGATAGCCCTGGCCGAACCAGGTCCCCCACCCCTGCCGGCAGCCGATCACCTATTTATCAAGAGCGATGGCAAACTGGTAAGGCTCAATAATGACGATATCCTCTATATTGAAAGTATGGGCGATTATGTCCGCTTTGTGACGGCCGATAAAAAATTTGTGACCCATAATACCATCAAGAACCTGGAAGAGAAGATAGACCGGGCCATTTTTATGAAGGTCCACCGCTCCTATATCATCAATATCAATAAAATAGACGATATCCGGGAGAACGATCTCTATATCCGGGGGAACGAGATCCCTATCAGCAAGGCGCATAAAGGGGATATCCTGAAAAGGCTGAACATCATTTAGCGGGTCGCTTATCGACAGATTGGCGCTGTTCACCGCAGGTTTACCCATCTCCAACTAATAAATTTCCTTTCCCGCCAGGCATTGTACACTTTTACAAAGGAATTGGAGCGGAACACCCGCCGTAGCAGTAGAAAAAAGCACACAGACCTCCCAAAATATTGATTCGTGACGGTTATTACACCTTGAGCTCAATCTGGACACCCTAAAAAAGATGAAGCCCGTACAGTATGAAAACAAAAGAGTAACCCAACAACCAGCCAGGCCTACTCTGACCAACTTTTAAGGATTTCATTTTTTTAAAGCCGGACTTCCTACAGTCCGGCTTGGTTTTGCCTAAAATTGATCAAATTATTGAAAAGAACCATTTTTGGCATCTTTTTAGTTCCTGCCTTATTTGACAAAGATCAATTCACAGAAAAACCAGGTGCAAACATCGAACCCTATTAGCTGTTCATCGAAAAGGATCAGAACACATAAAAGATTTTTGCATCTTTGTGCTATCAGTCGATCATCGAATATCCATTGAAAGTCATTATTCCGGAACCACCACCCCCGGAAACAAATCCAAGAAAGGCATCACGGCGCCCATTCCTTAAAAGCCGCAATACAATTCCAATATTGCTGAAAAATTGATGTAGCAAAATCTCCTCGGAGGAAAACCGTTACAGTATCTTTTGATTAACCAGTGTCCGGTATGCCAGTAAAACCTGTTAAATCCAAACCTATCGATTTCTTTTTTGTATTACGTTTGACTACCCAAAGTAAAGAATTGTACAAGCAGCCCCGTGAGGCTGCTTTTTTTATCCCAGTCCTATTTCATCGTGCCTGTCCGGGATCTCCACATCCACAAAGCCTTTTTTCTGCAGCCGCATCTTGAACTGGACCTGTACATCATATTCCCCATGCACCAGGAATAGTTTCTTCACTTCCCGCGGGTCCTGTTCCGACAGGAACTGGCTCAGGTCCTCATAATCGCCATGGGCGCTCATACTGCGGATAGCGCCGATCTCGGCATGTACTTCATGGCGCACCCCGAAGATGGTCACCTCCTTATCTCCCGCCATCAGCCTGCCGCCCAGCGAGCGGGGCTCACAATAACCGGTCATCAGGATGGTATTCCGGCTGTTCTCAATATTATTGCTGATATGGTGTTTTACCCGGCCTGCCTCGGCCATGCCGCTGGCGGAGATAATGACACAGGGTTCATTCCGGAAATTGAGCATCTTAGACTGGTCCACGTTCTTGATGTATTTAAGTCCGTTGAACGCAAAGGGGTCATTGTCCGTTTGCAGCAGCTTCTGGATATTCCTGTTGAAATATTGCGGATACCTTTTCACCAGTTCAGTGGCCTCTATGCTGAGGGGGCTGTCCACAAAATAATCCAGGGCCGGTAAACGCCGTTCATTCTCCAGCTGGTTAAGCGCAAACAGCAACTCCTGTGTCCTGCCTACACTAAATGCCGGCATAATGAGCTTGCCTTTTTTCTGGAGGCAGGTCTTCTGGATCCATTCCAGCAGCATATCCGGTGTGGTCATATGCACATCGTGCAGGCTGTTGCCGTAGGTGGACTCCAGGAGAATATAGTCGGCCTGCGGGAAAGACGCCGGGGACCGCAGGATCACATCGCGGTAGCGGCCCACATCCCCGCTGAAGGTGAGGCGCGTAAGTTTACCGTTCTCCTTGATGCGCAGGTGTACAGCGGCACTGCCAATGATATGGCCGGCATCAGTGTACATCAGCTCTACCTGGTCGTCTATTGAATGCCAGAACCCGTATTCCAGTGGTTCAAAAAAAGCCAGGGAGGCTTTGGCGTCTTCTTCTGTATACAGGGGCTGCAGGTAGGGCAGTCCTTCGGCAGCCCTTCTTTTATTAGAGAACTTCACATCATCTTCCTGGATACCGCCGGAATCTTCCAGCAGGATGCCGGCCAGTTCTTTGGTGGCCGGCGTGCAGTAGATCTTGCCATTGAATCCATCCTTGACCAGTTTGGGTATCAGGCCACTGTGATCTATATGCGCATGCGAAAGGATCAGCACATCCACTTTGGTGGGATCAAAGCCCCAATCCCGGTTAAGCCGGTCAGTATCCCGGCCCATGCCCTGGTACATACCACAGTCCAGGAGGTATTGCCGGCCATTTTTGAGGGTGAGGAGGTGTTTACTTCCGGTAACGGTACGGGCTGCGCCGTGAAAGGCAATTTTCATATGGAATGATTTGAAAGGATGATGAAGCTATAACTATGCAAATGCTATCTTATACTATACACTATGTTATGCCGGGATTGCTGATGGAACAGCTGTCCTGGCCTTGAACGACCAGGTCAGCCAGCATTCCGCTACTTTCTCCCCTGCTTCATTGGTACCGGTGGCGCTGGCTGTAAAGGTCTGCGCCTCGCCGCTGGCAATGGCTTTTTCGATAGCGGCTTTCAGCCCATCCCCGTCTGTACAGGTAAAGCTGGTCAGGCCGGTAGCTTTCTTGTAATAGCTGGCTTCCATTTTCACCACCAGCATGGAAACCGCTGGTTTTCGGCCAAAGAGGTGGGCCATGGCCAGTGCGCCGGTACTCATTTCGCCAGCCATAGCCAGGCAGGCAAAATAGGTGGACCGGAAAGGATTGCGGGAGAACCAGCGATAGGGTACGGTCACCACGCAGCGCTGCGGATCCACAGAACGGATGCGTACACCGGCAAAAAAAGCGCTGGGCAGCCTGCTGAACAGGAACCAGCGGGCCTTTACGGGATGTTGCATCAGTTGCAGGAAATTGGTGGCGGACATACCAGTTGGTTTATGGATAGCTGATCCTGGCAACAGCTTACCGCCACTGCCAGGATCAACCTGCAGGATCAGAATTTTTTATATTGTTCGGGATCAAGCGCAGCGGGCGCCCAGTTCTGAAAAAAGGTCATGACCCTTCTTTTATCATAGCCCTTGCCTTCTTCCAGCAGACCGGAATCCTGGGTATGCAGTCTTTTGCCATTGGCATCCAGCACTACAAAAACAGGGAACCCGAAACGTTGCGGGTAATCAAACCGTTTCAGCAGGTCCTTGTTATAATTCTCCTTGCTGTAGTTCAGGTGGTAAACAATATAATTGGCCTTGATGAGGCTGTCAATCTGCTTATCCTCTGTAGAAAATACATTGAACCGGGCGCACCAGACGCACCAGTTGCCGCCTATCTGTACAAACACATGTTTTTTGGCGGCCTTGGCTTCTTTGATGGCCTTTTCCAGTTCCACTTCCGCATTGGCGGTGGGGTTATACAATTTAAAACTGGCCATATCCTGTGCGGAGGCCGCCAGTGTGCAGCCGGCCAGCAGGATGCTGAAAAGGAATTGCTTCATTGATCGCTTGATTTTTATAATAATGAACTAACTGATCTTTTTCTTTTGGTTCGAACCAAATTATATCCTGATTAACAGCTGGCGGGCTGAAACAGTTTACTTGCTGATCTCCACAATGGCGGCGGCCAGCTGATCATTTTGCCCGCCTGTAAATTCAATGGTCCCTTTGCTGGTGGTCCGGAACTGCAGGTTAGTGGCCAGTTTACCGGCAAAGGCTGCATTCAGGCGGCTGGCATAATCAGTCTGCGGGTTGCGGCTGATCTGCTTATTGACCGCATACCAGTCAATGGGCTCCCGGCTTACCACCAGCCCTATAACATCCCGGTTGCCGATGCTGTCCGGCGTCATGCTCTTGTCCTTGGGGAAGAGCCTGTACCCGGTGATGCCGCAGAAAGGGGAATATTTTGTCCGGGTGGGATCACTGGCATCGGGGTAAGGGAACAGCGGGTAACTGGTACCGTCCGTTTCTTTACCAAAGACGTATACATAACATTCGGTGCTGTTCTTCACTTCCATTTTAAAACGCGTGCCGGCGGGAACGGTGGCGCTTGTCTCAAAGATATTCCTGTTACCGCCCCTGAGGGGAATATAGCCACGGGGCACCATTTTATTGCCTTCCTGCTGCACCTGTACCAGGCCCAGCTCCACTGCAAAGGGTTTGGGAGCGCTGCCCATAGGTTCCAGGCCATAGGCTTCGCGTACAAAATACTTGAAATCAGCGTAGCGAACCCAGGCAAAACCATTGTTACCCCATTGGGGTCCCCAGCTGTTCATGATCAGGAAGGCGCCGCCATATTGTTTATCGTTATAGCCTACCACGCACATGGCATGGCCGCCGAACTGGAGCATGCGGTCGTCCCCGGAAGCGGGTTCCCAGAGGTCTTTCCCCATCATATCCTGCATAAAGCTTTGTCCTACCATCATACCGATCACTACGGGAGCGCCCTGGGAAAGGTTCTCTCTGATAGCGCGCAGGTCAATGGCATCGTTGCGGTCGCCCAGGGAGAGCCGGTTGAAGCCCCGCATCCGGTTGGCCTGGGCTTCACGGATCAGGGACTGGTCCGGCTGTCGGGCGCAGTCCTGGTCGGTGTAGGGGAACTGATCATAAGGTACCGCACCCTGTTTGGTCATATACTCCATGGCACGGATGATATAGGAACCCTGGCAGCCATCCAGGCCGATCTGGTTATAGAGAAAGGCGGGACTGAATTTGACCTGCTCACCGGCATTGCCGGTACGGGCAGCTTCCACAATACTGCGTGCCGCATAGGCGCTGCTCCAGGCCACGCAACTACCCTGTTCACCCTGGTTGCCGGGGATGGGCGCAAAGCGTTGCAGGCTGGCCGCTTCAGGCAGGGGATTTTTAGTATCGTCATCAGCCAGGGGCTCATAGATACTGGCCCGCTCAAATTGCCTGGGGTCCAGGAAGCCACCGGTAGCCAGGCCCGACAGCTGGCTGAGGCTGCTGATATTACAGCCGCCCCGGCCCAGGAAAAAATAGCCTGCCACCGCCAGTACCAGCAGTACCAGGATACCCTTGCCCCTGAAGAGTCCGAATAACAAAGGCAGCAGGTTGAAAAGACCACCGCCTCCCCCGCCGCCGGGGAAATTGGAGCGGCCACCGCCACCCCGGTTGCTTTCCTGCGGATCCTGTGGATCGTCCGTCATTCTGATTGGCATATCCCGCTGAATTTGGTTGTAAACTAAATATAGGGAGAATTTGGGTAATACCCTTTTCCGGGTTGCTCCTATTCCGGGCAGGCGCCAGGAACGGCTATGGTAAGGATGGGGCAACCCTGCTGGCCATTTCTTTATCGGTATTCCCTTTGCACTCATCGGTGTATCCTATGCGCTAAGCGGAGTATCCTTTGGCTTAAAAGGAATATCCTTTGCGGTAACAGGCTGGTGTAAGGAAGACAAAAAAAGAGCCGCACCAAACCCTAGTGCAGCTCTTATTGAAAACCCAGCAGTAAAGAAGTTGTTACCCGCAACTGAAAACATCTACGGGGAAAGCATATTCGCGGATTGCGCTCCCTGGATATTTTTTATTGACGGATACCATTTTCGTGCCGGCTTATAAATAAGAGCAGCAACCGAAAAACAAAAATCTGATTCGGGGAAAAAATGATCCTATCCGAGTAACGCCTAATAGACGCTTACAGGGCATGCCTGCCAGCAAAAAAAAATCCTTCCACATTATTACGGGAAGGATCAGCGTTATATTATAAAGCAAGGGCTGTTCCAGCAAAAGACCTGCCCCGGGACGCTGTTCTGATGGGTAGCGTGGCAGGTACTGTTAACGCAAAGAGAGTATAAAAACAGTATTTCCAGCATCTTCAGTTTAACTGGCTGCAATAATCTTGATCCTGCTCAATTTTACAACACTTCGATCTGGTTACGCAGCAGGTCTTTAAACTCATCTCGTTTGCGGATCAGGTGCGCCTGCCCGTTAATGACCATTACTTCGGCAGGTTTGAAGCGGGAATTGAAATTGGAGGACATTTCAAAACCATAGGCGCCGGCATTGTGGAATACCAGGTAATCGCCTTCCCGTACTTCAGGCAGGGGGCGGTCCCAGGCGAAGGTATCTGTTTCACAGATATTGCCTACAATGGCATAGTTCTTTACAGGTCCTTCCGGGTTACTGATATTGCTGATCTGGTGGTAGGAGTCGTAGAACATGGGGCGGATGAGGTGATTGAAGCCGCTGTTCACGCTGACAAAGCTGGCAGCGCTGGTTTCCTTCATGACATTCACCTGGGTAACCAGGTAGCCGCATTCGCTGACCAGGAACTTACCCGGTTCAAACCAGACCTGCAGGGGCCGGCCGCCGGGATTGGGATGACTGGCAAAAGCCTCGCTCACTTTCCGGGCCAGCAGCTCAATATCAGTTTCCACATCTCCCTCTTTGTAAGGCACTTTGAAACCGCCGCCCAGGTCAATAAACTCCAGGTCTTTGAAATGGGGCACTATATCAAACAGTACCTCTATGCCTTTTACAAATACCTCTACATCCTTGATCTCGCTACCGGTATGGATATGGAGATCGCTGATGCGGATATTGTACTGGTTAACAATGCGCAGGATCTCCTGCACCTGGTCTACCGGGATTCCGAACTTGCTTTTCTCATGACCGGTGGAGATCTTGAGGTTACCGCCGGCCATGATATTGGGGCGCAGGCGCAGGCCAACGGGGTAGCTGTTGCCATAGGCGGCACCAAACTTTTCCAGGTTGGACAGGCTGTCAATATTGATGATCACGCCCAGCTCCCGGGCTTCCTTTATTTCTTCAAAAGCAATCCCATTGGAGGTATACAGGACCCGTGCAGGCGGGAAACCGGCATGAAGGGCCAGTTTCACCTCATTGATAGAGCTGCAGTCCACATTGGCGCCCAGGGACAGCATATATTTCAGGACATTGATATTGGTGAGCGCCTTACAGGCGTAGAAAAACAGGGTATTGGTATTCCGGAAAGCGGTGGTCAGCTTTTCGTATTGAGCTTTAATGGTATCGGCATTATACACGTACAGGGGAGTACCGTATTCAGCAGCCAGTTGGTTCAGTTGCGCTTGGGAAAGTTGTGCCATAAGCCGCGAAGATAGGGCAAAATAAAAACTGCTGCAACGGGGGTGGCGGCAGTTTATGCGTTAGGTGGGGAGCTTGTGTCGGCCACGGTGTCATTTTAAGCGATTGCTGCAACAATCCTTCGATCTTAATTTTAGCCTAAAATCACTTAACCTAATGAAATAACGTTTTTTTCTGAAGGAATAGTAAACATCACCTTTCAGGGTATACACATAACAGATTGCGCAGACACCAACCTGCTGCTCAAATGCCTGCTCCTGTGTTTCACTTATAAACTCGATATCAATATCTTTCCCTGATAATCTTTCAGCTGGCGGGGATAGCACATTCCTGACCTGGTACTGCGGCGTGCAATCGCCACAGGCATATCCCATGTAAGCACATTGGACTGTTATCTCTTTTTCAATTCTATACCTGGCAAACAGGAAAAAGCAGGCTAGACCAATAACAACTGCCGGCAGCAACAACCAAAACCAATAGCCGGATCTTATATTTCCCATACAAATGCATTGTTATAGAATGGGGTTGTCCTTAGAAAATCAGCCCGACAAAAAAAAGAGGTTGCAAAATGCAACCTCCCGAGTTATTTATTAAAGTATCATATGAATCAGTTTTTGTCAGTCTTTCCGGCAGGATCCTCGTCGTCGTCGTTGCCTTCCTGATCGTCAGTATCTTCTTCGTCCCCATCTTCGTCTTCCTCGTCTTCGTCCTCATTCTCATCATCTTCCTCAAGGTCATCTTCGTCTGATTCTTCTTCGGCACTATCCTCCTCTTCGTTAGCTTCTTCATCTTCGTCTGATCCCTCTTCATCATCTTCTTCACCGTCCTCATCCTCACTATCGTCCTCATCTTCCTCGTCAAGATCCTCATCGTCTTCTTCGTCTGTTTCTTCCTCTTCCTCACTATCCTCACCATCCTCGTCGTCACCATCATCATCGTCATTATCTTCTTCCTCTTGTTCTTCCTCCCCGCCATCGTCTGCTACGTCCTCGTCATCATCCTCCTGCTCCCCATCTTCTTCAGTCCCCTCTTCGTCACTATCCTCTTCAGTATCGTTCTCTTCTTCGTCCCCAATTATTTCTTCTCCTTCCGGATCTTCAACGTATTCCTCTTCTGTTATTTCAACTTCCTGGATAATGATATCCACGCCTTCTTCCGTTGCGGCTTCCTCCAGCGTTTCATCTTCGCTGATCTCGCGGGCCCAGTCGCTGGCTTCCTGTTCCCCCTCAGTTTCCACCAGTTCACCATTCTCGCCCACAATCATGGGTAATCCTTCTTCTGCGGCGGGCAGGTCTTCTACGGGATTGGCATTGCCTTCATTCACGATGGTGGCGTTGACCATGGTTTCGTCAAACACCTCTTTCAGCTTGGGCAGGTCTTCCGGGCTGTTGATCCCGAAATAGTCCATGAAATTCTTGGAAGTGGCGTATACCAGGGGGTGACCAGGCAGGGCTTCATTGCGGCCCGTGATCACGATCAGTTCTTTTTCCAGCAGTTTCTGGATGGCATAATCGCTGCTCACGCCGCGGATAGCCTCTATCTCTGCTTTGGTAACAGGCTGCTTGTAGGCTACAATGGACAGGGTTTCCAGGGCGGCCGTAGAGAGGCGCTTCAGGAATTTGTCGCCATTGAGCTGGGCAACCGTTTTATGGTAATCTCTTTTAGTAAGGAATTGCCAGCCGCCGCCGCTCTCCCGTACTTCAAAAGGGTAGAACTCGGCGCTGTATTTTTCCACGATACCCTCCAGGGAGGTTTCCACCTGGTCCAGGACGATCTTATCTTCCATAAACCCAAACGCGTTGTTGATCAGCTCCGTGATCTCCATAGAGGTCAACGGTTTTTCACTGGCGAAGATCAACGCTTCGATATGCGGTATAAGATTGCCTATTTCCATTTGTTGATGGGAGGTTGGAAATTAAATATATGGAAAATTAGTTTATCCCTGCAAGGCCGCCGCACCGCTCACGATCTCTGTCAGCTCGGTAGTGATAGCCGCCTGGCGGGCACGGTTGTAGGAGATCTTGAGGCTGCGCAACATTTCGTTGGCATTTTCAGTGGCCTTGTCCATGGCAGTCATCCGGGCTCCATGCTCAGAAGCGTGGGCATCCAGTACAGCCTTGAACAGCTGGGTATTGAGGATCTTGGGCATCAGCTCCGCGATCAGCTCATTCTTGGAAGGCTCGAAAATGAAATCGACTTTCTTGTTGCTGCCTTCTTTCTTTTCCACTTTAGGGATGGGGAGGAAACGTTCAATGGTGAACTTCTGCGTGGCTGCGTTCCTGAACTCGCTGTAGATGAGTTCCACCACGTCATACTCTTTGGCTTCGAAAGCTTTTACAGCAGCCTGGGCGCAGGACTGTACCCCTTCAAAGCTCAGGCGATGGAAAATATCTTTATAGGTTTCGTTGGCATTGAACCTGTTCTTGGCAAAATGCTCAAATCCTTTTTTACCAATGTTCCAGATATGCACATTGCCTTTGGCAAACTGGGCTGCATATTTTTCGCGGATCAGCTGGCGGGTCAGTTTAATGATGTTGGCATTGTACGCACCACAGAGACCGCGGTCACTGGTGATCACAATCAGCAGTACTTTTTCCACGGGGCGCTCCACAGCCAGGTTCATTCCCATATCCCCTTCCGTATTGCTGGCGATATTACTCAGCACTTCCTGCAGCTTCCGGCTATAGGGGCGCATCTGCACAATGGCGTCCTGGGCCTTTCTTAATTTAGCCGCACTGACCATTTTCATGGCCTTGGTGATCTGCTGGGTGTTCTGTACTGATTTGATCCTGTTACGTACTTCTTTTAACTGGCCTGCCATATGGGAGGGTTGATGGTTTATTAAGCTTACAAGCCGGGAGCCGGACAAAGGCCCACCTCGCCAACTTCTAAATCGGCGGCGAAGGTAGCGCAAAGCAGGGATAATTCCAGTAGGCTGTGGAAAAAACCGGTTTTTACGGGGAAAGCGGGCGCCCCCTGCCCTTCCCGCCTTGCCGGACCGCTCCAACAGGGGGAATTTTATCCCTAATACCGTTTGGTCGAGTAGGTTAGCTCAGAAAAAAGCAGCATTTTTGTTGTCCATATGAGTACACAGCCAGCCGAGCAGGACAAACCAGTGATCCTGGTCACCAATGACGATGGGATCAGCGCCCCCGGTATCCACAACCTGGTGGAAGCCGTCAAAGACCTGGGAAAGATCGTAGTGGTAGCACCCGATAAGCCCCAGTCGGGCATGGGTCATGCCATTACCATCGGCCAGCCCCTGCGCCTCCATCCCATGCCCGGCTTTGATGGTATAGAAGCCTACCAGTGCTCCGGCACCCCGGTAGACTGCGTCAAGCTGGCGGTGGACAAGATCCTGCACCGCAAACCCGATCTCTGCCTCAGCGGTATCAACCATGGCGCCAACCATTCCATCAATGTCATTTACTCCGGCACCATGTCCGCCGCCGTGGAAGCAGCCATCGAAAGCATCCCCTCCGTAGGATTCTCCCTGCTGGACTATAGCATAGAAGCAGATTTCACCGCCGCCCGGCAATATGCCCGGCTCATTGTGGAACAACTGCTCCAGAATACGCCCGACCGGCATATGATCCTCAATGTGAACATCCCGGCCGTACCCCCGGAACTGATCAAGGGCCTCCGCATCTGCCGGCAGGCCTATGCCAAGTATGAAGAGGATTTCCTGGAAAGACAAGACCCTACCGGCCGTAATTATTACTGGCTCACCGGCCAGTTCGTGAATTTTGACGAAGGGACAGATACCGATGTATGGGCCCTGGAGAATAACTATGTGAGCGTAGTGCCCGTACAGTTTGACCTCACGAATTACGTGCTGAAGGAAAAGCTCGAAAAAATGTGGAAACAACAATAATGTTCAAGAAAGACAACCTCCGCTTTGGCCTGTTGCTCGGCCTGCTGGCTCCTATCTTAAGCCTTGTCATCTATTATTTCGTAAAATTCTATCCCACTTTTTCCGTGGGCGATTTCTTTTCCTTTGTAGGCGCCAATAAACGGCAGATCACGGCTATCAGCCTGCCCTGCCTGATCCTCAATATCGCCCTGTTCACTTTTTATACCAATACCAGGCGCCACCAGACCGCCCGCGGCATCTTTGTGGTGACCCTGATCATTGCCATCGGGGCGCTGATACTCAAATTAATTCTCTGAGCTTTACCGTACTTTGCAGCCTAAACAATCTTTCTCCGCATGCGCTATTATATGATCGCCGGCGAAGCATCGGGCGACCTGCACGGCAGTAACCTGATCAAGGCCCTCCAGCAACAGGACCCCGATACCAGCATCCGCTGCTGGGGGGGCGACCTGATGCAGCAGGCCGGCGGTGAACTGGTGAAACATTACCGGGACCTCGCTTTCATGGGTTTTATTGAAGTGGTCAGCAACCTGGGCACCATCCTGCGCAACCTCCGCTTCTGTAAAGAAGATATCCGGCAGCACCAGCCGGATGCCATCATCCTGATAGATTATCCAGGCTTCAATCTCCGCATTGCCGAATGGGCTAAACAACAAGGGATCAAAGTAATTTATTATATCTCCCCCCAGGTATGGGCCTGGAAAGAGAACCGGGTGAAGAAGATGAAGCAGACCATCGACAAAATGCTGGTCATCCTGCCCTTCGAAAAAGACTATTACCGGAACAAATGGCAATGGGAAGTGGAATATGTTGGCCACCCGCTGGTGGAAGTGGTGGACAGCTTTACCGATGCCACCATAGCCGAAGCCGCCCGCCCCAAAGCCAGGCCCCGGCCCAAAGAGCATGAAACAGCAGACAAACCGGTGATCGCCATCCTGCCCGGCAGCCGCAAACAGGAGATCCTGAAAAAACTGCCCATCATGCTGGAAGTGACCCGCAAATTTCCCGAGTATGAATTTGTAGTAGCCGAAGCACCCGGACAGGAAGCCAGCTTCTATAAACCCCTGCTGCGCGGCTATCCCAATGTCAGCTCCGTACGCGGACAAACCTATGAGCTGCTCTACCACTCCTCCGCCGCCATGGTCACCTCCGGCACCGCCACCCTGGAAACAGCCCTCTTCGGCGTTCCCGAAGTGGTCTGCTACAAAGGCAGCAATATCTCTTACCAGATAGCTAAAAGACTTATTAAAGTAAAATATATCTCACTGGTCAACCTCATCATGGACAAACTGGTGGTGAAGGAACTGATCCAGGACGACCTGACGCCGCGCAACATTCGTGCTGAACTGAATGAGCTGCTGAATAATGAAGAACGCAAGCAACAGGTAAAGCAGGACTATGCCAGCCTGAAGCAATTATTGGGAGAAGGAGGACATGCTTCTACCAAGGCAGCTGTCAGCATTGTTAACTTCCTCCGAAAAGGATAAAAGTCATGTCTGCCATCCCGGGCAGCACTTATCTTTGACCGCCTGTACCGCAGCAGCCGGCAAACCTATTTTTGTGCCGCCGGCAAGACTGTACAGCATGCTTTTTTTTCGATATATACCCGGATCCTGAAAGTTCAACCCTCTTCTATATGAAAAAAACAAGTACCTGCCTCGTAGCCCTTATCAGCTTCCTGGGTATGCTGTTGCCTGCCCATCCCGGCAGGGCACAGCTCCGGCCCGGTATCGATTACCCCGCTGAAATTGAAAACCCCGAAGTGATCGGCATCAACAAAGAACCGGCACATGCCACCCTGATGCCCTACGCCAGTCTCACCGAAGCCCTGCAGGCCAAACGCCATGCCAGCTCTTTCTCCCGCAGCCTGAACGGTAACTGGAAATTCAACTGGGTGCCCAGTCCTGAACAAAGGCCAGTAGATTTTTACAAGACCAGCTATGACGTGTCCGGCTGGAAAGAAATTTCTGTTCCTTCCAACTGGGAAGTACAGGGCTACGGCACGCCTTTCTACCGCAACTTCGGTTATACCATCAAGAAGGATTTTCCCCGTATCATGAGTACGCCCGATGAACGCTACACCGCGTTCAAGGAGCGTAATCCTGTAGGCAGTTACCGGCGCAATTTTGAGGTTCCCGCCAGCTGGAACGGCCGCCGCACCTTTATTACCTTTGATGGCGTTGACTGCGCCTTTTTCATCTGGGTCAATGGTGAAAAAGTAGGCTACAGCGTCAATAGTCGCAACGCCGCTGAATTTGACCTGACAAAATACATCAGACCAGGCAGCAATACCCTGGCCGTGGAAGTATACCAGTACAGCTCCGGCACCTGGCTGGAAGACCAGGACATGTGGCGCCTCCATGGCATCTTCCGCAACGTCACGCTCTGGTCTGCACCGCAGCTGCATATCCGCGACTTCTTCGTCAAACAGGACCTGGACAAACAATATAAAAACGCCACCGTTGACGTAATTGCCAAAGTGAAGAACTATGGCGATGCCGCCAGCAAGGCCCAGACCCTCACCGCCAGCCTCTACAATGCCGCCGGCAAAGTAGTAGCCAAAGGCACGGTACAGGGACATGCGCTGACTGCCGGACAGGAAGAAACACTCAACATTCAATTCCCGGTGAGCAACCCGGTCAAATGGACCGCTGAAACACCCAACCTGTACACCGTAGTACTGGCAGGCGCCGGCGGAGAGCTGCTATCCTCCAGGATCGGCTTCCGCAAAGCGGAGATCAAAGGCCGCGTCTTTACCGTGAATGGTGTGCCCATCAAACTGAAAGGCGTTAACAGGCACGAACACTGGTCGGATGTAGGCCATGCCGTTACGGAAGCACAGATGATCCGCGACCTGGAAGTGATCAAACAGGGCAATTGCAACCATATCCGCACCAGCCACTATTCCAATGATCCCCGCTGGTATGAACTCTGTGATGAATGGGGTATCTGGCTGGTGGCCGAAGCCAATGCAGAATGCCATGGCTTATCCGGCCGCTTTGATGAAGAGCCCACCATGAAAGCCGCCATTGTAGACCGCAATGTGGCCAATACTGAGAATTTTAAGAACCATCCCTCCGTACTGATCTGGTCGCTCGGCAACGAATGCGGCGGTGTAGGCAGCAATTTTGTAGCTGCTATGGATGCCGTGAAAAAGATTGACCCCACCCGCTTTGTACACTATGAACGTTTTGGCATCGGCAAAAAGAATCCGTCTGATTTTGATGGGAAGATGTATGGCGTGCCCAATGATTTTGCCAACGTAGCGCGCGACAGCAAACTGACCAAGCCTTTTTATATCTGTGAATTTGCCCATGCCATGTTCAATTCCATGGGTTCCCTGTCAGAATATGTGACCGTATTTGATGAGCATCCCGAAATACTGGGCGGCGCCATCTGGGAATACCAGGACCAGGCCCTGCTGAACAACCGCAATCCCCAGCATTCTATCCTGGCCTATGGCGGCGGCTTTGACGAGTTTCCCAATGATCATTATTTCATTCATAAAGGCGTAGTAGCCTGGGACCGGAAAACCATCAAGCCCCACTACCCTGAAATGAAAAAGTCCTTCCAGTGGATCGGCACTACCCTGACCGATACCGCCAAAGGCGTACTGACCATCCGGAATAAGTACCAGTTCATCTCCCTGGCTGGCTTCACCGCCTACTGGAGCCTTACTGAAAATGGTAAAGAAATAGCCAAAGGCACACTGCCTTTACCAGCCATCAAACCGCTGGAACAGGGCACCGTAACCGTTCCTTATACCATCAGGGACCCGCTGCCGAACGCTGAATATTTCCTGCGTATCGGGTATGCGCAAAAAGAAAAAACAATATGGGCTGATAAAGGATTTGAAGTGGCATCCGAGCAGTTCCAGCTGCCCGTGGTTACTCCGGATTTATTTGCTCCACCCAGCAGTGATCCTCCCTTAACAATAAAACAGGACCAGCAGACGCTCCGCGTCAGCGGCGGTGGCTTTGCCCTGCAGTTTGACAAGCAGACCGGCCACCTGACCCAACTGGAAAAAGAGGGGACGAACCTGCTTACGCCGGACGGCGCCCCCGGATTGATCCTCTGGCGTGCCGCGCACCGGACCGATGATATCTGGGCGCATAAGCAATGGGAAAAACATGGCGTCAATGCATTGACATTCTCGCTGGAAGACTTTAAAGTGGTGCCTGAGGACAACGGCTCTTATGTAAATGTCATAGCCCGCATCAAAGCCACCGGCAAGGAAGGATTTGCAGCCATCCATACGGCTACCTACCAGATCAGCTATCTGGGAGATGTTATAGTTGATAACCAGGTACAGTTTGAAGGGCCCCGGATCAACCTGGCCCGGATCGGTGTACGGTTTGGGTTCAATCCGCAGCTGGACCATATGGCTTATTTTGGTCGCGGCCCGCTGGAGAACTATGCCGATCGTAAAACAGCATCCGATGTAGGCTTGTACGAGCTGGGCGTAAAGGAACAATACGAATATGAAAAGCCTATGGAACGCGGTAACCATGAAGACGTAAGATGGGCCAGGCTGCAGGGCAGTAACATCCCCTCTTTACGGGTGACAGCAGACAGCAAGCTGATGCAGGTGTCTGCGCTGCCGCATACAGATGAGCAGATGTTCCCTGTTGAATACAAGATTGACCTGCCCGCCAGCCAGGCAACATGGTTTTGCTTATCCACTAAAACACTGGGTGTAGGCTCCAACGGTTGCGGCCCCAGGCCACTGGAACCCTACATGCTCTGGTCTGATAATACGAGCTTTAAGTATACACTGCAGCTGAAGGGCGAGTAAGCTCCTCCTATTGCATCAAACTGTATCAGTATAAGGTTTACCCTGCACTGATACAGTTTTTTTATTTCCTGAGAATTAGCAGTTTGACAATGATAATGATGATGGCTATCAGGAACAGGAGGATTGAAAGCCGGTTGATGCCATGCATATACCCCATCCACCTGGAATGCGGCGCACGGGGGTCCCGCTTTTTGATATAGAAGTATTCGGCCAGTTGTCTGATAAATCCCATGGAATAAATTGTTAGGTGAACCAACCTGACAGATCCGGACGGCAACACCAATGTTACCGGCAGGGTCAGCCACAAAGGTAGCCAATACGCCGCAATTCACTATTGGCCGCCGGTGGCCAGCTTGATCTGCATCATGGTAGCAATGGAAACGGCCCGCTGCATGGCCAGCTCAGCCTTAGGCCCTTCAAACAGTTCACGGGTGGTGTCCAGGAACAGCTGTTTCCAGCGGTCAAAATGAGCAGCCTGCAGGGGAATGCGGCGGTTCAGCTGCTGGTGTACCTGCATGGGGTTGCCGGCATACTGATCTGTATGGAACAGAATACCCTCCCAGAAATCATACATAATGGGCATATGCCGGTCCCAGTTGCTGCCGATCACTTCCTGGAAAATAGGGCCAATGAGTTCGTCTTTCCGGGCCTTCCGGTAAAAAGCATCAATAAGGGTGATCACATCTTCGCGGTTCTGGATAGCAGGTTTCATGCTGAGGCAATTTCTATGGTGAAGCAATGCAGGGATTACAATTTGCCGGCCGGTGCTTCCGGGGGAAGCGGCTGGTCTGTTGTAGAACAATCCGCCCCTGCAGAAGGTTGGGGACTGCTCAATAATTCCTTTTGCGCCGGCTGCTTTTCCAGCTCCTGCACAAATTTTGTTTTCAGGTGATCATAAAAGGAGCGTTTATCAATCAGGTAGGCGGCCAGGCCGGCTATCATAGCGGCCAGCATGAGGTGAAAGATGACGCCATGGCGGTCAGTCATCTCCAGCACCAGGATAGCAGAAGTAAAAGGCGTACGGGTAACACCGGTCAGGAAAGCCACCATACCCGCCAGGATGATCAGGTTGGTATTGGTGGGAGATAGCTCCAGCCAGCCTGATAATACAGAGCCAATAGCGGCGCCGGCGGATAGCGAGGGCGCAAATACACCGCCTGCCGCTCCCGTGGTAAAAGAGACCAGGGAGCCCAGCATGCGCAGCAGGGGCAGGTACCAGGGCAGGTGTTTATCCGCTGTGAACAGGGTATGTGTCATGATCTCCTTACCGGAGCCAATGGCGGCGCTATGGAAAAAATAGCCCATGGCGGCTACCAGCAGTGCGCAACCCGCTACATACCAGGCTTTGCGGGACCTGCTCAGGGCGCCTGCCCAGGCCAGCGTCCGCAGGATCAATTTTGCCATACCGGCGCCGGCGGATCCCGCCACTATAGCTACCAGGATCACAGTAAAGAACAGCCAGGGTGAAAGGTTATTTACATCGGGATAGCCCAGGTAAAGATAGGGACCCAGCAAAGCCTGGGCTGTGAGGCCCGCAATGATAATGGCAGTGAACAGGGCCGTACGGAAAAAGCTGATATGTGTTTTGGTCAGTTCCTCCACCGTGAATACAAAGCCGCCCAATGGCGTATTAAAGGCGGCGGCCAGGCCGGCGGCAGCGCCGGTGAGGATCATATTGCGTTTGGAGATGGCGGGCCACCAGGACGGCAGCCATTGGTTCACTTTGCGGAAGATAGAACCGGCGATCTGGATGGTAGGTCCTTCCCGGCCAACAATGCCTCCGCCAAAAACCATCAGCAGGCTGGAGCCGATCTTGACCAGCAGTACCCGCAGGCTCAGCAGGCGGTTGGTCTTATGGGCATCCCTGGGCGTGGCCAGCTCTATGGCGGCTATCACCTGGGGAATTCCGCTGCCTCTGGCAAAGGGCGACCAGCGGACCACCAACCACCAGGCCAGCAGGAAACAGACGGGGGTCAGCAGGAAGAGTCCCCAGCGATAATGGTCCATGACCCAGGCGGTACCCGCTTCGGCCCAGGAAAAAAGATGGGCATATAAAACAGCCACCAGGCCGGTCAGTAGACTGCCTACCCAGAATGGGATAGCCTGCAGGATATTCTTTTTTACCCGCTCATTGCTGATCCTGTCAAATACCTGCTTTGCCCGGTTACGGACCTCACTAAGAATTGGCATCATATACAAACTTTTTACCGGGATGCCTGGAAAAGATAGTTGCTTTTCGGTTGCTTTTTTACGTTATAGTTCAGCCGGGGGGCTGATTGTTCAGGAAGGGTAAAGCTACAACAATTGGCCGGAGCAAGCCCCGTTAAACCGCTTTACGGCCCGGCGGCAGGCTTGCCGGCGGCTGCCGGCAGCGTAGAAAAAGGATTTCCGGCAGGGTTATGTCCCGGGCCACTGCAGCCCTCAATGACCACTGGAAAAACAGGTCCGCATTGGACCTGTAGACAAGGTCAGCAGGTCCGGCCGTACATCAACCCTTGCCAGGTACCGGACAGCGGTAGCCATTATGGTCAGCTTGTTATTGATCTGTTATTGCCTTTTGCGGGCGAAGGCAGCGCAATACGCATGGGTGGTATGCGCCAATAAAAAAGCCGGCGATCGCCGGCTTAATATCTTTATTGCAAACAATCGTTTTTATTCTACTGCAATGGAATGTTCCCGCCAGCGTTCCAGCTTATGCATATTCCAGGTAAAGAGACCGGTCATGAATCCGGGCACCCCGTTCTCCTTTAATTTTCCGCGCACACGCTCTTTCATGTCATCGAGTGTAATATTGCGGGCAGTAAAGCGGCCATCCTGAAAACAATGATGGCAGAACAATGAGTTTTTACTCCCGTCGGCATTGGCGCCCCTGTCCTCATGATTGCGGATGGGCATTCCACAGGACTGACAGACTTTGTAATTCCTTTCCATAGTGGCAATTTTTGATCTTTTCTAAATTAGGCAATCTTTCCTAAAAATGATCCCGATCAACTGTCTGATAAGTGTAATTTTTTGACCTTACCTTTAATGCACTATGTTAACCGCAAAAGATATCAAACAACAATTAGGCCGGGAAGCGGCCGATTTAATAACAGCAGGCATGATAGTAGGATTGGGCACCGGCACTACGGCGCACTGGCTTATAGACGCGCTGGGCCAGCGGGTCCGTGAAGGGCTGGACATCAGTGCTGTAGCAACTTCTGCAAAAACGGCCGGACTGGCCAGGCAATATGGTATTCCCCTGCTGACACTGAATGAGGTAGTGCGTATTGACCTCACTATTGACGGTGCGGATGAAATTGATCCGCAGCTCCGCCTGATAAAAGGCGGCGGCGGCGCATTGCTACAGGAGAAGATGGTGGCGGCAGCATCTGCGAAATTGCTGATCATTGCCGATGAAAGCAAACGGGTAACACAATTGGGTACGTTCCCGTTACCGGTGGAAGTAGTTCCTTATAACTGGACACATGTACAGCGGCGGCTGGAGAAGACCTACCATATCCCGGCCACCCTGCGGATGCAGGACAGCCAACCCTTTCAGACCGACCATGGCCATTACATCATCGACTGCGCCTTTGGGCAGATTGCCGATGCTTCTTCGCTCAGCCATGCCCTGAACGCCATTCCGGGCGTTGTAGACAATGGTCTCTTCCTCGACCTGGCCAAACAGGCCTGGATCGGATATCCGGATGGAAGGGTAGAGAAACTGGCGAAATAAAGGTCGATGATTAACGGAGACGGACGATATATTGGTGGGATACGGGTCTGGAACAGGTCAAAAACGGCTATACCGGCCTGTTATTCAAAGTCATACTTAAGGAGTTCGGAGGGATGCAGTTCCAGCCCTTTGGCCAGTTCATACAGCGTGGATATTTGAACGTTAAACCTTCCGTGCTCCATTTTCGAGATATTACTGTCGTCGAGGTCGCAATTCTGCGCTACCTCCCTAAGGCTAAGCCCCTTGCTGAGCCTGATCTTCTGCAGATTTTCACCAAACTGCTTTTTCAGCTGGCTATAATCTTTCTTGGTTTTTACTTTCTTTCTCATAGGCTTTTATAGGCTTGATGGTTATCAACATCAAGGTGAGCGTTTTTTTAAAAAAAAATGCGGTGATATGTAACCGTAAATAAAAATTATTTATATCTTTGCGCTACGCTTGCGATTTAGGGTAAACCACACTGTTATCCGCAAAGGTAATAATAGTTTCCATTTCTACCCACTTTCACGCCGATCTGACTAACCCCGGTCCACCTTAACATTTATCCATAAGTGAAAACTTATTAATCATCATGCAGCAGGAACCCATTCAGCTGTCGGGAAAATTATATCCCGGACTGCTGACAATAGAGGAAAACGCAGATCCTATGAAGATCATACAGGAATTCTGTAATGCTTACCACCAACACGAGGCTATTGATATGTTGTGGGACTGGCTGGTAACAGCTATGGGAAAAAACAACAGTATTTACGATGTAGGAAAAGAACGCAGCAGCCTGATCTTATTTTTTGAGAAGATAAATGAACTGATACAGGCATCATATAAGATCCATCAGAAAAATGCGCAACCAAAGAGCATCCAGCTAACAGATAAGCGTAATCGCAAGCCGACTAAAAAACCCTAATGAATTAAAACTTTTTCATAGGATAAGGTTTAATGTGTTAGGAGTGATTAGTACAGTCCCCGCCATTCCTGGCGGGGACTTATATTTTTATACAAAAGGGACTTTTTTTAGAACCGGCCGCCACCACCGCCACGCATCATACCACCTCCCCCGCCGCCACGGGAACCGCCACCACCCGGTCTGCCGCCAAACCGGTTCAGGCTATACATAAAGCTCACCATATAAAAACGCTGCAACGCCTCCGTATGCGTATCCTCAATATAGGTTTCCCCGATATTCCGGTTGATATTCCGGTTCTGGTTCAGGATATCCACTACCATGAATTTCAGCTCACCATTCTTTTTGGGGAACAGCAGCCAGGAGAGACTGGCATTCCACAGCGGCATGCTCTGGTTATAGCCCGCGCTGCGCCCTGTATTGATGAAATAATCAAAATCCGTGTCCAGCATCAGCCGGTTGAACAGCACGTAGTTGAACTCCAGCGCATAGCTATGGTTGAAATACCGGTTGCTGGTATCACTGCGCAGGCTGTAGCGCGCATCATTGTAGTTGAAATTGGCGCGGGCGGCCACATCCAGCTTATCGGGAATATTGTAATCGAACCGGAAACGCTGACCAATGGTCCGGGTATTGGTATAGTTGACCTGCTTGTTCAGCTTGTTCACATCCCTTGCATACCGTACCGTGGTAGACAGGTTCAGGTTCATAGGACTGCGCCGGCCCGTAGTTACTTTGATCATGGGAATGCCGATGGTGCCGGAGAAAGCCAGGTCCCAGGCCCCGTTGAGGTTCTCGGGACGGCTCAGCTGAACACCCTTGCCCAGGGTATCACTGCTGTTCACGATCTTGTTGCTGACCATATTGCCCGTGAGGTCCATATTCAGGGTCAGGAAATTGGTCATGTTGAACGTGTTGTAGCTCAGTCGCAGGTTATTGGTGAACTCCTGTTTCAGGTTGGGATTGCCCTCACGGATATTGAGGATATTGCTTTCATCCCGTACATCCTGCAGCTGCGTGATGCTTGGCGCCCGGGTCTGGCCGCGGTAATTGAAGCGGATGCTTTTCTGCGTACCGATATTGTAATTGAAAGAAGCATTGGGAAAGAAATCAGCAAAGCGCTGCCGCATGGTGCTGTCCTTGTCAAAGATGGCGCGATGGCTCATATTTTCCAGGGAGGAGAACTGCACGGAGCCACCGATCTGCCAGTCGTACTTTTCCTGCCTTACCCGGAAATTGGTACCCGCCCGGTGGAAGATATTCAGGTTCTCGAAATAGTTGGTCTGGTTCTTTACCACGCTGTCATATTGCTGTGACTCGTCGCGGTAATTGAACACGTCCCTGTCGCTGGTGCTTTTATTGATGGTATACGCGTAGTTGAACTCCAGGATCTTGTTGGAGTCAATCATTTCTGTAATAGAAGTGCTGATGGTATTATTGAAGTTATGGGTCAGCTGCTTATTCCTTTGCCGCTGGTTGATGAAATTACTGGTATCACCATCCGGCGAAAGGAAGAAATAGGGCGACTGGTTATATCCTTCTCCCTCACTATCGTTCAGACTGGTATTCCAGCCAATGGTGAAGGTCCTGCCGGGCTGCCGGAACCGGTGACGGAAGAGCAGGTTATTGGAAAAACTGCCGCCATCACGTTCATTATTGCGGAGGCTGCTGCGACTGATAGCCTTATAGTTGAACTTGGGACTGAGGGCCTGCGTAATGGAAGAGTCCGTACTGACAGACTCCGACTGCT
This sequence comes from Candidatus Pseudobacter hemicellulosilyticus, assembly GCA_029202545.1. Classification (GTDB taxonomy): domain Bacteria; phylum Bacteroidota; class Bacteroidia; order Chitinophagales; family Chitinophagaceae; genus Pseudobacter; species Pseudobacter hemicellulosilyticus. The sequence goes on from CP119311.1 coordinate 124,220, forward strand.
GCAGGTTGAAATTGGGCGTGATCAGCAGAGAGTTCATACTATCTATCAGGTATTCCAGCCGGAACTGCATGCGGTGATTGGTGCTGTTATTCTTTGTATAGCTTTCACTGTTCACCTGCGAGGTACTGTCGTTGGCAAAGAAATTCTGCCGGTAACTGTTACTCCTGCTTTCGTTGTTATTACCTGAGATAAAATAACTGCCGGCAAACAGCAGTTTGGGGCTCCACTCATCCTGGTAATTGGCGCCTACGCTCCAGGAGCGGGTATTGCCGTTCCCGGCATTGCCACCGCTGTTGAAGGCACGGTTGCCACCTCCGCCGCCACCGCCTCTTCCACCACCGCCACCACCACGGCCTCCACCTCCTCCGCCGCCGCTGAATCCACCTCCACTGAAGCCGCCCATACCACCCATATTACCGATCAGGTCGTTGGCTGTAAAGCCCAGCCTGTTGATATTATTGGCGCTGGCCACTACGGACATTCGTTGCTGGTTATTGAACATATTGGCGGAGAGACTGCCTGCGTACAGGTCTTCCGTTCCTGCGCCCACGGTAGCCCGGCCGAACACTCCCTTACGACGGTCTTTTTTCAGTTTGATATTGATGGTGCGCTGGCGGCTGCCGTCATCAATGCGGGTGAATTTGGCCTGGTCGCTCATATCATCAAAGACCTGTACTGCTTCTATCATTTCAGCAGTGAGGTTCTTGGTGGCTATTTTAGGATCGGTGCCAAAAAATTCCTTGCCATCTACATAGATCTTGGGAATATCCTCCCCCTGCGAGGTGATATTGCCGTCCTTGTCCACTTCCATGCCGGGCAGTTTTTTGAGCAGGTCTTCCAGGGTGGCGTTGGGTTTGGTCTTAAAGGCGCTGGCGCGGAATTCTACGGTATCTTTCTTGATAGTGATGGGGGGCACAGTCACAATCACACTGGCCAGCATGGAGGTGTCGGGCTTCATTTTGATGGTATCCAGTCGCAGTTCCGGTTTGGAAGCGGTAATAGATAAATGCCGGATGACCTCGCTGTAGCCTGTAAAAGTGATGCCGAATATAAAAGTGCCGCCGGGGATATTTTTGATCTCGAAACCGCCCAGTTTGTCGGCTATGGCGAAGCCCACGGTAGTGGAATCGTCCAGGGTCATGATGGTGACGGTAGCGCCGGTAAGGGGCTGGTTATTGGTGCTGTCCACCACTTTTCCCTGGATGGAGCCTGATGGCTTGTTCTGCGCCATGGCGGACGAGAGGATCAGTAAAAGGATAAGGACCAGGGAGAGTTGTTTCATGCAGGGGCTTTTTAAGCGTTTTTTAATGCTATCCCCTGTTTGACGCCGGATTATTCCCAAACCCGCTGCTGACGGCCGGTAAATTAGATAAACGGGCTGTTTGGCCCGACAGGCGGCCGAACTTGTCCTGTGAACCAGGAAGAAACAGCCGCTGTCTTACCTGTTCAACCATTGATCATCTCCCCATCCGGTTTTCAGGCTTCCCGGCCCTTTCCGGAACAGCGGCGACGGCCATAAAAAATCCCGGTTGACCGAAGGCCGTAACAGGGCCTTGGATCAACCGGGAAAATTATCAGTAGCTTATTTTAGTTATTGGTGGGCGATTTAAACGCCTGCCGGGCAATCAGCTTCCAATGCTTATGCTGCTTTTGCCATACGAGCAAAATGCCCAGGCTTACGGTGCCGGGTTTACCGCCGTCATTGGTAGTGGCGTTCAGTTTGTGGCGTACCAGGGCCGTATTGCCAATCACGGTAATGCTCTGGTCGCTCAGTTCCAGGGTCACAAAGTCCGACTGTCCGCTGGCGATTGTTTCCACAAAACTGTGCTTGTCTTCCATTTTACCGCTGGAATGGCCATAGGTCAGTTCCGGGGCGGCCAGGGAATCCAGCGCTCCCCTGTTGCCATCCAGCATGGCTTTGCGCAGGGCTTCCACGGCGGCGGCTACGGCCTGTTCGTCTTTGGATTGGGCTAATAAAGTTGTACTGAGCAAAAAAGTAGTGAAGCAAAGGGCCAGCATTTTCGTGTACATAGACAAAACTTCTATAAGTGATCAATAGAGACCTAAGTTACAGATTTCCTCCTGCAAACAAGCCAGCTTTGAAGCAAATCAGCAAGGGCAGACAGCCCAGCCGGCTTACCCCGCTATTATGGTTACGGCATGCCTTCCTTCAAAGACGTCTTGGCATCAATGATAAAAATTTGATTGTCGATTTCGGAGGGAGCAACCTCTACAGTAGTGCTTTCCATGGAAAACTGCTCAAAGGCAAAAGTCATTTTCAGGGGCACAGCACCTGCCTGGGCAGCCAGAAATGCCCAATGGCCAAATTTGTGCTGCTTGAATTTTTCTTTATCGCAGGTAAACTGCTTACTGTAGTACAAACTGTTTGAACCGGATAGTATTTTCATCGCCAGGGCATCACAGCCACTGTTGCTGCATTGCTTTTGATCTCATAACTCAATACACTATCAGGATAAAGGGAAGCACCAAACCAGTACAGCGTATCTGAGCGCCGATTCTCATTATGGATCCTGTTGGTTAGGTAATCATACAACTGAAACTCCACCGACTGTCCCTTTGCCAAAGACCTATAATCCCCTCCTGATCAATTACTCCAGTTTTGATCCCAGCAATCCGGGGATTGGACGGCGAGATTCGAATTTTAAGCCATTTCCCACTAAATATCAAGTAATTAAAAGTAGAAAATCCGGTGGCTCTCCGATTTACCCGCTCTAATAGAAGCTAAATTCGCAAGGAAGAATGGTAACGAAATTTTGGCAGTAGCAACTAATTTACCTTACAAAATGACACTTTTGCCGAATCTATGGCAGCTAACGACAAATCCCGGAACCTGTAAATAGCAATTATGGCAGTCTAATGCTGTATTTTTGACCGCGCTCTTCGAAGGCAGACAAACTAATAAGCAGATATTCAATACGTTAACGAATAGACTAAAGACGAACATTAACATAGCATTAATTGGGGCAAGTATTTTGTCGTCCAGCTTACAGGCTATGTTGGCCTTTTTCACGCCACCCGTGATACCGCAGAGCGAATGATTTGAAAGGAAAGGAGAAGTAAAGGGGTTGGAATAAAATGTATAGAATGGATAGTGTTATCGCACTCCAAGCGGGGCTTGATTTTCAAGGCAGTTTTTTCTGGTTCCAGGCGGCAAAGCTGCGTATGGCTCACACTAAGGTGGCGAAAATTCAGTGGGAATCTACCAGTACGGTAGAAGGTTTTGATGATGTTGTCGTCCATTATGATCCAGGAACGCTGGCAGGCGCCAATCTGATTCGCAAAGATGGTTACCAGGTGAAATATCACGTCGATCATAAGCGGCAGTTTACCTGTGCTGCACTTATTGACCCGAGTTTTATTGGGACTAAAGATGCAACCATACTAAATCGCCTCTACAACGCCTATCTGAAGGACAATAATGTGAGTTCACACACCCGGCTGTGGATGGTTAACTCCTGGGGACTGGATGCATCTGATGAAATCGGTAAACTACTGGATAACGAAGGCGCTTTTAGAATCGGGGTACTCTTTGACGGAAAAGCAGACACGACTAAATACGGTAGGATTCGTAAGTCGTGGCGCGATCACTTAGGGATCACCGACGATGACATCCTAAAAAAAGTATTGTTACCGTTGCGTATTGATCACAGCTACGACTCACAATCTAAACTCAACGAAAAACTCAGTTTAAGTTTACTTGCCGCCAAATTACAGCCTTTAGAAGGCGATAAACATATCAATCCATATTCAGACCTGATAAAGAAACTTCATGCTGCAGGCATTACTGAATTTGATGTTAGCAAATTCTCTGAGATTTGTACCAGGGAAGGACTGTACTTACCGGATGGGGAGGCCCAGGTTGAGGACGTTCACCGTATTGGAGTGCGCAGTTTTAAATCTGGAGCAGAAACCCTCCATTTGGAGGTAGTCGACATTTTATGCCTTCTGAATAGCTTTACCGGCAGATTTCTAAATGAAGGCAACAACTGGGATCAAATTCACGCGCTATTGGTTCCCTTTGCTGAAAAAGCTACCGCGACTAAGAAAATTATTGAGTTGCATCTTGATACTCATCTTTCCGTCGCCTTTACACTGGGCTACTATTTAACACCTAAAACCGGTGCCGTTGTCCGGGTTGTTCAAAAAACACCAGCCGGCAAAATGACATGGTCTCCTGATCCCGCGCAGCTCAGTTCACCTGCCACCAACAATTGGGTTGGCGAATGCACTACATTAAATCCAAGCGGAAATGATATTGTTGTATCAATAAGTGCTACTCATGATATAAAGGCGGTAATTGAGAATTTTGTTATGGATAATTTGCAGGAAGTTGCCGCTGTATTATCTTATTCCTTACCTACTCCATCTAATTCCGCCTTCCGGGATGGTAGCCACGTTGTGGCATCAATTTATGAGCTGGTGGGATTAATCAGAAAAGAACAGGCAAAAATCAAAGGAGTCGGCAAAGTACACATATTCATGGCCGCTCCAAACGCCTTCTCGTTCTATTTGGGCCAACATGCCCATCCGCTCGGAAGTCTCACCTTGTATGAATATGACTTCCACCGGCTACGAGATGGCAGTTACCATCCTGCAATTACTCTACCGATGTAAAAGAACCAAATATGAATATAGATACACTGTTCAATGATTTCCTCAGCGATATCAGGCTGACGGAAAACCAACGTAAAGACCTTAAAAAAGGTCACACAACACTTCGTGAAAGACTGGAAGCCGATCCTACTCTTTCTAAAATACTAATCTCCACATTCCTTCAAGGGAGTTACAAGCGTGCAACCGCCATCCGGCCAGCCGGTGGAAAACGGGCGGATGTGGACGTAATCGCGGTTACAAATTTGGACCGCGAAACGGTTACACCGGATGATGCGATCACCGATTTCATCCCCTTCATGGAAAAACACTATAAAGGAAAGTATCGGGTACAGGGCAGGTCAATTGGCATAGAATTGTCATACGTTGACCTTGATGTTGTGATCACATCAGCGCCCAGTGAAATTGAAGAGGAAAAGATATATAAGTCAGCAAGTGTGCGCTCCGAATTATCGCTGGATGATTTTACACGATCCTATCCCTGGAAACTTTCGGCTGTATGGAATGACGCAGATTTAATAAAAGGGAATACAACGCTCAATGAGGCCATACGAAAAGCGCCCGAATGGAAGACGGAACCTCTTTGGATTCCTGACAGGGATGCCCAGTGCTGGACGCAGACAGACCCGTTAGAACAAATCCGTTGGACGCAGGACAAAAATCAAAAAACCAGTGGGCACTATGTGAACGTGGTAAAGGCAGTAAAATGGATGAAGCTGGAAAAAATGGCTGATATTAAGCACCCCAAAGGTTATCCGTTGGAACATATGCTTGGCGATTACTGTCCGGACAATATCACCTCAGTTGGTGAAGGAGTGGTGCTATCGCTTGAAAATTTCATAACAAAAACCAAGATGTATCGTTTGCTGAACATTGTGCCTGAATTTCCCGATCGTGGCGTCCCCTCCCACAATGTCTGGAAACGTATCAGTACCGAGGAATTTGCAACGTTTTATGATGCCGTAAAAGAACTTGCTAAAACCGCACGCAAAGCATACGATGCTCCAGATCTGGCCGACAAGGTTAAATATTGGAGGGAGCTGTTCGGCAACAAATTTCCAGAACCTCCAAAGCAGGACAGGGCAAAAAGTTTGAGTGGAACAGGTGGTGACAACGGCGGTTTTTCTGAACGCACTGCCCCATCAATTGTAGGAGGTAGCCGTTTCGCATGAGCAGGGAAATCTCCGCATTGCTGCGCCAGGCAAGACGTCATATATTAAATATTCCTGGCGTGGAGATTTTAGAAGATCTTACCTGGTCACCCGCCAAAAGCAGGTGGACACTGCATTTTCAAGTGGAATGCAGTAATTATCAACCAACCGGGCTTATACCCGCGTCTACCAGATGGTACGCGCTTATAAGCCCGGACTACCCCCACGGTGAAGTATCCATATTTCCGGCGGTTGAAGGGGGTATTACTGCTACGTTTCAACACCAGCTGCTAAACCGCGCCATTAAAGGCTGTCCCTGGACTGCAGGTGAAATCTGCGTTGAAACAAGTACAAATAATTGGGGCCGGAATGAGTTTAAGGATCAACCCACTGATCCGGAGTTGCGTTTGTCGTGGTATATACAACGTTCCGTTGATTGGCTTACCGCTGCGGCCACTGGTAAGCTCGCCATTCCAGGCGAACCATTTGAAATGCCTCAAATTCCTGTCGCCGTTCGCAGTATGATAGTGTTTAATGAGGATGACACAACTTTCCAATGGTGGCAGCAACAACAAATCCGAGTTGGACACTTTGAAATAAAATCGATACCTGGAATTACTGATACGTTTGCAACAATCTCGTTTAGCTGTGATAAACAGCTACTTGAGCACAAATGGGGTAAAAATATTCAGGAATGCAAAGGCATCAAGTATCAAGGTATATGGGTGATGCTCAATGCAATACCCGTACTGGAACCTTGGGAAATGCCCACTTCATGGGGTCAACTTTTTGCTTTTCTTCAGAATAACCAAATTGCCCTACAAGAAATTCTTCAATCGTTCCTTAAAAAAAACGCGAGCAAAGAATTTGACGTAGTGGCTTTAGGCTTCCCAATTTCGCTTACCGCTGGGCAACCTGCTGTTCAAATTAAATGGCTATTTGCGCAGTTACCTACCATAAGATTAAAGAACGGGTTTAGGAATAATGAGTCGAAGAATTTACAGAAAGCTCGGATGTGGTTTGGCAAAGATGTCAAAATTGCTTGGACGTTTTCTGAAAACTGGAATAAACTTCAAATTTCTTCACGAGGACTACTTCATGAGGTATTGCAGCAGGCAAATCTACTTTTGGTTGGTGCGGGTGCGGTAGGATCTCTTATGGCAGATATTCTGGCGAGACTTGGCTGTGAAAATATCACTATTGTAGACTCAGAAAGCGTAGGAGTGGGTAATTTGTCGAGACATTCCCTCGGCCTTAATAGTGTAAGACTGAATAAGGCAGAAATGGTCGCTAAGAAGCTAAATAACATTTTCCCTTTCATAAATGCGACCGCTTACGATGATAGTATTGAAACGCTTATCAACCGGGGAAATGCTGCTTTAAGCCGGGCGGACATTATTATTGATTTGACCGGTGAAGACGAGGTGATTAGCCAACTTAGTAGCCATTTCTCCGGTTCAGCAAAGCCCGTTGTTTCAATTTCGCTGGGTCTGAACGCTAAGCGGCTGTATTGTTTCGTTGCAAGGCCAGGTGAGAACGACGACGTTAGTGAAACGTTCTTCCGGTTGGTATCCCCGTGGTTGTCCAAAGATAAAGAAGGCAATAAAGGAAGTAGTTTAATTAGAGAAGAAATTGGATGTTGGCATCCTATCTTTCCAGCTCGGTTAGATGATATTTCTCAATTGCTAAATACAATAGTGAGACCTCTTGAATTGGTTTTAACAGAAAAAATAAACTGTAAGCTAATTATAGCCGAAAGAGTGGCCGATGCAGATGAAGTCCCAACTGGAATAACGATTAAATACGAATAATCTTGCAATCAATTTATCAGTCCAGTGACAAAAAACTGAACGTTGAAATCCCCTTTGACATTATTGAAGCCATTAAGCAGTATTCCGATACCGCTGGCCGAAACGAGACAGGCGGCATCCTGATAGGTAATTATAATAATTCACATGACACTGCCCAAATCAAGAATGTCACTGGTCCGCCCGCCGATTCCAAAAGCGGCCGGAATTGGTTTTATCGTGGCCTAAAGAATTTACAGACTAAATTGAATGAGTATTGGAATAAGAAACAGTACTACCTTGGTGAGTGGCACTACCACCCGTATTCTTCACCATCCCCAAGTACAGTTGATACATCGCAAATGTTCAAGATCGCCATAAGCTCTGACTATCGATGCCCCGAGCCTGTGATGTTAATTATTGGTGGCTCACGAGGCAAATATCAAATTGCTGTATTTGTTTTTGTTCGCTCTGACCGAATGATTGAATTGAAAATGCTTCCGCAAGTAAGTCACAACAAATCAGAATAAGCTCCTACTCTATCCGATAATAATCAATTAGTTACGCCTTGTTTGCAAATTAGCACCATTTGCGTAACGCAAACAATCAAAATTTGTAAACAAACCGCCAGCTTTTCTTTATATTTGTTTACAAAATCCACGTGTTTACGTTTCGCAAACACGGAAAATTAATAAACATGAAGCAAGCAACGAGGATACTGAACGAAGCTATTGAGCAATGGGAGGTACAGACAAAAATTCCTGCTCACTTGGCTGAAATGAATCGGGACACTGGGGTGGATTTCATGCTGCAGTTCACTTACAATGGCGAAAACCATGTGGCATACATCGAATTAAAGCGAGAATTACGTAATCACCAGTTGCCGGAAATTGAGCAGCTCGCCCGAGATCATCATCCCCTGATGGTAGTGGCTGATAACATATTTCCTAAAATCAAAGAAGAATTGAGGAATGCGGAGATTGCCTATCTGGAAACGAGTGGGAATCTATTTTATAAAGACAAGAATCTGTTTTTGTGGCTGGATGGAAAAAAAACGGCAAAAAGAGAAGATGAAAAATTAGGCAGGGCGTTTACGAAAACTGGCCTCAAAGCAGTGTTTCAATTTCTACTGCGTCCCGAGCTCGTTAATACAACCTACAGAAATATTGCAGAGCAAACGGATATCAATTTTGGCAATATCAATTTCATCATGACCGACCTGAAAGAACAGGGTTATCTGCTGAAAATCGACAAAGACAATCAAAAACTGACCAAAAAAAGAGAGTTGCTGGAAAAATGGATAGACGCCTATGAACATAGGCTAAAGCCAAGCCTGCTTGTAGGTACGTTCGAATTTATCAATGAAGCCGATGCACTCAACTGGAAACAGATTCCTCTGAGAAATGGAAAAACATGGTGGGGAGGTGAACCAGGAGCCGATATAATTACCAATTACCTTCACCCGGAAATTTTTACACTCTATACAACGGAGACAAAAAATGAGTTGCTTAGAAACTATCGTCTTCGCCCCCAACCCAAGGGAAATGTCAAAGTGTATCAACAATTCTGGAAAACTGATGAAACATATACTGCCACCGTCCCACCGCTGCTGATTTATGCAGATTTGATCAATACTGGCGATAGGAGATGTTTACAAACTGCTGAAAAACTTTATAATGAACAACTACAAGATAAGTTTTGAACAAATCCGGTTGCAGGCGAGTTTGGCCGAAATGATGCAGGCATTGGAAAGAGGCTTTAACAAATTCGAGATAGACTTCTATTTAGTAGGTGCCGTGAGCCGTAACGTATGGATGTCAGGCATCAACAAAATTGCCCCCAGAAGAACCACACGTGATATAGATTTTGGTGTATTCATCAATGATAAAGGCACCTACGAGGCACTTAAGGAGTATCTCATAACAAAAGAGTCGTTCAATGAATATAAAGGCAATGCTTTTGTCCTTCTCTGGAAGGACGGTACGCAGGTCGATTTACTTCCTTTTGGCAATATTGAAGACGAAGACCGACGTGTTACTGTAACCGGCACTGGCTACACAAGCGTCCATGTTGACGGTTTTAAAGAAATCTATGATGAAGGGCTTCCGGAAATAGAATTAGCAGAACTCACTCCCTTTAAGGTATGTACCCTACCCGGAATTATCGTACTCAAATTGATCGCCTGGGATGATAGGCCGGAACAGAGAAGAGACGATATCAAAGATATCAGCGATATCATCCATCACTTCTTCACGATGAACGATAATGAAATCTGGAACGACCATAGCGATTTGTTCAACGGGGAAGATCCTGATTTGCCAATAATTTCAGCAAGGGTGATCGGCAGACTGATTCGGAAAATAGCGATCAGGAATGAAAGGCTCTACGAAAGATTACATAAAATACTGGCAGATAATGCCGAAGACGCGGCCGAAAGTAAGATGGCTGAAATAATGGTAGAGTATTTTAGGACATCAGCTCAGGAATGCACGCATTTGATACGGGAGATACAAATGGGCTTGAATGAATAAAAGCCGGAATTGCCCGACAATAGAATGCACTGATGATATGGGTTGGGATCTTCGTTTGTGCTATTTTTTATGGCTGCCATATTATTCATTTTTTGTTTTTCCGCCTGTCTTCAACTTGGAATGACCGCCACCAAACTTCGTCCGCTCAAGATAAGTTCACCACCCGGTTCGTCCCCCCCAAAAAAAATAATTAGTTAGACATTGAACAATTTCTCCGCCGGGAATGTTTTGTCTGACAATCAGTTAGACCAACAGCCCAACTAACAACCAAATAAAATGCAGGCGGATTTACCGGCAAACCGGCTTAATTACCGGTCATCTAAAAAAACAGGCCCCTTTCACGATAAATTATTCCCGGAATCTGCCGGGCTTCTATACCTTTGCCAGTCCATCCCCTGTCTGTACATAAAAAAATTGCTTGCATCCAACAACTGTAGTCCGGCAGCCCCTGCCTGATGGACAGCCCTGTTCTCTTTACCATAGCTCTTATAGCGTTTAGATATAGATTAATGATAAAACCGTAATATGAATCACTCGATTAAACGGGTTAAACTACAAGTAGCCATCTTTACCATGACCATGCTGGCAGGCCCCCAGTGGCTGGCAGCACAACAGGCGCCGGCCGACAGCCTCCTGCAGCAGGCCACCCTGGAGAACGTGATCCGGTATGCTATCGACCACCAGCCTATGATACAGAAAGCGCTGGCCAACGAAGAGCTGACGGAAAGCCAGATCAAGAGTAAACTGGCCGACTGGTTTCCCCAACTGAACTTCCAGTACAACCTGCAGCACAACTTTAAGGTCCAGACAGCTGTTATCGGCGGCAATGCCGTTAAACTGGGGGTAGACAATACCTCCGCCTTCCTGCTCACGGGCACCCAGAACCTGTTCAACAGGGACGCCCTGCTGGCCGTTCGCTCGGCCGGCGATGTCCGCACCCAGGCCAGGCAGAATACCAGCAGCTCCAAAATTGACGTAGCCGCCAACGTGTCCAAGGCATTTTATGATGTACTCGCCACCCAGCAGCAGATCAACGTTACCCAGGGCGATATCACCCGCCTGGAACGCAGCCTGCGGGACGCTACCAACCAGTACAACGCCGGCGTAGCCGATAAAACGGACTACAAACGCGCCACCATTGCCCTGAACAATACAAAGGCCCTGCTCAAATCCAACGAGGAAGCCCTCAAAGCCAGGACAGAATACCTGAAAGCCCTGATGGGCTACCCGGCCTCCGGCGCACTCAATATTGTATACGATACCCTGCAGATGGAAAGGGAACTGCCCCTGGATACCCTGCAGCAGCCCAATGTCAACGACCGGATCGAGTTCCAGTTGCTCAGCACCCAGCGCAAACTCCAGGAAGCTAACCTGAAGTATAACAAATGGAGCTTTATTCCCAACGTCACCGCCAACGGCGCCTACAACTTCAATTACCAGAACGATGATTTCGGGAAACTGTACAATATCAACTACCCGCAATCCTTTGTAACGCTGAGCGTGGCCTGGCCCATCTTCCAGGGCGGCAAACGCAAATACAATATCCAGGCCGCCGAATGGCAGCTGCGCGCCATCGACTATGATATTACCAGTCTGAAGAATAATATCAATTCAGAATATACCAGCGCGCTGTCCTCCTATAAAAGCAACCTGGCCGCTTACCTGGCCCTGAAGGAAAACCTGCAGCTGGCCCAGGAAGTATATGATGTCATCAACCTGCAGTATCGCTCCGGTATCAAAACTTACCTGGAAGTGATCACGTCAGAGACCGACCTGCGCACCGCCAGGATCAATTATTATAACGCCCTGTACCAGGTCCTGTCTTCCAAGATCGATGTACAGCTGGCCCTGGGTGAGATCCGCTACTAAGCCCTTCTCCCCTTATAGAAAAACAATTAACGAGAAAAAAGATAAACGCATATTATGTTGAGTACAAAAATCCAACAATACACAGGCATCGGTTGCTTTATGATACTGGCCGCCTGTGGAGGCAATCAACAACAACAACCTGGCGCTATGCCGGGCGCACAGGCCGTTTCGGTAACCACCCAGCAGGTAAATGCTGCCAACGCAGCCTATACCGATGAATATCCCGCCACCGTTACCGCCCTGGACCAGGTAGAGATCCGCGCCCAGGTGAACGGTTATGTGACCGGCATCTATTTCCAGGACGGCGCACGCGTTCGTAAAGGACAAAAACTGTACAGCATCGACCAGCAGGCTTATGAAGCCAACTACCAGCAGGCTGCCGCCAGCCTGGCCGTTCAGGAAGCCAACCTGATCAAAGCACAGAAAGATGCCGACCGCTTCCATGAACTGGATAAACAGGACGCCGTGGCCAAGCAGCAGGTAGACAATGCCGATGCCGCCCTCGCCGCCGCCCAGAAACAGGTAGAAGCCGCCAAAGCCAATATGCGCGCCGTACAGACCAATGTCCGCTACACCACCCTCACTGCTCCCTTTGATGGTACTATCGGTATCTCACAGGTGAAAGTAGGAGCCCCCGTATCGGCTGGTCAGACCATCCTCAATACCGTATCTACCGATAACCCCATTGCTGTTGATTTCTCCGTTGACCAGCGCGAAGTATACCGCTATACACAGCTGCAGCAACAGGGCGCCAAGGCTGGCGATTCCACTTTCACCCTGGCCTTCGGCCGCGACGTTTATCCCGCTACCGGTAAGATCAGCGTGATTGACCGCGCCGTTGACCCCGCCACCGGTTCTATCAGGATCCGCCTGGTATTTACCAATAACAAGAGCATGCTGAAACCCGGTATGACCGGCACCCTGCGCGTAGCCAATACCGCCGCCGACGCCGTGATCATTCCTTACAAGGCAGTGACCGAGCAGCTGGGTGAATTCTTCGTGTATGTGGTGAACGGTGATAAGGTGAGCCAGCGCAAAGTACTGCTGGGCAAAGCCAGCGGCCAGCAGATCATTGTCCGGGAAGGACTGAAAGATGGGGAAACCATCGTAGTACAGGGTGTGCAGAACCTGCGTGAAGGCGCTTCCATCCAGGTAGCCAAAGATACCGCCGCTCCCGGCGCCCCGGCTGCCGCCCCGGCCAAATAATGAATGATGGGATATAGACCCGCCCTGGCCCGGAGCAGTGCAGCGGACAGGTGACAGGACCGGACGGGTAAACAATTCAAGACTAAAGAAACGTAAACAATGATAGCGGATACTTTTATAAAACGACCGATCACAGCGATAGTCATTTCCATTATCCTGGTGCTGGTTGGGTTGATTGCGCTTACCACCTTACCCGTGGCGCAATACCCGGATATCACCCCTCCCTCGGTGACCGTATCGGCCAACTTTACCGGCTCGGACGCCGAAACGGTGGAGCAGACCACCACCACGGCCATGGAGGCCCAGATCAACGGTACGCCCAATATGTCGTACCTCACCAGTAACAGTACCAGCAGCGGCCAGTCCAGCATCACCGTCACTTTTGATGTGGGCACCAATATCGATATCGCGGCGCTGGACGTACAGAACCGCGTCAGCGTGGCGGAACCCACCCTGCCCGATCTCGTTAAAAGGCTGGGCGTAACCGTCCGGAAAAGGAACCCCAGTATCATGATGGTCATGACGCTGTATTCCCCGGAAGGCAGTCATGACGCCACCTTCCTCGGCAACTATGCCAATATCTATGTGAAGGACGCCCTGCTGCGTGTAAAAGGCGTAGGTGATATCTTCTCCATCGGTGACGACTTCGCCATGCGTGTATGGCTCAACCCCGAGAAGCTGGCCAACCTGAAGCTGACCCCGGCTGATGTCACTGCCGCCCTGGCCGAACAGAACGTGCAGATCGCCGCCGGTACCATTGGTGGTAACCCGCAGCCGGTACACCAGACCTTTGAGTACAGCGTGCTGACCAACAGCCGTCTGAACAGAGTAGCAGATTTTGAGAACCTGGTGGTCCGCTCCAATCCGGCCACCGGCTCTATCGTATACATGCGGGATATTGCCCGGGTTGAGCTGGCCAAGTTCAACTACGGCATGAACGCCTTCGTGAACGGCAAACGCGCCGCCTTCATGCTTATCTACCAGGCTCCCGGCGCCAATGCCCTGGAGACCTACCAGGGTGTGATAAACGCCATGAACAACCTGAAAAAAGCCTTCCCCAAGGATGTGGACTACCTGTCGCCCTTCGAAAGCGTATCGGTAGTGGAAGTGTCCATTCATGAGGTGGTAGAAACACTGGTGATTGCCCTCCTGCTCGTGATCCTCGTGGTATTCCTCTTCCTCCAGAACTGGCGCGCCACCCTGATCCCTGTACTGGCCATCCCGGTGTCCATCATCGGTACTTTCATCCTCTTCATCCCACTGGGCTTTACCATCAATACGCTTACCCTGTTCGGTTTTGTACTGGCCATCGGTATTGTGGTGGATGACGCCATCGTGGTGGTGGAAGCGGTGCAGCACTATATGGACCATGAGAAGCTATCGCCACGGGAGGCCACCACAAGGGCCATGAAGGATATCAGCGGGCCGGTTATCGCCATCGCCCTGATCCTTGCCGCGGTATTTGTTCCGGTAGGCTTTACGCCCGGCATCGTGGGCCGGCTGTACCAGCAGTTTGCCATTACCATTGCGGTATCGGTACTGCTCTCAGCTTTTGTGGCCCTGTCGCTCACCCCCGCCCTCTGTATCCTGCTGCTGAAACCTTCCAAAGGAGAGAACGACAAAAAGAATTTCCTGGAACGCGGATTTGACCGTTTCAACCACTGGTTCAACCGCGTCAGCAATTCCTATACAAGAGGTGTCAACAGCTGGATCAAACGTACCCCGCTGGTACTGGTCATGATGATAGTGCTGATAGTAGGCCTGGTATTCCTGTTCAACAGCAAACCTTCCGGCTTTATCCCCACAGAGGATGAAGGCCGCCTGTTTGTGACCTACGAAATGCCCGAGGCCACTTCCACCAACCGAAGCATCGCGATGCTGGATACCATCACCCAGCGCCTGCTGAAGAACCCGGCCGTAAAAGCCGTGGGTGGTATTGCCGGTCTGAACGCCATCAGCTTCTCCAATAAATCCAATATGGGCACCATGTTCGTATCGCTGAAACCCTGGGATCAGCGTACTACCAAGGAAACCCATGTGCAGGGTGTCATTGCCTCCATCCAGCGGGGTATGGCGGACCTCAAGGAAGCCCGTGTACTGGCCATTGCCCCGCCTGCCATTCCAGGTCTGGGCCAGACGGCCGGTTTCACGTTTGAATTACAGCAGACCACCAGCACCGATAATATACAGCAGTTTGAAGGTGTAGCCCGTAAATTCCTCGGCGCTCTCTATCAGCGGGAGGAGATCGGCATGGCCTATACCTTCTTCAATACCCGCACCCCCAGTTATAAAGTGAATGTGGACCGGGAAAAAGCGAAGAAGCTGGGCGTACTGGTATCTGATGTATATAGCACCATGTCGGCCTTTCTGGGCAGTAGTTATGTGAACGACTTCAATATCTACGGCCGTAACTTCCGCGTAGTAGCGCAGGCCGACAGCAGCTTCCGCTCCAGCCTCGATAACCTGGAGAAATACTATGTACGCAACAGCCAGGGTAATATGATCCCGCTGAGCGCATTGGTGACCACCCAGGTGGTGGAAGCACCGGCTGTGATCTCGCACTTTAATATCTATCGCGCCATCGAGATCAACGGTTCGCCCAAACCAGGTTTCAGTAGCGGCCAGGCCATCAAGGCCCTGCAGGAAGTAGCTGCGCAGACATTACCTGCCGGTTACAGCTATGAGTTCTCCGGTCTGAGCCGGGAGGAGATCAAGGCGGGCAGCAGCACCATCACCATCTTCGCCATCTCTATCGCCTTTGTATTCCTGTTCCTGGCGGCCCTGTACGAGAGCTGGTCCATTCCGTTCTCTGTACTCTTCGCCGTACCTATCGGCGCCTTTGGTTCTATCCTGACCCTGACGTTCATGCCCAGTCTGTCCAATAATATCTATGCGCAGATCGGTCTCATCACGCTTATCGGTCTGGCGGCCAAGAACGCCATCCTGATCGTGGAGTTTGCCAAGGAACGGGTAGACCGCGGTATTGATGTTATCCACGCTACCCTGCAGGCCGTGCAGCTGCGTTTACGCCCTATCGTGATGACCTCGCTGGCCTTTATCCTCGGCGTACTGCCGCTGGCGCTGGCCTCCGGCGCGGGTTCCGAAGCCCGTAAGACCATGGGCTGGACTGTATTGGGCGGTATGATCGCTGCCACTACCCTGGCCATCTTTGTAGTGCCGGTACTGTTTGTACTGATCACTAAGATCGGGTATGGCAAATCGCTCAAACGCCTGCAGCAAAGCCATGAAGCAGAGTCTTCCGTAGACAAAAATGTGGCTGAGGACAGGTCCTAAGTATATTTCAATCCGTCCCCTATAGCACAAGGTGAGCCCCTGAAAAGGCTCACCTTTTTTATTTTGGGACGAACCAACAGGCATACTTCACTGCAGGTCGGCCCACTGCGGTTCTTTATGCCAGCAACCCCAGGCGCCTCCCCCCAAAAAAAGTAGCCCGCAGTGGACACTGCGGGCCTAATACCCATAACAACAATTGAGATTAATAAGCGCTATTTGAAGGGATTTCCGATAACCTTTCTGTAAAGCACCAGATGACCCGTTTTCTATTAGTCTACTAATTTGGTAGACAAATATACGTCATTCTGTTTCAACGCAAAAAAAAATTGCTGAGCCATATCATTTTTCCGAGTGCATTTTTTAGCTACTTTCGCCAGGATTTGTAAAAGATCTGTCAGCTTGAACCAGGCCCGTAAAATAGCAGCCTCTTTTCTTTTCTTCATTTTGCTTGTCGCCATGATGAAGAATACCGCCCTGCTTGTCTTTTACCAGGTCAACACCACCGCCTTCGTGGAAGCCTTCTGCGTCAACAAATTCCGCCCCCAGCTGCATTGTGACGGTAAATGTAAACTGGCCTCCATCATCAAGGAGAAAGAGCAGAAAGAAGCCGCCGAGACCCTGGCCTCCATGCAGACCGAGACCGTATTTATTGAACAACCCGCAGCACCCCTGCTGCATACCGCCGGCGCCCATATCCAGCCGGCACAATACCCCACCCGGAATACCAGCCTCTACCGTTTCCTGCTGCTGTCCCGCACCGACAAGCCCCCGCAAGCAATAGCCTGATCCTCCGCTGTTACCTGATGGATCCATTCCTGCACTGGCATAGTGAGGATGCTTTTTATGCATACCCCTGAACCAGTCAGTACCTGATCCACTATTGCTTACACTTTATTCATCTATAATGAGATCATTATCTGTTTGCTGCCTGCTGGGCGCTCTGTTCCTGTTTGCCTCCTGTTCCAAAGACAATGACAAGACCACTGTTGATGATACCCAGGGCCTTACCCGTATCCAGACCCTTTCCAATGAGTTCCATCTTGTTGACCTCTATACCGCCAACGGTAAATTCCAGACCGGCTATAACGCTATTTATTTCCAGGTAAAGACAAAGGACGGTAGCCCCGTGAATGAGCTGAGCGCCAGCTGGACGCCCATCATGCATATGACCAGCATGTCCCACTCCTGCCCCGCTTCCACCATCAGCAAAAAAGAAAATACCCAGGGCCTCTACCAGGGTTATGTGATATTCCAGATGGCCGAAAACCAGGAAGAATACTGGGAGCTGAAAATTGATTATACCGTTAACGGGACCAGCTATTCTGCCTTCAGCAGGATCCCCGTTACCGCCGCCCCCCGCGCCACTGTGCAGTCGTTCCAGGGCAGCGACGATAAACGTTATGTACTGGCGCTGGTAGAGCCCGTCAGCCCCAAAGTAGGGCTCAATGATATGACGGCCGCCCTCTACCGCATGAGCTCCATGACGCAGTTTGACCGCGTGGACAATTACAGCATTGAGATAGATCCTCGCATGCCGGGCATGGGCAACCATGGTTCGCCCAATAATGTTCACCTGGTACAGGGAACTGATAAACTCTATCATGGTAAGCTGAGCCTCACCATGACCGGCTACTGGAAGATCAACCTCCGGCTGCTGGACGCCGGCAGTACCCCCATCAAGGGCGAAGCTATTGAAGGCGAGACCACAGCCAGCAGTCTCTATTTTGAGACCGAGTTCTGATCAGGTAATCCGCGGTCCCGGTACCTGCTGGCGCATGCTGCTGCAAGCCCGGCCGGTACCGGACCTTCACTCCCAACCATGTAGTATGAAAGTATTTATTACCGGCAGCATCGGCCTGCTCCTGGCGCTCAGCGCCAGCGCACAGACCCTGCCCGCCGCCCGTCGCGATACCCTTTTCACCGATTCCCTTCCTGTACGCTCCCTCCAGGAAGTGATTGTGATTGCCCGTCAATCTATTGCCAATAAGAACCCCAAGCTTTTATCCGGCCTGGACAGTTACCTGGAAAGCCACCAGCAGGTGAACATGATCAAAAGAGGCGCTTACGCCTGGGAGCCCCTGCTCAACGGCATGGCCACTGAAAGAAGCGTGATCACCATTGACGGCATGCGCATCTACGGCGCCTGTACCGATAAGATGGATCCGGTTACTTCCTATGTGGAGACCACCAACCTCAGCCAGGCGGTGATCCACAGCGGGCAGTCGGGCGGCGCCAACGGCGCCACCATTGCCGGCAGCATCGACCTGGTCCGCAACAAAGCGGGCTTCGGCCCGGAAGGCAGCAGGGGCCAGGCTTTCGCAGGTTTTGAAACCAATAACCAGCAAAAAATAGCTGGCGGCGCCTACCAGTATTCAACGGAGAAATCCTTTGCCGACCTGGACCTCACTTACCGGGACGCCAATAACTACAAAGCAGGCAAGGGAGATGAAGTTTCCTGGTCGCAGTTCACCAAGTACAATGTATCCGCCAACCTGGGCCGCATGCTGAGCCCGCACCAGCAGGTGGAAGCTTCGCTGATCTACGACAGGGCCAGCAACGTTGGTTATCCCGCCCTGCCCATGGACGTATCACTGGCCGAAGCCTTTATTGGTTCTCTCGCCTACAAACAGCACCAGCCACTGCCCTTTATTGACTACTGGGAATCCAAGCTCTATTACAATTCTGTCACCCATGTGATGGACGACAGCCAGCGGCCTGATGTGCCCGTCCGCATGGACATGCCCGGCTGGAGCAGGACCAGCGGCGGTTACTCCGTGATCAATGGAGAAGCCCGCCGGCATCAATGGAAAGCCACGCTCAGTGCGCATCATAACTATTCCCTGGCCGAGATGACCATGTTCTCCAAC
Organism: Candidatus Pseudobacter hemicellulosilyticus; assembly: GCA_029202545.1. Classification (GTDB taxonomy): domain Bacteria; phylum Bacteroidota; class Bacteroidia; order Chitinophagales; family Chitinophagaceae; genus Pseudobacter; species Pseudobacter hemicellulosilyticus. The sequence continues at coordinate 143,557 of CP119311.1, forward strand.
GATCCCGGTGAAAAGGATATGTTCATGCTGACCTGGCCGGGCGTACACACTTATTATGGCGGCCTTTTTGCCAGCGATCAATATGCTTTTGCCAGCAACTGGACCCTGTCCGCCAGCGCCGGCCTGGGCATGCAGTATAACCGCGTGAACCAGGGGCTGGGACTGGAAAGCATGCAGATCTTTTACCCGGACATGTCCCGCAGCCAGCAACACTGGCTGAAAAGCTTTGCCGCCAGCCTCCGCTTCAAGCCTTCCTCCTGGCAGTTCAGCCTCGGTGCAGCCTATGGAGAAAGAGCGCCCGGCGTATCCGAAGGGTATGGTTTTTACCTGTTCAACAGCTTTGACAGGTTTGACTATATCGGCAATCCACACCTGAAAAAGGAACGATCCCTGGAAGCCAATGCCAGCATCGGTTTCAGCAACCAGCAGCTGGACATCCAGTGGAAGAACGCTTTCTTCCATATCAATGATTATATTATTGGCATTCCTGATCCGGCTGTGCTGCCTATGACCATTGGCGCTGCCGGCATTAAAGTGTACCAGTCCCTGCGTTATGCGCAACTGTTCAACAGCAGCCTGGAAGCTGCCTATACTTTTTCGCCGTTATGGTCGCTGTCCGGTAAGGCCAGCTACAGAAGAGGACGCAGTAATGAGGGGGGTAACCTGCCGCTGATCCAGCCGCTGAGCTATGGCAGCACCCTGCAGTTCAAACGCAAAGCGCTTAGCAGCGGCGTTTCCCTTGAAGGAGCGCTCAGACAAACGAAATACAACCCGGCCTTTGGGGAAACAGCTGCCGGCGCCTATACACTGGTGAACCTATGGGCAGGCTATAAATTCAAGCTGGGCCAGCAGAGCCTGCTCCTGAAAGCGGGTGCAGAGAACCTGCTGGACAGGCGCTACAGTACTTTTGCAGACTGGAACCGCATTCCGCGTATGGGCAGGAATATTTTTGTAAATGCAGTGTTTGGATTTTAATCTTACCGTACCTGTCCGTTACCCTGGACCAGCCATTTCTCTGTGACCAGCTTTTCCAGGGCAAAGGGTCCTCGGGCATGCAGTTTCTGCGTGGAGATACCGATCTCCGCGCCCAGACCAAACTCTTCGCCATCCGTAAAACGGGTAGAAGCATTGGTATAAACGGCGGCAGCATCCACTTCCTGCAGGAAGCGGGCGCACTGTTTTTTATTCTCCGACACAATGGCCTCAGAGTGTTTGGTGGAATACTCACGGATATGCGCCAGCGCTTCCTCCAGACCATTCACCACTTTGACGGCGCAGCGAAGGCTCAGGAACTCGCGGCCAAAATCTTCGGGTGTGGCTTTTTGCAGGTAGGGATAGCCTTTCAGCAGCGGGTAAGCTTTTTTATCGGCCAGCATTTCCACCTGGTATTCGCTGAAAGCCGGCTGCAGCTGCGCCAGGAATCTGGGCGCAATAGCCGCGTCCACCAGCACCGTGTCCATAGAATTGCAGACCGAAGGACGGGATATCTTGGCATTGGCCACAATCCGCACCGCTTTTTGCAGGTCGGCCTGCTTCTCCACATACACATGGCAGACGCCGGCGCCGGTCTCAATCACCGGCACCAGGCTGTTCTTGCGCACGTAGTCAATCAGCGAGGCTGATCCGCGGGGGATCAGCACATCCACATATCTGGTGGCCGTGAACAATTCCTTTACTACCTCCCTGTCGGATGGCAGGAGGGTAACACAGCCCGGATCAATGTCCTGTTCCTTCAGCACTTTTTTGATCAGGGCTACAGCGGCCTTATTGGTATGCTCCGCTTCACTGCTGCCTTTCAGCAGGGCCGCATTGCGGCTGCGCAGGCAGAGCGCTGCAATATCGAAAGTGACATTGGGCCTTGATTCATAGATGGCGCCTACTACGCCAAGGGGTACGCTGATCTTTTGCAGCAGCAGTCCGTTGGGCAGGGTCCTTTCTTCCAGCAGCTGACCACCGGGATCCGGCAGTCTGGCAATGGTGCGGATGCTATTGGCAATAGTATGGATACGCTCCTGGTTCAGCAGGAGCCGGTCGTTCCGGGGATTATCAGGCGCCTGTTTAGCCAGGTCTTTTTTATTGGCCCGGATCAGCGCCGCGCTATTGGCTTCCAGCGCAGCGGCCAGGGCTATCAGGGCTGCTTTCACCTGCTTCTCTTTTGTCTTGCGCAGGTTGATAGCGGCTGTATGGGTTTGCCCGATCAGGGCTGCTGTTGATTTCATGGTTGACTGTTTAAAAGATCACGATATCATCCGCATGCGCGGCCACCACATTTTTTACCGGGATATTTTCCTGGATAGCCCCTGTGCCCAGTTTCACTTTGGCCACCCCGATGATATTGGTTTCTTCATCCATCAGCTGCACTACTTCACCGGCTACAAATTTACCCTTCACTTCGCGGATGCCTACGGTCAGCAGGCTGCGGCGCTGGAGCAGGGCTTTGGCCGCACCTTTATCCACCACAATGCGGCCGATGGTGATAGAACCGCTGGCCAGCCATTTCTGGCGGGCTTTGAGGTTGGAAGGCTGTGGCAGGAATGTTGTGCCGTTCTTACCGGCCAGGGCAGCGGCAAAGGGCTTATCGCCTTTCAGGCCGCAGATATTGACCTGTATGCCCAGGCCATTGGCCAGGCGGGTAAAGGTCAGCTTGCTGGTCATGCCACCCAGCCCCAGGCTGCTTTTATCGGTACTCACATAACCGAGGATGGTATTGTCAATTTTCTGTACTACAGGAATGATCTTTTTCTCGTTATCCATGAACCCACCTACAGAAGTGCAGATGATCAGAGCTTCGGCGTCAAAGCCGATGGCCATCAGGGTAGCCAGCTCATCGTTATCAGAGAATTTCAGTTCTACGTTGCTGATCAGGTCATTCTCATTCACAATGGGCAGGATACCATTGTCCCAGAAAGTGGAAAAGGTTTCCTTCAGTTGCAGGAACTGCGGCCGGTTGGAGAAATGATAGCGCTCACAGAGGGCCTGTGCCACGGGGATCTGGTATTTATCAAAATGTTTCTGGTATAAACGGATCAGAAGCGGGTTGCCTACGGCGGCAGCGGCCTTGCGTTCGGTGAGGGTTCCCTTGTATTGCCGGATAAAGGCTTTACCGGATCCAACAGCGCCGCTGGAGACCAGCACAATACGGTAGCGGGCGGAAAGTTCCGCAATTTCAGCAGCCACTTTTTTCATGATGGCCTGGCTGATGACACCCTTATTGTCGGTAATGACGGCTGTTCCCAGCTTGATGACTAAAACGGGTTGTTGCATGCCGCAAAAATACGTCAGTTCCTTAATGCAGCAGCCCTGAATCCACTACGCGGCGCAGGTATTTTTTGTCCTGGATGATCCAGGTCACTTCATACTTGCCGATGGTCTCATGGTTCAGCATGTAGATATAGAGCGTGCGTTTGTCGGGCGAAAGGTACACGCCGTTATTGGTGCGGGTACTGCCATTGGCGCCGGAATAGGTGAACTCCGGGCTGTAGAGATCAAAGATGGCGGTCTGCGGAATGGCGATGGTGTCCTTGCCGATGAGGACGGTCACCGAAGCAATATTGCTCTGGGGAACAGAACCATAGCTGCCATAAAAGGGTTTATTGTCGATCTTGACGAGGTATTTCTCATCAAAATATTGCAGTTTATGTTCGGAGGGGCGGAATACGCCGCCTTTGATGGTGACGGAAAAGCTGTCGTACTCAAACGTGATGAAGTTGGCGCCAAAATCCACAGCGGGAATGCTTTGCAGCGGCTGTTTGTTAAGCCGGTCGTCCAGGGCCGCAAAGGCAAAAGCGGCCAGGTCGTTCTTCAGGTCTTTCTCCGCCATACGGGTATAGGCTTCCCGCTTGTTGCGATTGTCAGGATAGGAATCGCTCTGAGCCAGTGCAGAAAAAGCTGTCAGCAAAAAAACCGGTAACAGGAAAAGACGCATAGTATGGATTTTAGGGCTAAGGTAAGAAATGAGCGGGCAAATTAAAATGCCGGATAGCCCCGGCAGCAAATGTTAACAGGACGACTGGAAAATCAGCTACCCCAAGCTCCTGGCAGGCCCTGCACCGGGCGCTATAAGCCGGTTCTATATAGAGATGCTCCAGATATCTTTCAGCGCCCGCCTGGCCGCATGGTAGCCGCACATGCCGTGAACCCCGCCACCGGGCGGTGTGGAGGAACTGCACAGGTACAATCCTTTGGCCGAAGTACGATAGGGAGAGCCACGAAGCGCCGGCCGGGTGAAGAGCTGGCCCAGGTCCAGGATGCCCCCATTGATATCCCCGCCGATATAATTATTGTTGTAGTCTTCCAGCGCCACCGTATCCATGGTATGGCGGGCCAGGATCCGCTCCCGGAAGCCGGGCGCAAAACGTTCTACCTGCCGCTCTATGATTTCGGTCATATCTTTCCGTGATCCATTCGGAACATGGCAATAGGCCCAGCCGGTATGTTTGCCGGCGGGGGTGCGACTGCCATCAAACAAGCTCTGCTGCGCCAGCAGTACGTAAGGCTGTTCGGGATACCCGCCCTGCGCTACCTGCTGTTCGGACAGCTGCACAGCTTCCAGGGTATGGCCCAGGTGTACCGTGCCTGCTTCTCGACAGCCTTCGGCCGTAAAAGGGATCGGCCCATCCAGGGCCCAGTCTATTTTGAATACACCCATGCCATAGCGATACCGCTCCAGCTGCCATTTGTATATAGAAGAAAAACGATGCCCTGCAATAGCCAGCAGCTGCCGCGGCGTAATATCAAATAACACCGCATGGGAAGAAGGCAGCTGGTCCAGGGAACGCACAGGCGTATTGGTCTCTATGCGTCCGCCCAAGGAAAGAAAATATGCGCCCAGTGCATCCGCAATGGACTGTGAGCCACCTTTGGCCACAGGCCAGCCCTTTACATGAGCGGCGGCCAGCAGCACCAGCGCTATGGCTGAAGTGGCAGCACTGGTCAGCGGCAGCATGGCATGCGCCGCCATTCCCGCCCACAGGCCACGGGCCTCGCGGGTGCTGAATCGGTTGGCCATGGTGCTGGCGGACCGGAGCCCTTTCCAGCCAAACTGCGCCAGGGCCAGGGGATTGGCCGGGAACCGCAGGGGCCCCAGCAGATCGGGCGAGAGACTATCCCACTGGCTTACCAGCGGCCGCACCAGGTCCAGGTATACCTGCTCATCAACGCCCAGCCCTGCGGCCGTTTGCTCCAGGGAGGGGCGCAGCAAAACGGCGCCGCCATCGGCAAAAGGATGTGCTGCCGCAACGGGCGGATAAATAAATTCCAGTCCCTGCGCCGCCAGGGGCATTTTTTTAAATATGGGCGAACCAGCGGCCAGCGGATGTATGGCCGAGCAGACATCATGCCGGAAGCCCGGCAGGGTCAGTTCAGCGGTCCGCAGCCCGCCCCCAATAGAAGACCGGGCTTCCAGCAGCAATACCTGAAGCCCGGCCTGTTGCAGCAGGATAGCGGCTGTGAGGCCGTTGGGCCCCGCTCCCACCACTACTGCATCCACTTCTTTTCTCGTCATGCTATTTTTTGTTGGGTACCTTCTTCCACTGCTCCTGGCGATCAGTCCGCAGCACAAGACCCGTTACATTCTTTTTAGCATCCCGGATCACCTGCAATTCTATGGGCTGGTCTTCCTTCAGGAAGAATATATCGGCAGCAGCGGCTTTCAGCGGCATTTTCTGTCCCGTGCCATGCTGCACCTGCAAAGCGCCATTCTCCAATACCAGCATCACCGTATCCCCACGCTCACTGCGATAGGTACCTGCCACTGCCTGCAGACTGGCGGCATCCGGCTGTATGGCGGTAAAGCGGAAGCGGCGGTGCGTCAGGAACCACTGGAACAGGCTGTCATTGTTATAGGTCTCGGTCCAGCTGTCATGATCCGCTTCGGGATAAACAGTAAACCTTATGCCGGGGTTCAGGGGCTTGATGGCATCTACCATCTGCTGGCTGGCAGACAGGGGCACCACACGGTCTTTGGCCCCGTGGAAAACCCACATAGGTATATGCCGCAGCTTCCATCCATCGGCAGGATCACCGCCACCGCAGATAGGCGCTATGGCGGCAAATTCTTCAGGGTGTTTGGCGCCCAGGTTGAAGCTGCCAAAGCCTCCCATGCTAAGCCCGGTGAGATATACACGATCCGGATCTACCCGCAAATCCTTTTTGAGCTGCTTCAGCAGGGAGTACAGGGACTCCGGCTCCCACCAGCTATTCGGTTTGCATTGAGGAGATACAATGATAAAAGGGAGTTTTTTACCGGCAGCCACCAGTTTGGCCGGGCCATGCACCGCTACTTTCTGGATATCATCTCCCCGCTCACCGGCTCCATGCAGGAAGAGGATCAGCGGCCAGCGCTGGGTTGTATCATTCGCATATCCCTCGGGGAGATAGAGCAGATAATCCGTGACCTGCGTAAACTGTTTAGCCGTTTGCTGCGCCAGGAGCGGCAAGCCCGTTAACAGGCAGCAGGCCAGGATAAGGGTTCTTTGTAAAGCTGTCATAATAGTAAATGATTTAATTGCCGAAAAGGCTTTAAAAGGTACAAAAAAAAGCCGGTCCTATGGGACCGGCTGCACAGTATTCTGTATGCGTAACGCAAAAATTACAGGTGGGCTTTCAGCAGGGTGATCGCTTCTTCTGCATTCTTCTCTTCGGTCAGGTCGAAGATAGAAACACTCTTGCCTTCTACAGTGACGTTCTCGTTATTCACGATCTTTTCAATTTGCTCAGGCGTGAAGTTGGCCGCCAGCTGTTTGCCAAAGCTGAAATCAGTCCAGGTCTTTGTCTGGGCGGCATCAGCGAAATTGGTATTGTAACGGCGCAGTTCCACCAGGGCTTCTACCGGACCGGCAGACAGGTGAACACCGTTTACACCCTGGGATATTTCAGCCAGTCCCAGCTCATCCTTCCTGTTCAGGAAAGTGTTGCGGAGGCTACCGGCAGCGGCGGCCTGGGGATTGGTAGCGCCAATGAAGTTACCACGGGCTTCATTCCAGTTCAGATCGCCGGAGAGGGTCATCACTACAATACTGCGACCTTTCTCCGTGAATTGTTTCAGCTGACGGGGGTGGAAACCGTTGATCACATAGAGTTGTTCGTTGTCTACTTTGATCACTTCGGCATAGGTACCACCGGCCAGTTTCTTGTTCTCCACATTCTGCCACAGGAAATCCAGGGAATAGGCATTGAATGCAGGATACTGCTCCAGGAACTCAACACCACCCAGGAGTTTCACATCGTTGATGGTTTTGCCATAGAGCTGGGTGAACTTTTCTTTGGCTCCTTCGGAAAGGCTGGCAGCTGCGTTGGACGCAATCTTGTTGATCACACCATAGTGCTGCGCAATGATATTGTACTGCTCCAGGTATTTGGCGGAGAGGACTTTTACATTGTGAATAGTGAGGCCGAAGCGCTCGATCTTTTCCTGAACCAGGTCCAGGATGTTTTCCAGTTGAATGGAATCTGCGGGCAGCGTGATCTCAGGTTTAATGAAGAAGAGGAACTCATTCTTCCCAGTGGCTGCAGCAGGATCATTATACAGCTCTTCAAAAAATACGTTCTCCTGCTGGGCTTTCTTAATACTGCCGGCGATGGTAGCGGTCAGACGTCCGGCAGCAACCATTGTATTACTCATTTGTTGCAAAAATTTTGGCAAAGATATTCTTTGCCGGGCAATCCACAACGGCCGTGCAAAAATTAAAACTATTAATAATCAATCTATTACAGCTTACTAAAAGAACCGGGATCAATATTGCGTTTGTTGCAAATAGATACCGGGTGGAGCAACATATAATAAAAGAGCATCAACAATACCTTTACAGCCTGCTCCCCTTGGTTCGTCCCAAATCCTTCTTTATTACCAGGTACAGCAGAACGGCCGCAGCAGATTTTGCCGCTTTCTACAACTTATATCCAGGCAAATCCAGACTTTACATTTTTTCACCATTTATATCTACCGCTATTTTTAGCTTCGCATCCCCTTCCCCATCACCCATTTTTTACATTTTTCACCTCTTTTTGCCCTTTTTTCATGTTTTTTCAGACAAATTTCTGACAAAAATCAGCCTTGGCGGTCATACAATGTTTTGTCCCAAACCCTTGCCCATCAAGGCATTTAACTTTTCGCAGGGAGTTTCACCATCCGGAAAAGGACCGTTTTTTGATTTTTAGCGCCGTGAATGTCGGTGTATGTTTGCATTATCAAATAGACAAACACACCACCTCGAGGTGTTGATCAAATAAAAGAAAGCAGTTACAACCTGCTCCCCATCTAACTTCTCTTGCTTGCCGCCGCGATTGCCACCCGTGAAGAATGATTTTAATAATTATCGATTTTAAACTTCTAAAACATACGTTATGAAAAAAGTAATGAATCAATCTACCGCTATAGCCATTGCGCTGTTTGTTATCCTGACCATCGCCTTCGCAGTACCTGTACTGGCTAATGAAGGAAAGAACGAAGACAAAAAGAATCCCGGTGTTGAACTGAAATTCATCGGTAACTACGAGAACCAACCCGTGTTCCAACTGAACCTGGTATCTGCTGTAGAAGATGAGTTCACCATCGTTCTCCGCGATAAAGACGGTAATGTACTGTACGCTGACAAAGTAAAAGGCACCAACATCACCAAGAAATTCCTGCTGAGCACTGAAGAACTGGGCGACAACCTGGTAACTGTGGAAGTGAAATCCAAAAAGAATCAAAAGCCTGAAGTGTACACTATCAACCGCAAACAAAACCTGGTTGAAGAAACACTGGTGACCAAATTGAAATAAATAGTCCCTGTAGTTAGGATAAGTGTTTGAAGAGAGGCAGTTGACCCTGTAGCACAAACGAAGCGTTAGGATAAGTGAAAGAGAATGGCCTGAGCCGGTTAGTACCCGCTCAGGCCATTTTGATTTTTATGAGTTATACACGCCCTTCGCGTGGCAACCAGCAACCAGCAAGGTAAAAAGAGCCAGGAGCTTTTCGTGAAAGTAAGCCCAAAGGGTTACTCTGCTTTCTTTCCCTTAAATACCGAAGGCGATACGCCCTCCTGCTTCTTGAACACCGTAGAGAAATAGGCCGGCGAACCAAAACCCGTCTGGTACGCCACTTCCGCCACGGACATATCCTCATACTGCAACAGGTATTTTGCCCGCTGCAGCCGCACCCGCAGGATATATTCATTGATATTGCCATCCAGCAGGCCCTTCACTTTCCGGTATAATTGTATTTTACTGATCCCCAGCTGGCGACTGATATCCTCCACCCCGAAATGTTCATTGGCAATATTCTGCGCCACCAGCGAGCGGAATTCCGACAAAAACCGCAGCTCATTTTTCCGGGAAGCCGGCACCCGCAGATCAGCAGGCAGGGGGTTGTTCAAATGCTGCTTCAACTGCCGGCGATTGGCCAGCAGGCTGTCCACCACCGAGCGCAGCACTTCCATATCAAAAGGCTTCACCATATAGGCATCAGCCTGGTTCCGCAATCCTTCCACCTGCTGCTCTTTGCTGGCCTTGGCCGTGAGCAGGATCACCGGGATATGCGCAGTGCGTACATCCGCTTTCACCAGCTTCAGGAAGGAATGACCATCTTTTACCGGCATCATCACATCACAGATCACCAGGTCCGGCAGGTATTCAAACACCTGCTGCAATCCCTGCAATCCATCCTCTGCTTCCAGGATGGCATAACTGTCCTGGAAGCGGCGTTTGAGAAAACCACGCAGTTCCTGGTTATCATCCACTATCAGCAGCAGGGGTTTGACAGCAGCAGCAGGCTCCGGCTTTTCTTCCGTTGCCGGCGCTTCTTCCGGCAGCGGTTGCAGATCCGCCGTATAATAGTACCCCAATTGTTCCATGGACTCTTCCGCCGGGATAACTGTACTCAGTTCGGCCTCGCTGAAATGCGTGCAGCCGGGCAATAACCGGATCAGGAAGGCCGTACCCTTGTTCACGGTACTGCTGGCGCTGATAGTGCCATGATGGAGATGGATCAGCTCTTTGCAAAGCGCCAGCCCCAGCCCCGATCCTTTATAGGTATCAATACTGCCCTGGTAAAACAGGTCGAAGGCATGGGCCAGGGTCTCGCCGCTCATGCCTACCCCATTGTCTGTTACTTCAATATTGATAGAGGTATCGGTACGGCTGATGCGTACCAGGATTTCACCATGATCCGCCGTGAACTTAAACGCATTGGACAGCAGGTTGAACAGCACTTTGTCCAGCATGCTGGCATCGGCCCAGACCATCAGGCTACCTTCAGCCGTTACCAGCCGGCAGTCTATCTGCCGCTTCTGCGCCATCTGCTGGAAAGTATCCACCACTTCGCGGGCCAGCAGCACCAGGTCTATCTCGGTGGCGCGGACCTGCATTTTGTTGAACTCCAGCTTGCGGAAGTCCATCAGCTGGTTAACCAGTCGCAGCAGGCGGATAGCATTTTTCTTCACCAGGCTCAGCTGCTGTCTGGCATGGTGTTGCAGGCGCGCCTGTTCCAGCATTTCCTCAATAGGCGCTACTATGAGGGTGAGCGGGGTGCGGAACTCGTGGGATATCTTGGTAAAGAAATTGATCTTGGCCTCATGGGCCGCCGTAGCAGCGGCGCTCATTTCCTGGAGCTGCTGCGTCTGCCGGGAGATCTCGGCATTCTTCTGCGCAAGCTTGTAATTGATCCGCCGGTTGAGGTGGCGGGAATACAATAACAGCCCGGCAAAGAACAGGGCTATGAACAGGGTGACCGTTAATATATATAATAAGGTACGCTGGCTATTATAGATCCGCTGCTGTTCGGCCAGCATCTGCTGCTGCTGCTGGATATCCTTCTGCTGGCTGCCGATCTTCTCGGCCTGCAGCTGCATGATGCGCACATTGGAGGAATCCACTACCAGGGTCTGCAGCAGGGTTTCCCGGGGTACCGCTTCTTTGTTCAGGATGGACCAGGCATTGCGGATGGCCTCGCTGCCACCGGTGGGATATAAAATGGAGGCGGTGAGGGTATGATCCTGGACTTTGTCGAGCCCGGCGCCCTGTCCCGGCAGGGCGTCCACTCCTATCACTTTCACCTGCGGGACGCCCATGGCTGTCGCCGCTTCCCGGGCCCCCATGGCCATTACGTCATTGTGGGCAAAGATCAGGTCGGCCTGTTGCAGGGCGGGTCCCTGCTGACCCAGTCTTTCCCGGGCTTTTTGGCTGACCCAGTCGCCCTTCACATCGGCAATCACCTGGAGTCCGGGGAAACCGGACAGCGCGTCGCGGAAACCGCGCTGCCTTTCCATGGCGGGTGAGGAAGCGGGCAGACCGGTCACTTCAATGATCCGGCCTTTTCCTTTCAGCAGGTTGGCGGTATACTGACCTGCCAGCCGGCCTATCTCATAATTATCTGCTCCTATATAATTGGTGAAATGAGGGGAAGCGATCTTGCGGTCCACCACAATGACCGGGATACCTTTTTTATAGGCGGCTTCCACTATGGGGGTGAGGGGACTGGCCTCATTAGGAGAAATGATCAGCAGGTCGATCTTTTTCTGCAACAGCTCCCGGACTTGCGCCACCTGCTTTTCGCTGTTATCATCAGCCTGCCGGTAGATCAGCTCCACTTCGGGATGGAAGGCCAGCTCGCGGTACATTTCAGACAGCATGGTCTTACGCCAGTGATCCGCATCACCACATTGGGAGAACCCCACCACAAAAGTTCTTTTTTGGGAAGAAGACTGACAACCGGGAAGGCCGGTCGCTGTCAGCAGGCAGATCAACATCCCGCAAAGCCAGACCAGGGGATGGCGCGTATGAATGGCAAGCATGGAAGAGCAAGGTTGGGTGAACAGGTGATTAGCCTGTAATGGTTCTTTCAAAGTTGATCATTTTGGCAACAAAAACAAAGAAACAAGATACAAAATTGAAAAAACATGCCCGGTCCGGCCTTGGCAGAAAAAACACAAACAACTGACTATCAGTGCAACTAACCCAGATTCCGGAATGATACAAATTTGAAAGCAATTGATGCCATCCGAAAACTGTCCGCCGCTTTCCTGCTGTAGCTTGTTCCAAAATCAATGTTTGTCATATGGATAAAAAGGTACTGCTTTGGAGCATCGTGGTAGCTATCGGCGGCTTTCTCTTCGGTTTTGATACGGCTGTGATCTCGGGTGCGGAACAATCAATTCAACAATACTGGTCGCTCAATACTTTCCAGCATGGGCTCACGGTGTCCATGGCGCTGATAGGCACCATCTTCGGCGCGCTGATGGGCAGTATCCCGGCTGAACGATGGGGCCGGCGCAAGACCCTTCACCTCATCGCCATCCTTTACCTGTTCTCTTCCCTGGGCACCGCCCTGGCGCAGGACTGGTGGCTCTTCCTCATTTTCCGTTTCCTTGGTGGCTGGGGCGTAGGCGCTTCTTCCGTCACCGTACCTGTTTATATTGCCGAGATCTCCCCGGCCAAACGCAGGGGCCAGCTGGTGGCCATGTTCCAGTTCAATATCGTATTCGGTATCCTGATCTCCTATCTCTCCAACTACCTCATAGGCCAGGAATCTGACAATGCCTGGCGCTGGATGCTGGGCGTACAGGTAGCTCCATCCCTGCTGTTCTGGGTACTGCTGAACTTTGTGCCCGAAAGTCCGCGCTGGCTGCTGCTGCATACCAACCGTACACAGGAAGCTATGGCCACCCTGAAGATCATCAACCCTGAAGGCTATGAGGCCGATAAGGCCGCTATCCTGGCGCCCCAGGTGGCAGAACCCGGCCAGAGTCCCGACAAGCTCTTCAGCAAAAGACACCGTTTCCCCATTTTCCTGGCCATCAGCTTTGCGCTGTTCAACCAGGTATCAGGGATCAACGCCATTATCTATTATGCACCCCGCATATTTGAGATGACCGGCCTCGGCAGGCATGCCTCCCTGCTCTCCAGCGTAGGCATCGGTTCCGTCAATTTCCTGTTCACCCTGCTGGCCCTCCAGGTCATTGACCGCTTTGGCCGGAAGACGCTGATGCTGATCGGCTCCGTAGGACTGATAGCCACCCTGGGACTGGTATCCCGCGCTTTTTACCTGGATGATTTTGGCGGCAATACCATTACGGTACTGCTGCTCATCTATATCGCCTTTTTTGCTTTTTCACAGGGCGCCGTGATCTGGGTGTTCATTGCCGAGATCTTCCCCAATACCGTACGGGCCAAGGGCCAGACCCTGGGCAGCCTTACGCATTGGGTAATGGCGGCCCTGATAGCTTTCATTTTCCCGCTGCTGGCCGAGAAGATCGGCGGCGGAAGCACTTTCCTGTTCTTCACCATTATGATGGTACTGCAATTACTGTTTGTCTGGAAACTGATGCCTGAGACCAAGGGCCGGACACTGGAGCAAATGGACAAATCTTTCACTATTCACTAAATCCTGTATGACACCTCAATCATTTGCACCTGTGGCCTGCTTTGGCGAAATTCTCTGGGACCTGCTGCCTTCCGGCCGCCGCCTTGGCGGCGCTCCTTTCAATGTCTGTTATCACCTGGGCCAGCTGGGCCTTCCCGCCCGCATGATCTCCTGCCTGGGCGATGATCCCTCCGGCGCGGATGTACGCGCATTGCTGGCGGAGCAGCAGCTGCCGGCCAGTTATGTACAGACCGTCCAGCATGCGCCTACCGGTTATGTATTTGCTACCGAAGTAGCCCCGCAGGAAATGCAGTATGAGATAGTGGAAGATGTGGCCTGGGATGAGATCGGCATTACTCCCGAAGCCATACAGCTGGTTGACAGCGCCCCTTATTTCGTATTTGGCTCACTGGTAGCCCGTGGCGCTACCAGCAGGGCTACCCTCTTTGCCCTCCTGGAAGCTGCGCAGCGGCCCGTATTTGATGTCAACCTGCGCCCCCCCTTTTATTCCGAACCCCTGATCCATTCCCTCCTGGAAAAGACAAGCATCCTCAAGATCAATGAGAACGAACTGACCATCCTTGCTGACTGGTTTGGGCTCAAAGGCAGTACCGGACAGCAGCTGGAAGCCCTGGCCAGCCGCTATTCACTGGAAGAGATCCTGCTCACCCGCGGCGCTCATGGCGCTATGGCCTGGAAAGAAGGCCAGCACTGGAGCTGCGAAGGTATCCCCACAAAAGTGGCAGATACCGTAGGAAGCGGTGACGCCTTCCTGGCCGCTTATCTCACGTCCAGTACTGCCGGCGCCCCTATACCTCAAAGGCTGGAAGCCGCCAACCGGCTGGCCGCCTGGGTTACGCAATGGCATGGCGGATGCCCTCCCTATGACGACCACGTTCTCCATCGCTTCAAACTATCTATCATCAAAACCTGAACTACCATGAAATGTTCACTAACGATCCTTGCTTTATTGCTGCTGAACATGGTGCATGCGCAACAGCACCCGGTCAGCGGGAAAGTGGTCAACAAACAGACCCAGGAACCACTTGCCAATGTTACTGTTCAGAGCCGGAACCAGTCTACCCAGACGGACAGCACCGGCGCCTACCGCATCCTCGCTGTCCCCGGCGAAGACATTAAATTCAGTTTTGTGGGCATGGCCATTCTCACCCTGCCAGTCCCCGCTTCCGGTACGCTGGATGTCAGCATGAGCCCGTTGAGCCAGGACCTCAACGTGGTGGTGGTGACCGGCTACCAGACCCAGAAAAAAGCAGACCTCACCGGCGCCGTATCCGTAGTGGATGTCAATGCCATTAAAGATATTCCGCTGGGCAACCCCGTCAAAAGCCTGCAGGGCCGGGTGCCGGGTGTATTCATCACCACCGATGGCTCTCCCGGCGGCGGCGCTACGGTCCGTGTGCGGGGCGTAGGCACCCTGGGTGATAACGATCCGCTTTACGTCATTGACGGTATCCCCACCAAACGCGGACTGAATGAACTGAACCAGGATGATATTGAGACCATCCAGGTGCTGAAAGACGCCAGCTCCGCCACTATCTACGGCTCCCGCGCTGCCAATGGCGTGATCATTGTCACCACCAAAAAAGCCCGCAAAGGGTATAACCGTATTGACTTTGACGCCTCCACCTCTCTGCAGTATTACGGCAGCAAACAGAAAACCCTGGATGCCGACGGCCGTGGCCGCGCTTACTGGCAGGCAGCTGTCAACGACCGCAGCAATCCCAATAATAACCAGATCTATCAGTACGACTGGAACGGCGACTATGACAACCCTGTCCTCAACAGGATCATCTATCCCGAATATATAGATGCCGCCAAAACCATGCGGCCTGCCAATACCTATTGGTATGATGAGATAGGGCAGACCTCCCTCATCCAGCAATACAACCTCAGCTTCAGCAACGGGGGCGAAAAAGGCAATACCCTCTTCGCTATTGGTTACTACGATAATAAGGGTATTGTGAAATCCTCCAGCAGCAGCAGGATCACCGCCCGGTTCAATTCAGACTTCAATTTCTTCAACGGAAAACTGAAATTGGGGGAGAACCTGGGGATCTCCTATATCAAGAACCGCCTGCTGCCCATCAATGATATCCTTTTCACCTCCCTGGTACAGCAACCCGTTGTACCCGTCCATTCAGAAGATGGCGGCTGGGGCGGCCCTGCCTCCGGTATGACCGACCGCCACAATCCCGTTCGCCTGATAGAAGACAACAAACAGAACAAAAGCCATTTCGTGCGTGTGTTCGGGAATATCTTTGCCGACTGGGCCATCCTGCCCGGCCTGCACGCCCGCACCAGCTTTGGCATTGACTATAACGGCGAATACCAGCGCACCCTCCGCAAATCCTATATCTCCGGCTTCCTCTCCGATCCTTCCAACCAGGCACAGACCCGGCAGGCCTACAGCGGCAACTGGGTATGGCAGAACACCCTGAACTACAAACAGCAGTTCGGCCTCCACCAGGTAGACGCCGTACTGGGCCAGGAAACCATCCAGTTCATTGCCCAGAGCTTCTATGGATTACGCCAGGGCTATGCGCTGGAAAATATCGACTATGCCTACCTGAATGCAGGCTCCGCCAATAAAGACAATGGCGGCGATGGTTCCAGCAACAGCCTGGTCAGCTATTTCGGTAAGGTGAACTATGTATACAATAACCGCTACCTGGCTTCCGCCACCCTGCGCCGCGACGGCTCTTCCCGCTTCGGTAAAGAGAACCGCTACGGCATGTTCCCGGCCTTCTCCCTGGGCTGGCGTATCAGCGAGGAAGGATTCATGAAAGAGCAGACCATTGTATCCGATCTGAAACTGCGCTTTGGCTGGGGCCAGTCCGGCAACCAGGAGATCCCCAACAATGGCACCTATTCCCTGTATTCCGCCATCTATGGTATTGATCCTACCTGGGCCTTTGACAATGGCAGCGCCTATGATATCAATGGCAATGGCACCGGCCAGCTGCCCTCCGGCTTCACGTCCATCCAGCAGGGCAATGATTCCCTCCGCTGGGAAAGCACTACGGAATCCAACTTCGGGATCGACTTTGGCCTTTTCAACAATAAGCTCAGCGGCTCCGTGGATTATTTCATCAAGAAAACGGACGATATCCTGATCAGCCCCGGTTACCTGGCCGTGCTGGGCGAAGGCGGCAACCGCTATTTCAACGGCGCTTCCATGCAGAACAAAGGCATTGAAGTATTGCTCACCTACAATACCCAGATCGGCAGGGGCCTCTCCCTCACCGTTACCGGTAACTTCTCTTCCTACCGCAACAAGGTCACCTACCTGCCGGATGCAGTAGTAGCTTCCTATGCCGGCAATGGCACGGACAAAACCATCCTGGGACGATCCATCAATGCCCGGTTCGGCTATATTGCCGATGGCCTTTTCCGCAGCCAGAAAGACCTGGATGAATCCGCTGAACAGGTCGGCAAAGCCCTGGGCCGTATCCGCTACCGGGACCTCAACGGCGATAACGTGATAGACGACCTGGACCGTGATTTCATTGCCGATCTCAACCCGGATTTCCTCTATGGCCTGAACGTGGAGCTGTCCTACAAAAATTTTGACCTCAGCTTTTTTATCCAGGGCGTGCAGGGCGTTGATGTATGGAACGATTTCAAGACCTTCACCGACTTCTCCTCCCTCTGGGTAGGCAGCAACTGGGGCGAAAGGACGCTGCAGGGCTGGACAAAGAACAATCCCAATGCCAGCGTACCGGCGCTCACCCTCGTGAACCGCAATAATGAAGGCCGCGCCAGCACTTACTTCTACGAGAACGGGTCCTATATCAAGCTGCGCAATATCCAGCTGAGCTATAACCTGAAAAGCCTGCTCTCCGCCTGGAAGGTCAATTCGGCCCGGCTATTCATACAAGGTAGTAATCTCCTGACCATTAAAAACAAGTCCTTCACGGCAGCAGACCCGGAGATCCCCAACCAGGCTTTCCCTGTCCCTTCCATCACCAGTGCAGGCTTCAATGTTTCCTTCTAAAAAAGATTACCATGAAAAAATTATTGCTACCACTCATCATACTCATTACAGGACTGGGCTCCTGCTCCAAAATGCTGGAAGAGCTACCCCAGGGCGCCATCTCCGGCGATGAACTGAATAGCGCCGAGAATATTGAAAAAATGACCATCGCCGCTTATTCGGCCCTGGGCAACGATCACTATACTTCCCCCTATTCCAGCCTCTGGCCCTACGGCAGTGTACGCGGCGGGGACACGTATAAGGGAGGTGACGGCCCCGGCGATCTGAGCGAGTTCCATCTCTTTGAGACCTTCTCGCTCAACCGCGTGGACAATGGGCTCTCAGACGAACTCTGGTTCCGCCTCTATGTAGGCATCGGCCGGGCCAATGATGCGCTGCGCCGCCTCAATGCCACCGATGAGACCATCTTCCCCAATAAAACAGTCCGCACGGCTGAAATGAAATTCCTGCGCGGGCATTTTTATTTCCTGCTCAAGGTCCTGTTCCGGCATATTCCCTACCTGGACGAGACCATGGAGAAGCCCAGCTATGAAACAGTGTCCAACCGGGTGCTGACCGACCAGCAGCTCTGGGATAAGATCACGGCGGATTTCCGCGCAGCCGCCGACGGGCTGCCGCCTGACCAGCCAGAAAAAGGGCGGGCCTCCAAAGGCGCCGCACAGGCTTATCTCTCCAAAGCATTGCTGTACCAGGCCTATGTACAGGATGATAATTACCAGGTCAGCTCCATTGATGCCGCGAAGCTGGATGAGGTGATCAGCCTCACCAATGAAGTGATCAGCTCGCATAAGTTTGGACTGAACAATGATTTCTCCGCCAATTTCCTGACGCAGACCGAGAACAGCGCGGAGTCCGTTTTTGCAATCCAGTACAGCAAGGATGACGGTACCCCCAAGGGCCGGCTGGATTATGGTCATGCCCTGAACTATCCCATGAACCAGGAATTTGGCTGCTGCGGTTTCCATGTGCCCAGTCATGACCTGATCAATGCATTTAAGACCACCGCGGCCGGTCTGCCCGATTTTGAGCATTACAACGACAATGATGTGGCCGGCAGCGGTAATTATTTCAGCAGCAATTTTGACCCGCGCCTCAACCATACCGTAGCTATTCCCGGCAACCCCTTTAAGTACAACAGCAAATATATCTTCCAGCGTTCCTGGGCCCGTGCGCCTGAAGTATACGGCGCCTTCGCCAGCCTGAAAGAAGCCGTATCCCCGGATGACGCCAGCTTCCAGAAGATCCCGCCCTTTATGAGCAGCTCCAAGAACTGGGCTATCATCCGCTATCCCGATGTGCTGCTGTTCCGTGCAGAAGCGCTGATTGAAAGAGGCCGCCAAGATGAAGCCCTGCCGCTGATCAATGAGCTGCGCACCCGTGCCGCCGGCAGCACCGCCCTGCTCAAACAGGCCGATGGTACGCCCTCTGCTCAATACAAGGTAGCCACCTACCAGCCCGGTGTCAACTGCACCTGGACCCAGGAATACGCCCGCCAGGCCCTGCGCTGGGAACGCAGACTGGAACTGGCCACAGAAGGCTACCGCTTCTTCGACCTGGTACGCTGGGGCATTGCCGCCAATACTATGAACAGCTATTTTTTGCTGGAAAAGAACCGGGCGGCCCATTTGTCCGACGCCCATTTCCAGGCAAAAAGAGATGAATACCTGCCCATACCTTTAAATCAGATCAATTATAGTCGCGATCTTTATCAACAGAATCCAGGATGGTAAAAAAAATGAATATGCACAGATTACAACGATTCGCCTACGGCATTCCCCTGCTCCTGTTAAGTGGTGCAGCCGCCGCACAGGACTTCAATCAGTATTTCACATCAGAGAAAAAATTCCTCCAGCTGCCCGTAAAGAACGGTGCGCCCAAAAGGAACCTTGAGATCTGGAAAGACGGCGTACTGGTCCGCTTCTTTGACATGGAACTGGCCGAAGGCAAACCCGACTGGTATGCGTACCTCGACATCAGTGAATGGAATGGAAAAAAATTAGAGTTAAGGGTAGATAAGCTGGACCGCAATGCAACAGCCTTCCGCCCCATCCGGCAATCAGACCTGGACAGCAATGCCGGTAAGGTCTATGCCGAAGCCCTGCGCGGACAGATCCACTTCTCCCCCAAACGTGGCTGGACCAATGACCCCAACGGCATGGTCTATTACAAAGGACAGTATCATCTTTTCTTCCAGCACAATCCTTACGGCCGCGGCTGGGGCAATATGACCTGGGGCCATGCAGTCAGTAAGGATATGATCCACTGGACGGAAGTGGGTGACGCCATTCACCCCGATGGCTTCGGTCCCATGTTCAGCGGAACAGCTGTAGTGGACTCCAATAATACCAGTGGTTTTGGCAAGGACGGACAGGCGCCCCTGGTCATGTTCTTCACCGGCGCCCGCGCCTGGTGCCAGGGACTGGCCTGGAGCAATGACGGCCTGCACTTCAATAAGCTGGACTATGCACCCGTACCACGCATCCACCGGGATAACCGGGACCCCAAGGTTTTCTGGTATGGCCCCGGCAAACACTGGGTCATGTTGTTCTGGGTAGAACTGGACGGTGGTCAGCATACACAGCATTTCTTTACATCAGACAACCTGAAAGACTGGACCCCTGCCAGCATCCTCAAAGGAGGCATCGGTAACGACCGCTACCTGTTTGAATGCCCGGACCTGTTTGAGCTACCGGTAGATGGCAATCCCGCCAACAAAAAATGGGTGATCTCCGCTGCTACCAGCATGTATGCCATCGGCAGCTTTGACGGTAAGACCTTCACCCCAGAAGCAGAGCGACTGCTGGGCCAGGTAGGCCGCGATTACTACGCCGCCCAGAGCTTCAACAATGAACCCAATGGCCGCCGCATTGAGATCGGCTGGTGGCGTACGCATACCGACAAAGGTGATATGACCTTCAACCAGAGCATGACCATTCCCCAGGAACTGGCCCTGATCACCACTCCCGAAGGCATCCGTATGACCCGCACCCCTGTTAAAGAGCTGGAAGCCCTGCGCAGCAAACAACTGCTGAGCGGCACAAAGACCCTCACGGATAAATCCGAAAATCCGCTGCAGGGCCTGCCCACAGAACTGCTGGAACTGCGCACTACCGTAGTACCGGGCAAGGCAAAGACCGTTACTTTCAACCTGAACGGACTGGATATTGTATACGATGTGGCCGCACAGGAGCTCAGCGCCGATGGCGTGAAAGCCAAAGTGCCGCTGCTCAATGGCAAGCTGCCGCTGACCATCTTCGTTGACAGGATCGGCGTAGAGATCTTTGCCAACAATGGCCTGATCTATATGCCTGTCAATAAAAACCTCGACGGCAAAGGATCCGCTATCAAAGTGAGTGGCGGTAAAGTGAAATTTGAAAACTTATCGCTGTACCAACTGCAATCCGCCTGGCAGTAACAGCAGGATCCAATTATCCTTATAGCAGTCAAAGCCCCCGGAAGCGGGGGCTTTTTTTATTGATCCATTCCTGCGGCAGGGGTAATTGATTGTGTTGAAAGTGGGATTCCGTCAGTAACTCTTCACGCTTATTTGCGACAGGCAGTTACCTGCCCCGCGTTCTGCATCGCCAAAATATTTCCCGTTGGCATTGAGGCCGGTGCCCGTTGCTGAGGTGCATAGCTTTTTTCCATAAGGCAGGTAAGGCATGGAATGGTAATGTACCTGTACGCCCGGCTTCAGGTCAATGAACCACTGGTAATAGGTGGTGTAGACCATGATGCAGGACATATCGCCACTGGCGTCACTTTGCGGCCTGCCTATCTTCCCATCAACATAGCGTTCGTTTTCCGGTTTGCCGTCCAGCGCGTCCCAGCGGTGCCCATCAACGCCAAAGGCATAGACCGGAACCCTTGGCGGCTTCCCGCCGTTTTTGGGAGCGGGCGTGAGCGGACGCGGCTTTTCCTCCGGCACGGTGCCATGATGGGATACATTCACCCCATGCAGGAGTTCATGCGCTACGGTATTGGCAATTTCATCTTCCAGCGTATACGGGAGTCTGGTATTGCTGGCTTTGGCAGAGTCCAGCTGTTCCTGGTAGGCGGCCGTCATTTCCGCCAGGTCAATGACTGTCTTAACAGATTGCCTGGTGCCTTTGCCATAATCACTGAACGGGAAGTTCATGCCCGTGGATTTGTGTTTATAGGTATTGGCATATTTGGTCAGGTCCTCATTGAGCAGGCGCAGGGCATATTGTTCGCCATTGGAGGCATGTCCGCGGTTGACATTAAAGATCCGGCCCTCCGGCAGCTCGTTCTCATACAATGGTATAATGACCAGCCCTGAAGCTGCCTGTACCAGTTGCAATCCTTTATGGAAGATGGGCAGGTCAGTTTCTTTGACCTGTACGCCCAATTCTTTTTTGCCGGGATCCAGTCGCAGGTATTTGCCCTTGCTGACAATACCCCGGTACTCTTCATATACCGTCAGACCGTCCCCCTGTTTATTGTTGCCGGGCGAGACGTCCTTATCCTCCTGCTCGCCGGGATCATTGTACCTGGCCAGCCAGCTGCTGGCAATAGCGCTGCCTTCTTTTCTTTTGGGGATCAGTATCGCTGCAGGGCCTGCGGGCGTTAACAGCGTTCCTGTGATCCGGTGCCCGTTTGTAAGAATGGCTTCTGCACGCAGGGTGGTATAGCCTCCGCCGTCAAAGGCGCCGATCACAACTGTGCCGGTCTTTCCATCGGCCGAAGGCAGTTCAATGGTTTGTCCATCCTTGTCCGGCTGCGCCCCACCCGAAGGCAGCAGGCGCAGGTCCGGCAATGGTTCGCCGGGGTTCAGGGGATAGTTGATGGAAATGCCCGGCTCCCGGGAGGTATTCTCCAGGCTCACTTTGAACGATTTCACTTTTACCGGCAGTGGTTTGCCGCCCTTGCCGCGGGCCAGCAGTCCAACTTTCAGGGAAGAGCCATGGCTGGCCTCATCCTTTCCGGGCGCGGGCAGCCAGCTGTCATAATTGACAGGCGTAATGATCAGCTCGCCTTCAAAAGGCTTCCGGTAAAAATTCCAGCTGAGGATGGTCTCCGTATAACCGTCACCATCATCCGTACGTTCGCGGATCTCGCCGCTCAGGACTTCCACCCCGTTTTTGACGGGCTGGTATTCTACCTGGATCAGGCCCTCATCCTGGCCGGCCTCCCTGGTCTGGCCTACGGGCATGGGGGCGTTCTCCCCTTGCTGGCCGGCGCTATAGGTAGTGGTCAGTGTCCCTGTGCAGGGAGGTATATAAATAAAGAACGAATAGGACTTACCATCGTCACTGAGCTGCAGGGTCAGCTCAGTGGCTGCACTGCCATTGGCATTGCCGGTCTCCGTTTTGGTGCCGGTGGTCTTCTCGCCGCTGAACCACTCACTGTCCGTACGCTGGCGCCGGATCACCAGGCTGGAGCTGCCCGTTCCTTTTCCTTTGGTAATAGTGGCGTCCATTTTATATTCCACCAGGCTGGACCAGCTGGAAGCACTGTATTGACTGGAATTATCGGCGCCTTTGCCTGTTGTGCGACTGACATAACTTGCCGTGCCGGTATACTGAACGCCCATATCATCCTGGGCCGCAGTGGTACCCACAGCAAAGCATGCCAGGCAAATGAAGAACCAATGCTTAACCATAGTAAGGATTTAACTGGTGGACAATAAAGCCACCAAGTTAGTTTCCGCTATGGGCATAGTCATCCAGGTACCGCCCAGCTGGCAGATTAACCGGCTGAACCGGCAAATAAAAAGTGGAGTGGAGAATTGCTATCATGCGCTCCCGATAACAGCTACGTAATAGTACTGATCGGAAAAAAATGTGTCCGGGTAATGGCTCAGGTGCTGTCCCTTATTTCATTTTGAAATAGGGCGACTGCCGGCCTCCTCTTACTGGCAGCTTGTCAATGCGTCTTGCACTGCCAAAGCGCCAGAGATAGCCGCCGGCCGTGATGGCATTCCCCTTAGCCACCTGCAGAATATTGGAAGCATTGCCATCGGTATTACGGGCAGCTTCCCGGGCGCTGGGATAAGACTGGATCTTTTTCCCGCTGAAGCAGTACTGCGTCACCGGTTTCATCCGTTTTTCCCGGGCCTTCTGCAGACGCTCCAGGATCTGGCGGCGGCTGAGCTTGTGCAAGGGCGAAGGAGAGCGATGCAGCTCCTTGATCCGCTTCTGTTTTTCGCTGAGTGAGGCGGACCGCAGGTTGGACGGCAGGAGATTGAAGGAATTGCCATCCTTGTAGAAGATGACAGTCTCCTGGTCATGCAGGTCCATTGGCGCCACAAAAGCGTTGTACACCAGGCGCGCTACCGTGTATCGGTACCGGATGCCTTCCACCGTCAGTGTAATGCTCAGGTAGGATTTGAAATCCCCCTTGAACTCATTGCGGTGTTTGTGCACATAAGGTTTCATGATCATAGGGCGTTCCCGGTAAATCACCCCGTTACTGTAGACGGCCTCGTAGGCCAGGCGTTTGACTCTTCCCTTGTTGGAGATCTTAAAATAGCCTTCAAGACCGGGAATGTCTTTCCAGCGTTCTCCATCAATGTTTGCAAGAGAGAGGTTAAGATAAGGTAATGTAACTTTTGACATAGGCGTAGCAGATGCATCAGGGTTCTAACGTCAAGACGCATCCCGCGAATAAAAATACTACTTCTCCGTCTTTGATATTTGATTGATTGGGTGATTTTTCACATATTATTTATTCATATGCGACATGCGGAAATCCTTGCCCACGGCTTGATTCAGGTCAAGCGACTATTTTCATTTTTTGCCGTTCTGTCAGTCTACTGCAAACGCATTTGTAGTTTTTCCACTACCCTGTATGCCAATAAAAAAACCTTTACGCCGGCAGGCAGCGATAGGCGCCCCTGCTCCACGTAAAGGTTTCAGCGTATAGTGAAGTTTTTGTTACCGGGCTATACCCAGCGGCGAAAAATAAGTAAAGATGCCTACAATAATTATGACTACGATCAATGACAGTATTACATCCCACTTATTCCAGCTGGCGCGGCTCGCCGCTTTGTCCTCAGCCACGGTAGTAGCGAAGGTGAGGCCGCGGATATGTGCCTCATCAGGCGCGGGCGTCACCAGGCTCACCACTACCATGATGGCCACGCTGAACAGGAAGAGGTAGATACAGAAGTACAGGAAGTTAATGGTTGCATAGCTATGCAGCAGTCCGCCTTCCGTCAGTTCCGTCTGGAACAGCTGCAGGGTCAGCTTGGCCAGGCCCAGCAGGAAACCCACCACCATGGCGGTATACGCGCCTTTGGCATTCAGCCTTTTGAAGAAAACACCCAGCAGGAATACAGCAGCAATAGGCGGCGCCAGGTAACTCTGCACACTCTGGAGATAATCATACAGCCCTGAAGAGATCCGGCCCATCAGCGGGATCCAGGCCATGCCCAGCACCACTACTACCGCCGTGGCTATCCGTCCTACCCGCACCAATTGTTTCTCAGAGGCGTTGGGATATTGCTTTTTGTAAATATCCATGGTATATAAAGTGGAACAGGCATTGTATACGGAAGCCAGGGAAGCCATGAGGGCAGCCAGCAGCCCGCCGGCCAGCAGGCCCCGCAGGCCATGCGGCATGATCTGTTTCACCATGGCGGGAAAAGCAGCATTGGTATCATCCAGCTCCAGTTTACCCTGTGAATGCAGTACATAGGCAATCAGGCCGGGGATCAGGAAGATGAAGAAAGGCATCAGCTTGAGATAGGCCGCAAAGATGGTCCCCCTGCGCGCTTCCTGCTCATTGCGGCCGGCCAGGCAGCGCTGCACAATATGCTGGTCCGTACACCAGTACCAGAGGCCCACAATGGGCGAGGCAAAGAGAATGCCCAGCCAGGGGAAGTCGGGATCACTGAGCGGCGGGAACATATTCAGTTTTTCTTTGGGAACAGCAGCCATGAGGCTGTCCCAGCCACCTACCTCCCGCAGTCCGAATATGAGCAGCACCAGGGAACCGAGGAGCAGTACAATGGCCTGGATAGCTTCCGTGTACATCACGGCATGCAGGCCGCCGAACACGGTATATACTCCGGTGACCACCACCAGGATGATAGCGCCCGTCCAGAAATCAACGCCCAGGAACTGGTTGAACACGAGGGCGCCGGCAAAAATAGTGACCGAAGCCTTGGTGATCACGTAACTCAGCAGCTGGATGATGGAGAGCAGCCGCCTGGCCTGCGGGTTGAAACGCCGCTCCAGGAATTCCGGCATGGTATACACCATACTGCGCATGTAAAAAGGCACAAAGACCCATCCCAGGATGAGCACAATGTAGGAGTGCAGTTCATAGTGCCCCAGTACCGTGCCCGAACGGGCGGCAGAGCCGGCAAGCCCTACAATATGCTCCGAGCCTACATTGGAGGCCAGGATGGAGGCGCCGATCACGAACCAGCCCAGGTTCCGGTTGGCCAGGAAATAATCCGAAGCGGACTCCTTGCTTTTACGGATGGACCAGACCGAGACACCGGCAATCACCAGCAGGTAAAGGATCAGGAAGATCCAGTCGATGGTTCCTAAAAAATTCATATAGCATGTATTGGTGGTGGATAAGAGGAAGGGCCGCCGTGCGGCCCCATCCTTAGATAAATCGGTTGATCAGGTTTTCGAGGTATTCCTGCCTGCCGCTCAGTACGGCCGGCTCTCCTTTTTCAATGGCGAAGGCGCGCAGGTCTTCCAGGGACAGGGCCCCTTCTTCAAACGCTTTGCCTTTCCCGCTGTCGAAGGAAGCATACCGGGCCTGACGCAGCTGTTTGTACTGACCGGCCGACAGCACTTTATCCGCCACCAGCAAGGCACGCGCAAACGTATCCATCCCGCCGATATGTGCATGGAACAGGTCTTCCGGGTCCGTACTGTTGCGCCGGATCTTTGCATCGAAGTTGATGCCGCCGCCACCAAAGCCACCGGCTTCCAGGATCACCAGCATGGCTTCCGCCAGCTCATTGATATTAGTGGGGAACTGGTCGGTATCCCAGCCATTCTGGTAGTCGCCCCGGTTGGCGTCAATAGAACCCAGCAGGCCCGCATCGGCGGCCACCTGCAGCTCATGCTGGAAAGTATGGCCCGCCAGCGTGGCGTGGTTCACTTCTATATTGAGCTTGAAATCATTCAGGAGGTCGTACTGGCGCAGGAAACCGATCACGGTCTCGCTATCGTAATCATACTGGTGCTTACTGGGCTCACAGGGCTTGGGCTCAATGAAGAAAACGCCTTTGAAACCGTTTTTCCTTGCGTAATCCTTTGCCGCATGCAGGAAGCGGGCCAGGTGGTCCTTTTCGCGTTTCATATTGGTATTGAGCAGGCTCATATACCCTTCCCTGCCACCCCAGAACACATAGTTCTCGCCATTGAGCGCAATGGTAGCATCCAGCGCTGCCTTCACCTGCGCGCCGGCATGGGCCAGCACATGGAAATCAGGATTGGTGGCGGCGCCATTCATATAACGACGGTTGGAGAAAAGATTGGCGGTGCCCCAGAGCAGTTTCACGCCACTTTCTTTCTGTTTGGCCGACAGGTATTGTGTGATGGCCTGCAGACGGCGATCATTCTCCGCTACATCATTGGTATAGTCCACCACATCCACATCATGGAAGCAGTAATAGGGCAGGCCTAATTTAGTGATGAACTCAAAAGCAGCGTCGGCCTTGTCTTTGGCCCGGTCCACGGCATCCGCCTTTTCACTCCAGGGAAAAAGATGCGTAGGCTCACCAAAGGGATCTGCACCACTGCCGCAGAAGCTATGCCAGTAGGCGCAGGCAAAGCGCAGCCATTCCTGCATGGGTTTTCCGGCCACGGTCTGTTGTGCATTGTACCAGCGGAAGGCCAGTGGATTATCAGTGCCAGGACCTTCATAGGCAATGGCGGGCACGCCTTTGAAATATTCTTTCTGTCCGATTACGGGATTCATATAGGTTCAATTTAATGTTGTTGTCTGTTGAGTTGTTCTTCCAGCAGCGCTTTCCATTCCTGGTAAAGCCCTTCATAATGGGCTGCCTGCCGGGTATCCGGTTCCACTATGCCGGTCCGCTGGCGGTTACCGGCGGCAGCGGCAGGACTATCATAGATGCCGGCGCCTATACCAGCCCCCAGGGCCGCACCATAGCTGCCATCGCCTTCAAAAAATTCCACGGCAACCTGGTTGGTATTGACAAAAGATTGGGTGAACACATCGCTCAGAAAAAGGTTGGACCTGCCGGCCCTGGCCACGGAGGGGTTGATGCCATTCTCCCGCATGATGTCCAGTCCGTAACGGAAAGCGAAGGCAATACCTTCCTGCACAGCCCGCACCAGGTGGCCCGTACCATGGATATTGAGGTCAATATTTTGCAATTGCGCGCCGAGCAGGCGGTTGGACAGCATCCTTTCAGCGCCGTTGCCAAAAGGCAGGGCCCGCAATCCTTCTGCACCGGCAGGGATAGCAGCAGCAGCGGCATTCAGCGCAGCGTAGGAAAGCTGTGCGCCGGCCAGCTGTCTGATCCAGCGGTTGAAAATGCCGGTGCCGTTGATGCACAGCAGTACGCCTATCCGCGTTTGCGCTGTGCCGTCAGTTCCAGGCAGCAGGTGATTGACATGCGCAAAACCGTTGATGCGCGAGGCGGTATCATAGCCCAGTGTATCGGTAACGCCGTAGATCACACCGCTGGTGCCCGCCGTAGTAGCTACTTCGCCGGGCTGGAGTACATTCAGGGCAAGGGCGTTGTTGGGCTGATCGCCGGCTTTATACCCAACGGGAATGCCGGCTTTCAGGCCCAGGCTGCTTGCCACACTGGCCAGCAGGTAACCATGCGGCGAAAAAACGGGTTGGATATTGGGGAAGATGGAACGCGGAAAACCGAAATAGCGCAGCACATCTTCGGAGAGCTGGTTATTGTGGAAATCCCAGAACACGCCTTCTGAGAGGGCCGATACGCTGGTAGTGGTATCACCGGTGAGGCGCATGGCTACAAAATCGCCGGGCAGCAGCACGCGGTGGATCTTTTCATAAATGGCCGGCTCATTGGCTTTGACCCAGGCCAGTTTGCTGGCGGTGAAATTACCGGGAGAGTTGAGGAGCTGCCGCAGGCAGCGTTCTTCCCCAATGCAGTGAAAGGCCTTGTCGCCAATGTCCACGGCGCGGCTGTCACACCAGATAATAGCCGGTCGCAGCACCTGCTGCTGCTGGTCCACCAGCACCAGCCCGTGCATCTGGTAAGCGATGCCGATGGCGGCAATATCCAGCGGATCATAGACGCCGCTGGCATGGCATTTTGCGATGGCCTGCTGAATATGCTGCCACCAGGTGTCCGGGTGTTGTTCCGCCCATCCTGGCTGTACCGATAAAATACCGGTTTCTGTTTCGGGGTACTGGGCCGAGGCTACCAGGCGCTGGCTGGCGGCATCCACAATGGACACCTTGATAGCCGAAGTACCTGTGTCAATTCCAAGCAACAACATGTGTTGATGATTCCTTTATAAATGAATAAATAGGTGTTTGTCCGGAAAACCGCGCAGCCTGTTGTTGGAAGTGGCTGGCAGAAAGCAATAAGGGACGAAAAGGGAACGGATGACAATGTAGAGCGCCCGGGTAAGCGCCGGGACAAATAGCCCTGCTGCGGGCAGACCGCCCGGGGGCCACTGGTTGGAAAGGAACTTTTTCATATAGCACAAGCGGAAGCAGGAAAGGTTAAGCAATACAGGGCAATCGTCTACAGGCAGTGCTTCCGGAAAACGAATATAAGGAATTTCCGAAAAAATGCAACCGATTGCATAAATTTTATAAATTACATCGCCTCAGCGTTTATTTGTCATTTTGTTTATTTTGCGGATTATTATGCAACCGATTGCTGAATGAAATCAAAAAAAGACATTACCATCTACGATATTGCGCAGAAACTGTCCCTGTCCTCCGCCACGGTGAGCCGCGCCCTCAAAGACCATCCGGCCATCAGCAAGAACACCCGCAAGCGCATCCAGGAAGCAGCCCGTGAAATGGGCTATCGCCATAATAATTTCGCCAGCAACCTCCGCAGACAGAAGACCAATACCATCGGCGTGATGGTGCATGAGCTCAACAGTTCCTTTATCACTTCCGCCCTGGCCGGTATTGAAAAAGTGACCACCGAAGCCGGTTACGACCTCATCATCGCCCACTCTTCTGAAAGCTTTAAAAAGGAAGCCGCCAACGCGCTCAACCTCTTCCACAAAAGAGTGGACGGCGTGATCGCCTCCCTGGCCTTTGATACAGAAGGACTGGAGCATTTCAAACCCTTTGCAGAAAAAGATATCCCGGTCATCTTCTTTGACCGCGTGGAAGAGAATACAGAAAGCACCAAGGTCATCATTGACAACCACCGCTGCGGCTACGAGGCCACCCAGCACCTGATCACCCAGGGCTGCAAACGCATTGTCCTGGTGACCGCCAGTCTGAAACGGAACGTATACGCCCAGCGGCATAACGGCTATGCTGATGCGCTGTCTGCTTACCAGATCCCCTATAACCCTGATCATGTCCTGATCAAGGACCTCAGCGAGGCCGGCGGCGTGGAAGCCGCCAAAGAGATCCTGCGCATGGATCCCAGGCCGGACGGGGCTTTCATCACCAACGACTTTTCCGCCGCCGTCTGCATGCAGGCGCTTAAAGAGCAGGGGCTGCGCATCCCGCAGGATATTGCTATTGTTGGTTTCAATAATGACGCCATCAGCAAGATCGTGGAGCCCCGGCTCACCACCATTGATTATCCCGGCATCGATATCGGTGAGATAGCCGCCAGGAATCTCATCAATCACCTTGCCGGTGTTTCGGATATCCGCTTTACCAATACCATTGTAGTGCGCTCGGAACTGATTGTGCGGGCATCCTCCCTGAAGAAAGATCATCCATCCACTCATTAAACCTTTATTGCGATGAAACTATTGCTGCCATTCCTGCTGCTCCTGGTGATCTGCCAGCTGGCTGCAGGCCAGGACTATCGTGCCTACCCTATGTGGAACGAACAGCTGCCCGTTGAACAAAGAGTGAAGGACCTGGTGGGGCGACTGACACTCGAAGAGAAAGTGGCCCAGATGCTGAATGCCGCTCCGGCTGTGCCGCGACTGGGTATCCCGGCCTACGACTGGTGGAACGAAGTACTGCACGGCGTAGCCCGCACCCCTTTCCGCACCACCGTGTTCCCGCAGGCCATTGGCATGGCCGCCACTTTTGATACCGCCTCCCTGCACCGCATGGCGGATATCTCCGCCACGGAAGGTCGCGCCATCCAGCGTTTGGCCGTTGAGCAGGGCCGCACCAGCGAGCGCTACCTGGGCCTCACCTACTGGACGCCCAATATCAATATTTTCCGTGATCCCCGCTGGGGCCGCGGCCAGGAAACCTATGGGGAAGATCCTTTTCTCACCGCCAGCCTGGGCAGTGCTTTTGTCCGCGGCCTGCAGGGTGACGATCCCAATTACCTCAAAGCCGCCGCCTGCGCCAAACATTATGCGGTACACAGCGGACCTGAACCCAGTCGCCACGAGTTCAACGCCGAGGTCAGCCCCTATGATCTCTGGGATACCTACCTGCCAGCTTTCAAAGAACTGGTCACCAACGCAAAGGTGGCCGGCGTGATGTGCGCCTACAACGCCTTCCGAAAAGCGCCCTGCTGCGCCAGCGATGAACTGATGAATGATATCCTGCGCCGGCAATGGCAGTTCAACGGTTATGTTACCAGCGACTGCTGGGCTATTGATGATTTTTTCCGCTTCCACAAGACCCACCCGGACGCCACCACCGCCGCTGCCGATGCCGTACTGCATGGCACCGATGTGGAATGCGGCGTACAGGTCTACAAAACACTGGTGGACGCTGTCAAAAAAGGACTGCTCACCGAACAGCAGCTGGACATTTCCCTCCATCGTCTCTTCAGCATCCGTTATCGCCTGGGCATGTTTGACGCACCGGAAAATGTTCCTTACGCATTGACACCGGCTTCCGTGCTGGAAAGCGATCCGCATAAAGCGCATGCCCTGAAGATGGCGCAGCAGTCTATTGTCCTGCTCAAGAACGCCCATAATACCCTGCCCCTGTCAAAGCAGTTGAAAAAGATCGCCGTCCTCGGCCCCAATGCCGATAACAATATTTCCGTGCTGGGCAATTACAATGGCCTGCCCTCCCGGATTGTTACTATCCTGGAAGGCATCCGTGAAAAGCTGGGCCCCCAGACAACGATCCTCTATGAAAAGGCCATCGACTTCACCACAGATACCGTGTTCCATGCTACGCCCCTGCATCCTTTTTATAGTACCGAGGCTGGACGCGGGGTAAGTGTGGCCTATTTCAACAACACGAAACTGGAAGGTGATCCTGTGCTGACCCGTACAGAAAAAGATATTGATTGCTTTTATTCGGAAGGCACCAGTCCCGCACCTGCTATAAAGCCCGCTCATTTTTCCGCCCGTTATACCACCTATCTCACCGCCCCACGCACGGGGTCGCTCACACTGGAAATAGAGGGTGATGACGGTTTCCGCTTTTATGCGGATGATAAATTACTGATTGACGCCTGGCAGTATAAGAAAGGCGCTTCCACCACCACTCTTTCCCTGCAGCAGGGGCAGCGCATCAGGCTGGTACTGGAATACTGGCAGGGCGAAGGCAATGCACAGCTGCGGCTGCGCACCGGGCAGCGCGGACCTGTTGACCGCAAAGCATTACTGGAAAAATTAAAAGACGTGGACGCCATCATTTTTGCGGGGGGCATCAGCCCCGAGCTGGAAGGCGAGGAAATGCCCGTGCAGGTACCGGGTTTTAAAGGCGGAGACCGCACCAGCATTCAGCTACCCGCTGTACAGACCAGCCTGCTGAAAACCCTGCAAAGCACCGGCAAGCGGGTTGTATTTGTACTGATGACCGGCAGCGCTATCGCCCTGCCCTGGGAGCAGGAGCAGCTGCCTGCCATCCTCAATGCCTGGTACGGCGGACAAAGCGCCGGTACCGCTATTGCCGATGTATTGTTTGGCGATTACAATCCCGCCGGCCGCCTGCCGGTGACCTTTTATAAAAGCGATGCCGACCTGCCTGATTTCAACAGCTATGATATGAAAGGCCGCACCTACCGGTATTTCAGCGGTACGCCGCTCTATCCCTTTGGCTATGGCCTCAGCTATACCAGCTTCCGCTATGATATGCTGAAGCTGCCGGCAACCATAAAAGCCGGGCAGCCGGTGACCATCGAAGTGCGTGTGACCAATACCGGTAAAACGGCCGGAGAAGAAGTAACGCAATTGTATCTTTCTTACCCAAAAGATCAACAGCCCGCCCCGTTGC
This sequence comes from Candidatus Pseudobacter hemicellulosilyticus, assembly GCA_029202545.1. Taxonomy (GTDB): domain Bacteria; phylum Bacteroidota; class Bacteroidia; order Chitinophagales; family Chitinophagaceae; genus Pseudobacter; species Pseudobacter hemicellulosilyticus. The sequence goes on from CP119311.1 coordinate 176,196, forward strand.
GTGCCCTGAAAGGATTTCAGCGACTGGCCCTGCAACCCGGGGAAAGCAGGACCCTGCAATTTGTCTTATCGCCGGAAGCCCTTTCTCTGGTAAATGCCAACGGGCAGCTATTCCAGCCCAAAGGCGGTTTACAGATCAGCGTTGGCGGCGGTCAGCCAGGTATGCAACTACCCGGCTCCGGCAATGTATTAACGAAAGCACTGATAGTGAAATAAGGGACGCTATAATTTCTCCGCCCTGCGCTCCCATTGCGCCGCAAGGGTAGTATCGCCTTTTTGACGCCAGGCTTTGGCCAGTTGCAGGCAGGTGTTCTTACTGCGCGGATAAATAGCAACCGACTGCTGGTAGAACCGGATAGCAGGCTCCGGCCGGTTGACGGTCAGGCAGTAATTGCCCATCCAGTCCAGGTAAGGTTCAGAGGGCTGCACCGTAATGCCCAGCTGTTTGGAAAGGTTGGCATAATGCCGCACCACCAGGTCCGGGTCATCCACGGCCTGCTTCACATGCACCTGCTGGCCTTTGTAAATAAATTTCAGCGCATCATAGGCTGCCGGAATAGTAATGGTGCCATGATCCTCGTTGGGATAGTATTGCCAGTGCCAGCGCAGGCCCTTAGGCTGTGTGCGTTCCAGCAGGTCCCCGAAATACCGGATAGCCCGCTGGTGGTCTGTAGTGGTATCCTGCGGTACAATTTCCTTCCAGGCATGGGCCACATAGATATTCCGCCGGGCAAAGTCCTTTTTCGGCAGCAGGCTGTCCGCCTGGCGCAGGATCACTTCATTGTCCCACCAGAGACTGGGATCAATAATGATATAACTATTGAAAAGGGGGGTATGGTTCAGCAGGATATTCACAGCGGTGAGGCCGCCAAAAGAATGCCCCACCAGGGTATTGAAGCCATTGGTCCGGAACTGGCTGTCGATCCGGGGCCGCAGTTCCTTTTCCAGGAACCTGATAAAACTGGCATTGCCGCCGCTGTTCCTGAACATGGTCTGCTGCTTATCGTAAAATGCGGTGCGACCGGCAGGCGTAGGCGTCATATCCCGCGTACGGTCCGTATTCAGCACGCCCACTACAATCATTTGCGGGATCATGGCATAGGGGCCCTTTGCCAGGGATTGCTGCAGGCTGGTAAAGCTGTTGAAATTGGCATCGCCGTCCAGCAGGTAGACTACAGGATATTGCTGGGGCAGGTATTTGCTGTTGCTGTAATCTGCGGGTAAGGCTACCCAGTAAGCACGGTCCTCGCCCAGCACGGCAGACCGCATGGTATATTTCTTTCCAATGATAATCTCTTCCTGTGCCTGGTTCGTCCCAAAAAATACTATCCCGGTCAGTAACAGGACCGCTATCCGGAGCCTTTTCTTCATAGCTGCTTTTTTCAGTGATTGCGTTGAATGATCATACAGATGCGGCAACAGGCTGCACCGTTGGCCTGGCTACCCGGCGCACCGGCTTTTTCTTTTTACGCCGGCCCCACCAGATCAGGAAACCTGTGATCGGTAAGGCAGCACAGATGAGCCCGATGATAAACGTAAAGATCTTGCCGAACCAACCGGCCCAGAAGCCGATATGCAGGTTCATATTCCAGCCTTCTATCGATATTCCCCTCAGCAGGGCAGGCGCCATTTTTATTTCGTTGCCGGTATAGCGGTCGGCAACCAGGATCCGGCCATCGATCCCTTTCAGTCCTATATCCGAGCCGGCCAGCACCAGCTGCACCGTCTGGCGTTCGGGCGGCAAAGACATCCGTACCTGGGTAACACCGGGCTCCCGGAGCAGTTGGTCCAGCACGGTATTCATAGGAAGATAAGCCCTGGTGCTATCATAGGCAGGTCCCATTTTCCGGATGGCGGCATAGGGCTGCGCCTTACCGTCCAGCAGGTTATGCGTGGCCCTGTTCAGCGGCTTGTTAGCAATGATCAGGCCGGTGACGGTCAGCATCAGCGCGGGCACCAGGCTGTAGAAACCGGGTACATTGTGCAGGTCGTAGTTCACCCGTTTCCAGCTGGCCTTGAATTTTATTTTGAAGCTCTGCTCCCTGGTAGCTTTTGTCCATTTAACAGGCCACCAGAGGATCAGTCCTGTGATCAGCTCAATCAGGAATATCCAGGTAGCAATCTCCACTATCAGGCCGCCCACTTCACCGAAGGGAATATGGCCGCTGTGGATATGCGCCACCACGTAAAAGAAATAGTAAGCGGTAGTGGTCTTCAGGCTTTTGCCGGTATAGGGATCTACCCAGGTAAAGCTGAACACATCATTTTTATCCTCGGCGCCAACACGGAAAGTCCTTTGGGGATCCTTATAGGTCACAAAATAAAAGGGGTGCAGGTGGGGGTTCTCCTTTTTGAAAGCGGTCACCAGCTCTTCAGGCGTAAGCCGGACTTCTTTGACCTCGGGTACACGCAGGGCGCTGCCGCCGATACCGTCAATGATATCGTCACAGAAAACGAACATACAGCCGGTGATGGCCACAATAAATACAATGATGCCCGAACCAATGCCCAGCCAGAGATGCAGCCAGCTGTTAAGGCGACTGAGCCAGGATCTTCCTTTTTTCCGTTTGGTTTCGCGTTTGTTTTCGCGGGTGTTATCGATTTCCTTCATGTTGCTATGGAATAGTGATTGCCCGGGCCTGTTGAGAGGGGATTTTCCTTTCAACTGCCCAGGCAATGCTTAGTGAATTATTGATCAGAACCTGTACGCCACATTGACCAGGAACTGGCGTGTAGGTTGCGGGCTGGCCCAGGAGTCATAGAGCCAGTATTTTTCATTGGTGACATTATTCAGTTTCAGCGCCACCCTGTATTTGGGCTGATCATAGAATACAGTGGCGTCAAACTTATGGTAACCGGGAACGGTGAAGCTGTTGACGTCATTCATATAGCTATCGCTCACCGCATTGCCGCCGAAGCCAATACCGAAGCCGGTGGCACGGCCCTGCATTACCTTATAGCTGAACCAGAAGCTGCCGGTATGCGCCGGTGTAGAAGCAGGATGCTTTCCTTCATTGGCAGCTGCTTTGGTGATCTTGCTTTCATTGTAGCCATAACCAAAGATCATGTGCAGGCCACGGAAAGGATTGGCGATCAGGTCGGCCTCAATACCCTTGCTTTCCTGGGTGCCATCCTGGATAGAGAAGATCTCGCCGGGCACGGCACGTACTTTATCCTTCACTTCAATATTATAGTAGCTCAGTGAACCGGAGAGCTTGCCTTTCAGCAGTTCCAGTTTCACACCGCCTTCATACTGGTTGGCCTGCTCGGGATCAAAGAGCTTACGATCAGTGGGATCAGCGCTGTTCACGCCAGGCGATACAAAGGAATAGCCGTTCATATAGTTACCGAATACAGAGAGTTTTTCCGGGATCAGCTGGTATACCACACCGAATTTGGGTGATACGCCGGTCCTGTTGAAATCCTCGTACTCGCTCTTATAATGGTCTACCCGTACACTGGCCATGGCCAGCAGCTGCGGTGTGATATTGATCACATCAGATGCATAGGCGCTATAGCTTTCCAGGTTCCTTTTGTTGGCAGTATAGGTCAGTGCGCTCAGCCTTTGCTGGTAACTGGCTTCGGACATATAAATAGAAGCGGGTGTAGTATTCATGCCAATGGTAGGCAGGTTCAGCGTAGCGCGGCGGTCAGTAGTAGTGATCTGGGTATAGTCCAGGCCCACTACCAGGCGGTTGCGCATACTGCCCAGCAGGAAGTCGCCAATGAAATTCTGCTGGAACTGGTTCACCCCAAAAGTGCTGGGGATATGCATGAAGCGGCGGGACATGCTGTCGTTCTTGCTCACCAGCAGGAAAAGATAGTTGGCGTTGTTCTCTGTGTTGGCAAAGGAGAAGGCAGTCTGGGAGGTCCAGGTCTCACTTAGCTTATAGGTAGCTTTCAGGTAGGCGTTCACAATATTGGCAGTGCTGAGGATCTCATCACTGGCGTAGGACTTACTGAAATCCAGCCCAAGGCCGTCAATAGCTGTAGCTGTAGCCCCATTGCCGCTCAGGCCCATATAGGTGGTGTTCCTTTTGGTCTTGAAGAGTTCCAGTTCGGCGTCCAGGGTGAGCCTGTCGTTCACGATATATTTAAAAGTGGGTGTGAAAGCAAAAGTGTTTGCCTTGCCATAATCCTGGAAGCTGCCTTCCTTATGTGCTACGGCATTGGCGCGGAACAGCAGGGTCTTGTCGTCATTCAGCGGGGTATTGATATCCACGGTGAAACGGCTGAGGCCCCAGCTGCCAGCTGTATACCCTACTTCTCCTTTGAACCGGTCATGCGCCTGTTTGGTAACACGGTTCACCAGACCGCCATAGGAGATCATGGTAGAACCAAAGAGGGTACCGGAAGGTCCTTTGATCACTTCGATCCTTTCCAGGTTGACCGGATCGGAAAGAGAAACAAAGTTGGTCACCATGCCATTGCGGATGGCGCCGGCGGCATGGGAGCCACTGAAGCCGCGCATACGCAGGGAAAGACCAATACCACCGGAGCCTACGCCCACCGTTACGTTGTTCACGCCGGGTGCGGTGATCAGGGAGCTTTTGAAATCAGTGGCCACCTGCTCTTCCAGCAGTTCCTTGGGCACTACAGTATAGATCTGGGGATTCTCCAGGTTGTTCAGCGGTATGCGGGCCACATAATCACTTTTCTTTTTGGCGAATTTGTCAGCAGCGGATACCACCACTACTTCCTGCAGTTCGGCCACATCTTCAGAGAGGGTGATCACCCCGGCGGTAGTGGTAACGCCGGCTTTCACAGTGGCCTGGATGGTCTGCGTTTTCAGGCCAATGAAAGAGGCTTCAATAGTATAGGTACCTGGGCTTACCTGCTCAAAGCGGTAACGGCCCTGTGCATCGGTCACAGCGCCTTTGCCGGTCCCTTTTAAAATAAGGTTGATGCTTTCCACCGGCTTGCCGTCGGCAGAGTTGACCTGTCCTTCAATACGGCCCTTGCTGTGCTCCTGTGCCAGGAGCAGGACCGGTGAAAAAATAAATAGTAATAGTAGTGGGTAAAGCAGTGCAAAAATTCGTTTTGGTGTGTTGCGGGTCATGTGCTGGTTAGTTATTAGGTTTAGCCGGATAATTTTTACCAGGTGCAAAAATATCAGGCTGCGGTAAGAACCAACTGCGTAAAAAGGAAAACAGTTTACGCAAAAAGGAATTGCCGCTGAACCAGCAGGGTCAATGTTTGAACTGCAATAAACAACAACTGAAACGCAGGTGGGACAGGTATTTCCGGGGGACTATTTAATGTTTCAACAACTATTTTTTGGTTCGTCCCAATTTCCCCGGCTGTCTTTTCCGGCCCCTGCCCTGGCTATTTTATATTGCTCCAGGTCAGGGCTGCAAAGAAAGGCAGGTGATCAGAAGCATAGTGTTCCTGGGGCACCTGTTCCCGCAAGCTGTGCAGACCGGCACCCTTGCTATAGACAATATAATCTATCCGCCGGCGTGGTGTCAGCACAGGGATGGTGGGGTGTTTTTGCTGACTGGCATCGGTGAATTGTTGCAGCAGGTTGCGCACAGAGGCCGTGGTATCCACTGCATTGAAATCGCCGCCCAGGATCACCGGAGCAGGGAGGCCACTGGTAAGCTCTCTGATCTTTTCCACCTGCAGCTGGCGGTTCTGTTCACTCACCACATCCAGGTGGGTAGCGCCAAAATAGCATTCCTTCCCTTGGGGCAACTGGACTTTTACCAGGGCCAGTATCCGGTCTTCCGATCTTACCGTACTGACCTTCGGCAAAGGATGGGTGGCAGCTTCTTTAATGGGATACCTGGACAGGATGCCCAGTCCATAGGCGCCGCCTTCATAGGGAATAGCATGGCCATAGTAATAGTGCATGCCCAGCTTGTCCGCCAGCGCCTTTAACTGGAACACACCGCCTGAACGCAGGGTAACACTGTCCAGTTCCTGCAAGGCCACCAGGTGGGGATCCAGGCGCCGGATGATATTGGCAATGGAATCCAGGTCAATGACGCCTTTGGGCTTATCCGGCTGATTGCCGTGATGGATATTGTAGGTCATCACGCGCAGTTCTTCCGAACCGGCAGCGCTGTTCTTAGCAGTACGGCAGCTGCTGATGGCCAGCAGGCCCAGCAGGATCAGGCAGGCATTCCTGCGTAGTAAAGCGGGTGTTTGCATAGCGTTGCAATTTACGGTCAACCGGCAGTATGCTGATCACCGGAGGCGGCAAAAAAGCAGTCACCCGCCAGTGGCGGGCGACTGCACAGCATTTATTGGTAACCCGGGTAAACCATTATGGGTTGTAATCTATAGCAGAAGCATTGTACCTGGTCCGGTTGTCTTCTGCCGGGAATTTAATATCGAAGGTAACGGTGGCCACTTCATTGACCACGCTATAGGATCTTACTATCAATATAGCGAAGGCCTGGTTATTGGTAGGACTGAAACTACCCCAGCCAATGATCAGCCCCTGGCCAACAGCCAGCCCATCGTTAAAGCGGCGGTTGGTGGTCACCACATTGTAGTTCTCCCCACCGGAAGCCACGGGTGCAATGATCTTTTGCTCCAGGAATTTAGTCAGCTGTCCATCCCAGCTGAGGGAATCAAAAGAAACAGGGTTGACGCCGGCCCGGTTGGTGCTTACCAGGCTATAGGTGGCCTTTGTAAAGCCAGTCATATAAGGCGCCATGGCCGTAGTATAGGCGGCGCCTGCATTCCAGGCAGCAGCCGAGATCAGGCGGAAGCTGGTAGCCGAATATTTGATCAGCGCAAAGTCCAGCATCATATGATTGGCCGCCGCCGTACTGTTATCAAATACATAAGGCGGCTGATAAGCAGCAAACCAGTTGTTCTTCCCGGCGCCAAGGGCGGAGGTCAGGGTGATATTCTGCAGGTGTACCAGTTTATTATAGATATTTCCTACAATATATTCCACATTGCGGGTGATCCCGCCTTCGTTCTCCCCGGTGATCCGGATAGCCTGGATACCCTGGGCGCCGGCATAGGAAATGCTGAAAGGAAAATCATCTTTCACTTCGCCCAATGCAATATTGGTTTCCGCACCATACACGCCATTGGTCTTTATTGCATAGCTCAGGTTGGTCATAAAGGAACCGGAGAAGATCCTGCCCCTGAGGGTATTGTCCACACCGGCATACACTACCGGAATGGCTGTCTGCTGGCCGTCCAGGCTGATGGTGACATCATCATCCACCACGGTGCCGATCCGGAACGTGTCCACAGCTTTACCATCATACACATTGGCGGCACGTACAATAATAGCCGATAAGCCTTTCTCTACAGTGACACCAATATTGAAAGGCATATTATGCGGATCAGTGATAGTCACCGTTGTTTCCGGCGCTGTGACACCATCCGTGATAGTTGTATAGGTAACGGCTTTCAGCTCATGCTCGGAACTGATAGTACCTTCCAGGGACAGCAGCTTATTTTCGAACACTGATTCCCGGTAGCGGACCCCGTCCTTGAAACTGAGTACGGGACTATTGCGCACATTTTTGGGAACAATATGGATCTCGGTGCTGGTATTACGACCGTCAAAGGCAATGATCACCAACTCTACCAGGTTGTTCTGTACAGTGAACCGGATATCCTGCTCTACAGTTGTGGGCAGCTCCTTTGAATCATAATAGACCGGTGTGCCCGAGGTAGTACCATTGGCAGTACGGGTAATAAAGAAATAGGCCAGGCGGCGGATACCTTTATCGGAGATTACTTTTACCGGTATCACCAGCTCAGTGCCTACGTTCAGGTTATCTACATTCTCCCATTGCTCATCAATAGTAATGGTAGGACCAGTTTCTGCAATGGGGTCTTTTGAACAACCAGCCAGGGCCAGGAGCAGCCAGCAGCAGGCCATCCAGCGCAGGGGCAGCATTTTACCGGCGGTTTGGAAGCAGGAAGTTATCATCTGTTAAATTTTAAATTGGCCACTACGGGCAAATGATCTGACGCATAGGGTTCGCTGATCACGGTATGGCTCTGCACGCTGAAGGCAGCAGCAGGCCGGAAAGCCAGGTGATCTATCTGGGAGGTTGGGCTCTGGGCGCTATAGGTATTGCCGCAGCCGCCGGTGCAGGTACGCGTGAACGTGGCATCCCATACGGAGAAGAAATCGGTAGCGGAGGGATTCTCGTTCAGGTCGCCGCCCACCAGCACAGCAGTCTCTTCCCTGCCCAGGATATTGGTCACTTCTTTTACCTGCTGTACCCTGCTGCCGTTGCTGTTGTGCTGCAGGTGGGTAACCCCTACTACCAGGGAATCAATACCGGGCAGGTCAACGATAGCTGTGCCCAGCACTCTTTGTTCATGATCGGCCTGCTCTTTGGTCAGGAAATATTTCTTGATGCTCTTCAGCGGATACTTACTCAGGATGGCTACGCCATAGAAACCTTTCTGGTAACTGATGGCCGAAAAGAAAGCCACGTTACGGCTGGTGCGGGTGGCCAGGTCCTGCGCCTGATCGCCGCTATACCCGTCACGACCGGTGTTCTTATCTACTTCCTGCAGGAAGATGATATCGGCATCCGAATCATTGATCACTTTGGCAATGGCGGCCACATCTACGGTGCCCGGCGCTGAAGGCGGGGAACAGTGGCGGATATTATAGGTCATATACCGGATGCCGGCCAGTTTGTCCTGCGCATCATTCTTGCCGCCATGGGTGGCGTCACTATTCACCAGCTCCACGCGGGTGGCAGGCCCATCGGGCATATACGGGTCTTTATTACAGGCAGCCAGCAGGACGAAGGCCGCCAGGAAAAAGGGTATGGTTCTTTGCATCATCATATCGGGAGTTATTTCCAGTTAGGATTTTGTTCCAGCGCAGGATTGAGGGTCAGCTGATCAATCGGCAGCGGGTAGAGATAGTCTTTGGTCTCATCAAATTTCTTGATGATGTTCCGGTTGGTAAGGATATACCCGCTGGTACCTTCGGACAGCTCACTCACGGCAATCTGGTAAGGACCGGTGGCGGGGGGCTGGCTGCCGGAATAGATCTCCACATCCCGGGAGCCGTTCTGGTCCAGATCGTAGAAACCAGCGCCAGGGAAATACATGCCCTGGAAGGGCAGGGCCAGCAGCTGGCCTTCTTTCCAGCGCATCAGGTCTTCCCAGCGGAAACCATTCTCCATCACCAGCTCAATACGGCGCTCCCGCCTGATCTCCAGGATCACGCCTTTATTGGCGCCGCTGACATTGACATATTGCTGCGCCAGGTAAGGATCCGGGCTGGCATTGGCGGCGGCCATATCAATATTGGGCATGCCCACGCGATCCCGGATGAGTTTGATGGAATTATTGAGGTCTGTCTGGTCCAGCGTACCCAGCTCCGCTTTGGCTTCTGCATAGTTGAGCAGCACTTCAGCATAGCGGAAGAGGGTGAGGTCCTGGACCGACTGGCCGCTCACATCCATACTGGTATTGTTCATCCACTTGACGGGCTGGTAGCCGGTCATGGTAGATTCAAAATCCGGGGCCAGCGCCTGGGTACCGCCTATCCGGGTATAACCCGGCGTGCGGATAGTCTGCGCCAGCCGGGGGTCACGGCCCTGCACTTCTTCATAGAACTGCATGGTCTGATAACCGGCCTTATCGGTAAAGCGGCTGCCATCACTCATGAGGTAGCTGTTGACCAGTTTCTTTTCCATTCCGGGTTTGCCCTGTGTCCGGGCTACCAGGTAGAACTGCACATCATGCTTGAGGTTCAGCTCGGCGGAATAACGCCGGCCCAGGATGATTTCGGCAGCGCCTGTTTCCAGGGTCATGGAAGCAAACAGGTCCTGGTAGGGTTTACCGGAAGGACCATTGGTACCCCTGAAGATGGAATACATATTGCTGTTCATCAGGTGCTGTGATGCGGACACGCTTTCATTGAGGTAACGGTCTGCATCGGGCATACTGAACTCGGTATGGTATTTCCGCCAGCTGCCTTCATAGAGGCAGATCCTGGATTTCAGGGCCAGGGCCGTCCACTTGGTCACTCTTTCCAGGCTCTTGCTGCTGCTGTCCAGGTGGGCAATGGCAAAGTTGATATCATTCAGGACGGAATCCATGATCAGCACACGCGGATCCCTTTTCTTATAGAGGGCTTCCTGGTCTGTAGTGGCAATCACTTTATTGTACCAGGGCACATCGCCAAAGCGCTGCACTTTCCTGAAATAGAACCAGGCGCGGAAGAACCTGGCCAGGCCAATGTATTTATCCCGGACCACTGCATCGGGGTAATTGATCACGTTATCGGCAGTGAGCAGGAAATTGATAGTGCGCAGCGCGTCCCAGTCCCAGCCGCCGCCGGTGGCGGGCACCAGGCGGTTGCCGGCTACTTCTGAAGTAACAGACGATTTGACAATATTATCTGCCGACTCGCCATACACATCAGTGCCGCCCTGCAGGTCAGTATAGAAATTATTGGTATAGCTGATGAAATCATTCTCCGACTGAAAAAAAGTGGGCGGGGAGACGGCGCTGGTGGGATAACGTTCCAGGAAATCCTTGTTACAGGCGGTCATCAGTATTCCCGTGATCACTGTCAGGAACAACAGACTGTTCTTTTTCATATTCGAATACTGTTGGTGGTTAGAAAGAAATATCAAAGCCGAAAGAATAGTTTTTGCTGAAAGGATACACCCGCGCATCCCCATTGGCCATGGCCTGCTCCGGATCAATATAGTCCGTCCGGAGTTTTGTCCAGGTGAGCAGGTTCTCCCCGCTGAAGAACATCCGGAACCGGTCTATTTTGAAGCGACGGGTCAGCTGCTGCGGCAGGGTATACCCTACCGTCAGGTTCTTGAGCCGCAGGTAGGCCAGGTTCTGGAGGTAGCGGTTATTGGTGGCACGCAGTTCATTGTTGGCGTTGAGCGCTACATAGGCCAGCAGGTTGGGGAAATACGCATCGGTATTGGTGGACGAATAAACATCCTTTTCAAAATCTACCGGCAGGAAAGAGAAATAAGGCCGGGAATAAGGTCCCCAGAAACGGTCGGCATTGCTGCCGGGATACCAGTTCATTTTACCCAGGCCCTGGAAGAAGACCGACAGGTCAATATTGTTCCAGCTGGCGTTCAGGTTAATAGCATACTGGTAGCGGGGCGTGGTATTGCCGATCACGCGCTGATCACCCGGATCATCCAGGGTCCCTTTGCCGGAACTGATAGTGCCATCACCGTTCAGGTCCAGCCAGCGCAGGTCGCCGGCGCGGATGGGAATATTGTTATCCGTACGTACTTTGTTCAGGAATACCTGGTTGATGGGATAGGTCTTGGCCTCTGCGTCCGTCTTGAAGAACCCGTCTGTGGTATAGCCCCAGATCTCCCCTATCTTCTTACCCACATACATACTGGTGATAATATTGGTAGGGTTATCGAATTTGGAGACAACGGCATAGTTATCGCTCAGCACTACGTTCACGGAATAGTTGAAGGGCTTGCCTGCCAGGACTTTTTTGTCCTTCCAGCCGGCGGTGAATTCAAAGCCTTTGGTCTCAATGCTGGCCGCATTGACCAATGGTTCATCAGCGCCAAATACGCCCGGCAGCGGGCTGCCCAGGGTGAGGATATCAGAAGTTACCCGCAGGTATTTATCAAAGCTCAGGGTCAGCCGGTTGTTGAGCAGGCCGATGTCCACACCACCGTTATAGCTGGTCACTTTTTCCCAGGTCAGGGAACTGGACACGGCGCCGGGGGCGCTATAGTATTTGGCCCGCTCGCCACCCAGGATATAGGACATGGTGCCGGGATTCATAGTAGGCACATAAGGATAGATGGCGTTCAGCAGGTCGGTGGGGATGGTCTGGTTACCCAGCACACCTACTGATCCGCGCAGCTTGAATTCACTCACAACACCACGCAGCGGCTCAAAGAAAGCTTCCTCGCTCACACGCCAGGCTGCTGATACGGAGGGGAAGAAACCCCAGCGGTCATTTTCCGGAAAGCGGGAAGAGCCGTCAAAACGACCATTGGTCTCCAATAAATATTTGCCCTTGTAATCATAGTTGAGGCGGTAGAACAAGCCCTGAAGCGCCAGCTCGTCAGAGCCGCCGCCCACCGTCTGTTCACCGGTACCCAGGTTGATATCGTTGAGGGTTTCAGAGGACAGATTGGCCCGGCCGGCAGAGATCTTCTTGCGGCGGGTGAACTCCTGGTTGAAACCAGCCAGCAATTTGATATTGTGGCTGCGGGCAAAACTTTTGAAATAATCCGCATAGATGTTCACCACATGACGCTGGTTGAACTGCTGGGACTCTGCCAGCTTATCAATATTGTACTTGGTGGCAACGGCTACCACACCGGGCTCCAGTGAATACTTGGCAGCGGCCTGGCGGTAATAGCTGGGATCCGTGTACATATTGAAGCTGTAGTTGGCCACAATGTTCATGTCTTTGAAAGGCGTGATAGTGGCTTCATTGATGGTGGTCATCTCATATTTGCGGTCCTGCCCTTTCTGGTTGCCGCCGATCAGCATGGCAAAGATGCCATCACCAATATCATAGTTGTTGAGGCCGGTGATATAGGTAGCGGTGCCATCCGGGTTAACAGGTGCATAGGCAGGGGAAGCATGCACGTTGATATGTGTGAAGTTGGCGGTACCGCCGCCTTCACGGCCATAGTAGTTATAGTTGGAATGATAGAAATTGGTGTTATTGGTCACTTTCAGCCAGGGATACAGCTGGGCGCCGATCTTGGCGCGGATGGTGCCGGAAGTGTACTTATCGGTATGCATCCGCATGATGCCGTCCATTTGTTTCAGGTTGCCGTTCAGCATGAAGTTGACCTTTTCATTGCCGCCGCTCATGGAAATATTATGTGTTTGCAGGGGCTGGTACTTGGTGAACATGATATTCCACCAGTCGTAGTTGCCATAATACACATACTGATCCCGGCCGTTCCTGTTCTGGATGGTGATCCAGGGACGGGAAGGATCTTCGGTCTTGTCGTTCCGGCGGGCCAGCAGTTCTTCATAGTCCCGGTCGGTATACCCGGAGTAGCCGCCAACATGCGCCAGGGCCTGGTCGTTCAGCTTCATCCAGTCGTACCCGGTGGTAATAAAATCCGTATTCACTGTTGGTGTGGCCCATCCGAAAGTATTGTTGTAGCGGACCACTGTTTTGCCGGCCTTACCATTTTTGGTGGTGACCAGGATGACGCCGAGACCACCGCGGGAACCGTAGATAGCTGCTGAGGCGGCATCTTTCAGCACCGTGATGGATTGTATCTCTTCCGGAGACAGCCTGTCCAGGGTACCGGGGATACCATCTACCAGTACCAGCGGTTCACCGGTGACCACCGTGTTATTGCTGGTGTTAACGGAAGTGGCGCCGCGGATATTGAAGCTGCCCATCTGGCCGGGTGTGCCGCTGGCCATCCGGATATTGAGGTTGGGCATAGCGCCCTGCAGCATGGCGGTGATATTGGTGGCGGGTCTGTCGCGCAGCTGATCCCCACTGATCTGGTTGACCGCGCCGGTGAGGTTCACTTTTTTCTGGGTGCCATACCCTACTACCATCACTTCGTCCAGTCCTTTCTCATCAATGGCCAGGCTGATGTACACTGTATTAGGAACACCGTACCGCACCTGGTAACCGGTAAGGGTGCGGGTCTGGTAGCCCTGTGAGGAAAAATCAAAGCTGTACACGCCCTGTACAGGCACTCTGTCAAAGGCAAAGCGGCCCAGGGAATCTGTGGCTGTAATAAAGGTCTTACGACCCAGGGAATTTTTAGCGAACACGGTGACGGAGGGGATCGGCTTGCCGTTGTTATCAGATACTATCCCGGTGATGGCAGCCGTGGAATCCTGGCTACGGGCAATACTGGATAGCAACAAGAAGAGCAGGGGCAATAATCCCTTTCCTGTCAGAGACAAAAATTTGTGCATATCGGGAGATTGAGGTTGAGTTTGAATCAGCAGCTCAACCAGAAATACGTTTCACAAAGGACCTACCCCCAATGCACGGGAAAATTATTTTGTGATAGTAAAGGTGGTGGAATCTACGCGTTTGACTTTCATGCCATTGGCGCCGCATAAATTATCGAGGATCTTTTCAATGGGCTGACCTGCATTGACTGAGAGCAGCACATTGGTGGAGATGGACAGATCAGTAGGATAGCGGATCTCCACATGGTACCTTTCCGCCAGCTGGTCAAAGATAGTGCTTAGCTGCTGGTTCTGGAAATTGATATAGGTCTGGCCATTGACGGATACGCTGTCGGTTTTACCGGGTACGGCAGGAGCAGTGGCAGGCAGGGTATTGTTTTCCCCGCTGCGTGGCGTGGGAGAAGGCCCTGATGGATCAGCGGCAGCTGCCGTCCCCTGTGCATTCAGCAGTTTGAAAACATGTTCCTTTTCCTGGTAGGCGATGGTCTCTCCCACTGCCAGGATCCGCTGCACGCTGTTGTCCGAGATAGGCTGCACAAGGACCTTTCCCTGGTACAGGTGTACCCAGGGATCAGCATCCAGTCCATTCACCATGAACCGGGTGCCCAGGGCGGTGGTAGCTATGCTGCGGCAGTATACGGTAAAGGGAACGCCCCGTTTGGGAGACACTTCAAACACAGCTTTACCCGTCAGCTGCAGGTCGCGGCGTTGCTTATTATAATCAGTGGCAAAGCTGATGGAACTACCGGGATAGAGGACAAGGCTGGAACCATCCGGCAGGCCGATCTTCTGCATTTGTGTGGAAGTATTCTCATGGACATGGGCCATGACAGCAGGCGCATTTGCAGCAGGCTGCGGGCGCAGGGCTATCCAGAGCAGGCCTGCCAGCAGCAGCAAAACAACCAACCCGCCAATGCCTTTGAAGAGCTGCTGGCGGCGCCGGCTGCGGCGGATGGTAGCCTCATATACATCGGGATAATTGTCGGACGTGGTGGATGCAGCAGCACCGGCAGCATGCTCTTTTACATATTGCTGCCATTCCTCTTCTGAGAGATAGCTGTCAATATCCAATGACTTCTCCTGGAGATAACGGGCCAGTTCCGCTATCTCCTTCTCTCTGCCACTCCCTTCTTTTCTGTTAGATTGCTCTTGCATCACAGTTAATCAGACATAAAAGTATTTATTTACCCCATCAGTTGAACGGCCAGGGGGCAAATAATCCAAAATAAGGCGATCCCTGAGCGCATAGCCCTCAGGGCAATGGTAAGGTGATTTTCTACTGTTTTGGGAGAAATGGACAGCATCTTCGCTATCTCTGAGTTGGAATGATAATGGAACCTGCTCAGCTCAAAGATAGCCCTGCGCTGGGGCGGCAGCAGCTGTACCAGCCGGGCGAGGCGGGCATTGGTGTCTTTATAATAAAGCTTTTGCAGGGCTTCTTCAGCCGCGGGCCTTTCAGCAGGGGCCAGTGAAGCATAATGGCGTTGGCGGGTCTGTATCTTTCTTATTTCATCTATGAGCGTGGTACGGGCAATGCGGAATAGCTGTACAGAGATATCAAGGTCTGCATCCAGCTGGTGGCGGAAGCGCCATAATTTGATAAAGCTGAGCTGCACTACTTCCTTGGCGTAAAACTCGGAGTGCAGTTTCCTGACCAGGAATTGGTAGAGGAGCGACTGGTACTCATTGAACACGTCTCTGAATACCTGTTCATTCCCTGCTTGTATTTCTGTTACACGGCACATAGTAGGCAGTTGTGTGGTTAAAAACCGCGGCAAAAGTACAGAGCCGGTACCTCCCGGATACCGGCTGCCAGCAGACATAACTTTAAAATAATCTTTATTCCCCAATTAAAGAAAAACCTGTTCATTCCCGGGTCCGCAGGATCAGGGGATGAACAGGTTTGCGGGCGGCCGCAGCAGTCGGGGCGGGCAACTGTCAGTCTTCCAGTTTATTCCACCATGTTTTTTTGAGGATCAATATGATAACCAGCAGGATGGCGATAGTAACCAGCAGGGGCAGTTTTTGCCAGAGCACGATGTACATTGGCAGGATGGTCAGGCAGCATTGCGCCGTAATGCCCAGCACCACGTTGAACATATCCCTTTTGAATTGTTTATTGGGTAAGAAGCCCGGCTCTTCAGCCGCTACTTTTGCATGGATGGGTTTCCAGAAACCCCAGGGCCGCACCTGGCGGTAAAAAGATTTAAGGACGGCCTCCTCTGTAGGCGGCGCTGTAAAAGTGCCCAGCAGACTGCCTCCCAGCGAGATCAGGAAAAGCAGCGGCCAGTAGTACAGGGCCAGGGTGCCGGGAAAAAGATAGGGGAATACCAGAGCGGCACCTATACCGGCAATCATGCCCCAGTAAAAGCCATGGGCATTGAAGCGCCACCAGTACCATTTCAATACGTTGGCCGCCACATACCCGCCATAAAGGCCGGCTACTATCCATTGCAGCACACTGTTTACATCTTTGGCAAAAAAGCCGAGGATGATACTCAGCACCACTACAATGACACCCACCGCGTAATTGACGCCGATGATCTTTTTGTTGCCAGCCTTGGGGTCCAGGTATTTAAGGTAGATATCATTGACAATATAGGCCTGTGCCGCATTGAGCGTGCCCGAGAAAGTACCCATGAACGCTCCCAGCAATCCTGTCAGCACCAGACCCAGTATGCCTTCCGGCAGGAAATTATTGACCGCCGCCGGCAGGATCCTTTCAAAATCAGCCCCATTGCCGGTGCTGATATCCACCTGGTCAAAATACAGGAGGGCCAGCACGGTCAGGCCGATGATCATGGAATAACGGACCGGCAATAAAATGATAGAAACAAAGCCCGTCATCTTACTGGCTTCCCGGGGCGATCGGGTAGACAGTACTTTCTGCATATCATAATTGGGTGCAGGCCCGGCCAGGCTGGCAAAGATCCCTTTGAACAGCATCATCATAAAGAAGAAGCCAAAGATCCCGAAACCGTCTGATGCAATTTTATCATTGGCAGCCGGTACAATACCGGTCCAGTCCAGGTCCAGCTTCCAGCCGAAGAAAGGATTGAGCCAGCCTTCGGGGGTATGGAGGGTATTTTGGCCATTGTGGAGATGCAGCATGGCTATCACGGCGATGCTGACGCAGGCCACTGTCATAATGATGTATTTGACCACATCACCCAGCACAATACTGTGCATACCCCCAATGATGGAATAGAACATAGCCACCAGCGTAAAGCAGATGCCATAAAAATGCGCTACATATTCAGCGGGAATAGTAAAGGGAACGTAGGGCGCCACCACCGACCAGGGCACAAAGATCTCTATGAATTTGCCCAGCCCTATAAAACCATAGACCAGGAAACCGAAGCAGCTCAGCAGGGCGAAAGCCACCACAATATTGTGTGATCCGCGTATACCCCTGCCTGTGGTCCCGAAGCGGGTTGTCAGCCAGCCCGCTCCGGTATTGGCATTGGAGCGGCGCAGCCATTTACTAAGGAACATCATCATGAACACTTGGTTGAACACCGGCCAGAGCCAGGGTATCCAGATACTTTTCATACCATATACAAAACAAAGGGCTACCATCCACATGGTGCCGCTGATATCAAACATATCGCTGGCATCGCTGAGGCCCAGCATATACCAGGGCAGGCTCTTGCCGCCCATAAGGTAGCTCTCCTTGTTCTGCCGCGCTTTTTTGCGCATATACCACCCGATCATGGTGATGGTGACCAGGTAGAGCAGGATAATGATACCGTCAAGCCAGGTCAGTTTCATGGTTTGACAGGTTTAATGGTGGGCTCCCCGACAGGCAGCCGGCGGAATAATTTTTTCATAATGGGGCAAACAAGCGCAATCGTGTACATGTAAAAAGGAATGTCAGCAAATGTAATATGCCGGACATTCCTTTCCTGATACAATCTTAACCTATAACGGTACTTATTATTTAAGTTTTTCGACTCCTTCCCTGGTGATCTTCACGGGTTTAATGAGGCCCTGCCCGTCAAACTCCATGATATCAATGCATGTTTCCCGCTCATTGGCATGCGTTTTATCCAGCGGCCGGCGATGGTAAACAATATACCACTTGTCTTTTTTTGCTACATGCAGTACGGAATGGTGGCCGGCGCCACGGGCAATAGTAGCGTCCTGCTCCAGTATCTTACCCACTCTTTTGAAAGGTCCCAGGGGAGAATCAGCAATGGCATAGGCCACGCAGTAATCCGGGCCGGTCCAACCGCCTTCAGACCACATAAAATAATATTTGCCGTCACGGACAAACATAAAAGGACCTTCCACATAATGATCCGGTGTGATCTCGCGGAAGGTGGCGCCATCTTCAAAAGGAACAAAGCCCGTGAAATCATTATTGAGCTTAGCAATATTGCAATGCTTCCAGCCGCCATAGATCAGGTAGTACTGCCCATCCGTATCGCGGAAGGCAAACTGGTCAATAGGCTGGGCGCCATTGTGGAATTTATCGATCAGGGGCTTGCCTATATGATCTTTGAAGGGACCGCCGGGTTTGTCGGACACAGCCACGCCAATACCGCCCAGCTCCTGGTTGTTCTGGATATCGTTAGCACCGAAGAATATATAATATTTACCATCTTTTTCAATGGTGGAAGGCGCCCACATGGCTTTATTAGCCCATTTTACGGCCGCGGTATCCACAATACGGGGGTGTTTTTTCCAGGTCACCAGGTCTTTGGAAGAAAAAGCATCCATAAAGACCTGCTCTTCATAACGCGCGGAATAAGTGGGATAGATCCAGTACTCTTTGCCAAAGACCCGGATCTCAGGATCAGCATACCAGCCGGGGAAGATAGGGTTACCGGAGGTTACAGGGGCTTTGGCGCTCTTTTTCGTTTGCCCCATGGCCATAACAGCCAGGAAAGCACAGGCAAGGGTAGATAGTGATTTTTTCATGAACAACCGGTATTTGTAGACCGGGCGACAATAATACAGAATATCAACCAAAAAAAGCGCCTGTCCCCATTCAGAGACAGGCGCTTTTGGTTCTATCCATTATCTCTTTTCCTGTACTGCTGCACAGCGCCATCCCTGTCCGTAGCACTAACAGATCCGGACCACGGCCATATTCAATAAACAGCCCAGCTTCTCAATTCTTCCCGCTATATGCCCCAGCCCTACCGCACAATGATGCGCCGGACCTTCTGCATTCCATTGCTCCACAAATTTTTTAGCGCCGATCGGGAACCGGTACCGGCTATTGGTATTGCCAATAGCCAGGATGGGGCCGGGCACAGCTTCGCCCTCAGCACATAACAGCAGCAGGCTGCCGCCTCTTTCCACCACAGACAACAATGTGACCGGTCCGTTTTTTACAGACATCTCTACAGAAAGCCCGCTGCCCACTTTACCATGGTAAATAGTCAGGGGACGAACCCTGGTCTTTCCTGCTGCAATGGTAATATGCCCTGGGCCATCATGTCCCATCAATACCACATCATCCCTATAGTCCATGGCATAGTACTCCGTAAAGGAGCCGCCCACACCAAAACTGTCCATTATTTTCATGGCCTGTGCATTCCTGACCTCATATTCCCCGGCTACCGGTATGCCCCTTGCCGTCAATAAGGAATTGCCCAGGATCACTGAACTCATGGTATCCTCATTCTGCTCATTGCCCGTGCCCTTATAATAATACGCCAGGGAGCCCAGCTGGTGCTTTGCCGCCAGAGCGTCCAGGGCAACCGATGTGCGGGCAGCCCTGTTCAGTTCTTCCGCAGAACAATCCGCCTGTATATCAAATGCTGCATGGAATTCCGATATGCGCGCCTGTACCGCTTCTTCCGTCACGGTATTTTTCAGGGCCGTCAGCTCATCTACCTCAATAATCTCTATATGACCACCAAAGCTGCTGCAATGCAGGGTGAGGTTGGAATAAATATCCAGCATCCCGCCATAATAATTACCCATCAGTCCCAGCCGGTTATGGTACATCGTAAAGGCCACTTTGGCGGCCGCTATCCAGTGCCCCACCTCCTGCCATACAGCCGGATCCCCCTGCAATATCCCGGTGACCTGGTAAAAAGGAATATTGGCCTGCCTGAAGACACTGGCAATCTCCGGCACCGGACAGGCGGAACACCAGGCCAGCCATTCTCCGGTCATGGCCATCCTGTCCCCGAGCTGGTTGAACGCCTGGTAATTGATGCTTTCCGCCGGCGAAAGGTTCAGCACTATTACCGGCACTTTTGCCCGCTGCACAACAGGCAATACAGTGGCGGAAAGCGCATAGGTGGTAACATAGAGGAAAATGATGTCCACATCGCTTTGCCGGAACAACCGGCCCGCTGCAAAGGCTTTGTCCGGGCTGTCTACCAGCCCGGCACTAACGACTGTCACCCCATTCTCCCTGATCCTGTTGTCAACAATATCCAGGTATCCTTCCAGGCGTTTTTTCAGACCGTCAAACTGGTCCCAGTAGGCAGCCAGCCCTATACCGAACAACCCGACCTTCAGCTCAGCACTATCATAATTTTTCATCATTGAACTGTTTTTTCCTTACTGCAGTACAAGCCTGACTCCCCCTCCTTATTTTTCGTTTACTATCAGGGTAGTATATTTTATGCTCCTGCCGGGCAGAACGGTAAATCCTTCCTGCTGGCCTGTATGGGTAGCCAGTTTGCCAGCGCGCATACCGGCAGTATTATACACATAACCGTAATGCCCTCTTGTGGCCGCTGTTTTCAATACCATCACATACTGTGCTCCTTTGTCAACGGTCAGGTCGGGCTGAACGACCAGGTTCCTGGGCGACCAGCCCAGGTTAGCCGGGTGTATATTTTTTTGAAATATGGGTTTGCCTATAGGCAGACTGTCCGGACCTGCCGCATACAGCTCAACAACCAGCTCAGCATCCGGGTACTGGTTCTTAAACATCGTGATGGAAAGCTGGTGCAACTGTCCGGATCGCTGTATGGTAAAGGACTGCGCATACTGCCGTTCCTTTGTAATATCCCCCTGGATACTGTATCCATCAGCAGGAGCAGTTGCCCGGAGCGGTTTACCGGCTTTGGAAAAACGGTAGTTGTCACCACAGGCCAGGGGCTGGATAGCGCCTGTTCCGGTGAAGGACAGGGGAGCCCAGTAATAATTGGCCAGCGCCTCATTCTTTGCCGCATTATTCCAGAGATCGCTGCCGTACAGAAAGATGGTTTCTGCATTGACCTTTATAACAGACACAAAGGAAGGCTGCCCGCCGCAGGAATGATCACTGATCTTTATGCCCTCCGACCATGGCCCCAGTGGAGAAGCCGCGGTTTTGTAAGAACTGCCTGTACCGGAGCAATAACCGCAGTTGGGATCGGAATAGACTACATAATAAATACCCTTTCGTTTAAACAGGCAGGGCGCTTCTGTATTGCCCGCCGTCACCGAATGCACAAACTTACCTGTGCCCGTTAAATAATCAGCACTGAGCTGCTCAATGACAATGGCGCCTTTGGCCCGCCAGTCGGTATAGGCCAGGTAGGCAGTGCCATCTTCATCTACAAAAGTATCATGGTCGCCGTTATTCAGACCGGCCACCGGCATATCCGCATTCACAGCCAGCCGGGGCTCAGCCACTTCCTTAAAAGGGCCTGCAGGATTGCGGGAAGTGAATACCCGGTACCCTACCTGGTTGTCATACACATTGATCCACAAAACATATGATCCGGTAGTTGCATTATAGATCACATGCGGCCGGTAACAGCCATAGGTCTTGCCATTGCACCTGGTCTGCCAGACGGGCGTGCTGGCATCAAACAGGAACCCTTTATCATCCCATGTCTTCAGGTCTTTTGATGTATACACTTTAAAACCACAAAAGGGCGCGTCCTTATTGCCCCATTCATAGCCACAATCATAGCTTGTTCCATATAAATAATAGAGGCCGTCAAACCTTGCTATTTCCCCGTCATGCGCATCAACGGCATTTCCCAGCACGTCAAAGCGCACCAGCTGTTTGCCCTGCTGATCAAAATTGATAAGTTGGGTGAGGGCGGGAAAGGGGCTGGCAATGATCCCCAGCAGAAAAAAAATCGTTTTCATTGATCGGTTTTATTGGTAGAAAAGAAACCAGGAGCTATAAAAATAGTAATAATGCCCTGGCCTGTTGATAGCTTACTTTTAATAACCCGTATTTTGTGTCAGTTCTTTGTTCACCAGCCTTTCATCAGCAGGGATGGGATACCAACCCTCATATTCTTCAAAGATATAATCGGTGTTTGAAAAAGGTACGCCCTGCCTGCTGACGGTGGGATTGGCTTTTTCCCGGGCGCCATGCGCATTTAAAAAAGCCGCCAGCGCCGCCGGTGTTTTTGTACGCTTCAGGTCAAACCAGCGCCAGTTCTCAAAAGCCAGTTCCACCCGCCTTTCATGCAGCACCCTATCCCTGAAAGCATCCTTGTCCAGGTTTTCCACCCCTTCCAGCCCGGCCCGAACCCTGACCTGGTTCAGATAACTGTAGGCATCTGCCGTGGGGCCGCTCTGCTCATTCATGGCTTCAGCCAGCATCAGCAAAACATCTGCATACCGTAGCACAGGCCAGTTATCATTTGTACGGCCATACACCGCATGTGCATGCGCATACTTTTTAATATAAGGCACCACTTCGCCGGTGCTGGCCCTGGTATAATCCAGGCCGATGGATGCCGCTTTGCGCTCATCGTCCTTTTCATACGCGGCAATGATATCCCTGGTCGGTATGTTCCAGCCGGTGGGATTGCTTTGCGGAAATCCGGTCACCGCTGCACCGGATTCCCTGGGAGCAAACGTATA
Organism: Candidatus Pseudobacter hemicellulosilyticus; assembly: GCA_029202545.1. Lineage (GTDB taxonomy): Bacteria > Bacteroidota > Bacteroidia > Chitinophagales > Chitinophagaceae > Pseudobacter > Pseudobacter hemicellulosilyticus. Next base: position 198,845 of record CP119311.1, read on the forward strand.
GATAAAACTGCTCCACTCCCCCAGCGTACTGCCGCCATCATACTGGACCTCAAAAACAGACTCAGGGCCATTCTTTTTTCCCGGGTCAAAATTATCCGCATAGTGCTGATTCAGCATATAGCCCAGGCCCGTTACCTGGTTGAGCGTATTGATAGCTTCCGGGTATTTCTTTTCGGTAAGATATACTTTTCCCAATAAGCTGAGGGCTGCTCCTTTGGTGATCCTGCCCGCATTACCGGCATCATAGACAGCAGGCAAGATCCCTGCCGCAGCTGTCAGGTCCTGCTCAATCTGCTGGTATACCGCTGCTGCAGCCACCCGTTTGTATTCAAACGCCTTCGATGGATCAGTAAAAGGTTCCAGGATCAAGATCACATCTCCATAATACTGGGTCAGCTGGAAATAATGATAGGCCCGCAGGAACCTGAACTGCCCTTCAAAGGGTTGCCTGTCCGCATCCGGTATGACTGCCGCCCCACCCAGCTTCATCAGTCCCATATTGATATTGAAGACTGCATTGTAATAGCGGTTATACAGATCGGTGTTGATGACATTGTTGGAAGTGATGGTCCAGTATTCAAAAGCTTCCTGCCGGTAGGCGAAGCCTCTTTCGCCCGGGTTAAAATCCACTGTTGTATTATCGGTGATCAGCTCATTCAGCAGCCACTGGTCGTTCACAATGCCCTGCAGCTGGCTGTAGCAGCCCGCCAGCGCCTGGTTCACTTCCTCCTTGTTCCTGTAAAAACCATCCGGGGAAATACGGGTGGGATCATCTTTATAAAGGAAATCCTTACCGCAGGATATCATACAAAAACCTGCTGCAATTGCTATATAGAGTAGTTGTTTCATGTTGCTCATTTAGAAGGTTAGGTTTGCGCCAATGGAAAATGTCCTGGCCACAGGATAGGACTCTTCATCCTGGCCCGGGTTAATGCCACCCCTGTTGTTGATATCAGGGTTGTTACCGGGGAACCTGGTCAGCAGGAAAACATTATCGGCGCTGACAAATACCCGCAGTGACCCATTTTTAACAGCAGCAGCTGGCAGCGAATAACCAAGGGATATATTCTTTACCCAGGCATGGCTGCCGCTGTACACATATCTTGAATTGGTTTCCCGGGCCCATTTCCAAGTATTGGAAGTAGCATACCTGCCGTTACCTGGATTGTCTGCCGAACGCCAACGCTGCCTGCTTTCCTCCAGTACATTGAATATACCATCCATGTTCATGGTAGAGGTCTCTATGTTCCGGTAGATCTCAAACCCCTGAGCGCCGGTCAGTAATACGCTCAGGTCAAAAGCCCTGTAACTGCCGCCCAGGGTCAGGCCCCAGATAAACTTTGGTGTTGGGTTGCCGATCTCCACCATATCCTTTGTGTCATAGGAAATTTCACCATTGCTATCCGCATCCAGGTACTGGTATACACCGGGTATGACCCCATCCTGCCTGGGCGCCTTATCAATCTCTTCCTGGGTATTGAATATTTTCAGTACCTGGAATCCATAGAGCATGCCTATCGGCCGGCCCACCCTGGATATATTATAACCGCTGTAAAATTCTCCGCTCAGCAGCTGGTCGTTCTCCCCCCTAATCTCCAGTACTTTATTGCGGTTGAAGGAAATATTACCATTGGCAAAAATGTTGATATCCTTTGTGACAGCTGTCTTGTAGCCTGCAACAAATTCAAGCCCGGTATTCTGCACTTTGCCAATATTGGTGAAGGTGGTGGTGAAGCCGGAAATGGCAGGCAGCTGCACCGGCAGCAGCATATCTGTAGTGATGCGTTTATAATAATCGAAGGAGAAGCTGATCTTGCCGTTCAATACAAGCAGGTCCAGGCCGATATCCGACTGGTTTGATCTTTCCCATTTAAGCCGGGAGTTGGCAAAGGAGCTGACCACCTGCCCGCTGACATAGCTGCCGCCCAATGTATACCCACCGGGATTCATATAAGCACTGCCAGGATAACTCCCGATATTGCTGTTGCCCGTGATCCCCCAGCTGCCTCTCAGCTTCAGCTCATGGAGCCAGGAAATACCCGACAGGAACTTTTCTTGCGATACGCGCCAGCCCGCTGACACCGCCGGGAAATTGCCGTATTTGTTATCAGCGCCAAACCTGGAATTGCCTTCCCTCCGGAAAGTACCTGTCAACAGGTATTTATCCTGGAAGGAATAGATCAGGCGGCCAAACCAGGCCACTGCACTCCAGCTGCTTTCTGCAGAGTTCACCTCTTTAACAGCAGCTGCTGAGAAGTAAGGGGTCTGGTCGGAGGAGAAAGTATTCCCATTGCCCGACAATCCCTTTATGGTTTCTTCCTGTGCGTTATACCCCGCCATCAGGCTGAAACTGTGATTATCCAACGTTTTACTGTAAGTGAGCAGCTGGTCCGTGGAATAATTGATGGAATTGTTGGCGTACTCGCTCAATGAAGCATTTTGCGGCGCAGGTGCATTCTGCCCTGATATACCCGATGGCACAAATTGTTTATAGGTCTGGTGATCCAGCTTGACGTTAACCGCCGTCCGGAAGGTCAACCCTTTCAGGAGCGTGAATTCGAGAAAGCCGTTCGACAATAAGCTGCCCGTTCCCAGCGTGGTCTTTATTTCATTCAACCCCTGTACCGGATTGCCCCATCCAAAAGTGCCATCCCCTTTGATATAATTGTTGTAACTGCCATCCTCCTTATAAATGGGCTGCCGCGGATCCATCAGCAGCGTGGATCCCAGCAGGCTGGACCTGCCCTCCGTACCCGGCGCTAATTGCTGCCGGGCATAAGAGCCGTTGATAGTAATGCCCATCTCCATGAAATCATTGATCTTTCCTCCGATATTGGCACGGACGGAATAGTTCTTATAACCGGTTTTTATCAGCACGCCCTGCTGTTCCCTGTATCCCAATGATACCAGGGTACGGATATTACCGCTCCCCTGTGAGAGCTGGATATTGTAGTGCTGGAAAGCGGCATTCCTGTTCAGGATGGCGTTATACCAGTTGGTAGAATGGGCTGTCTGCTCCGGATACCGGTAATCTTCCGGCACCTCGCTGATAGCCGGTTCCCTGTTCTCAAAATACCTGATCCTGTCCATGAAAATATCCTTTTTGAACTGCGCAAATCCTTCGCCATCCAGGACCTTTACTTTCCGGGAATCAGGAATATCCTGGATACCATAACTGGCATTGAAACTAATGGCAACCTTACCGGCTTTTGCCGCTTTGGTAGTGATCAGCACTACTCCATTGGAAGCACGGGCCCCGTAGATAGCCGTAGAGACCGCATCTTTCAGAATAGTGATAGATTGAATATCTGCCGGATTAATATTTTGACCCACGGAAGACCCCACCGGGAACCCATCCACCACATACAGCGGATCGCTGCCGGCGCCCAGTGAGCCGATGCCCCTGATGGTCACTTTTAATTCATCCCCGGGGCGACCGGAATTTTGCGTTACCTGTACGCCGGGAGCCTGCCCCACCAGCAACCGGCTTACATTGGCAATGGGTATGTCCTTTTGCTTTGACACATCCACCACTGATACGGCGCCCGTCACCTCCCTTCTTTTTGCTGTACCGTAGCCAATGACCACCACATCACTCAGCTCAGTGTTTTTCAGTTCCACGCTGATGGTATAACTGGCCTGGCGGGTAACTATAAATGACGACTGCCGGAAATTGACACCGGAAACAATGATGGAATCTCCTTCCACAGCAGCAATGGTAAATCGTCCATCCTGGTCAGTGGAAGCGCCGGCATTGGTTCGTACCACAGTAACAGTAGCTCCCGGCTGGGGCTTGCCTTCCTGATCAACTACCCTTCCCTGAACGATATGGGGCTGAGCCTGGCCATTAACCGGCGCCAGGGCAAACAGGAGGCAGATCATACAAACAAGTTGCTGCAGCTTATCCCTGCCCGTTTTTCCCCGGCAGGCATTGATAAGGCGTAAAGCGCATTTTTTAATCATAATGGCAAGTTTTGGTGCATATTTAAATAAATGACAACCCCGAAACCGTACACAGTTGCAGGCCATCAGCGTTGCTATTGATCAGTAAAAAGAAAGCTGGTCCTTTATTGGCATAACAAGATTAGCTGTAATTTTATTTTTACCATTTCGAATAATGATCTGGTTATTTCAATTTCTGACACAAATGAGCAAGGCCAAAAACAACCAGTTGAAATACCTGGTAGCCAGTGATACCGATCAGTTATGGGGACTGTTTGTAACCACCATCGGCTTTCAGCACGTGGCTCCCAGATCAGTATATCCACCAAAAGGACACCCCTCCTCCTATTGGTTTGACCCTTCAACAGGAAGGGTATTGCATGAATACCAGCTGATCTATGTGGTAAAAGGCGAAGGCGTTTTTCAATCAGCACATGTTAAAAGGGCGCCGGTCACAGCAGGTTCACTCATCCTTCTGTTCCCGGAAGAATGGCATAGTTTCCAGCCTGATAAGCAAACAGGCTGGCAGGTATACTGGCTGGGTTTTAACGGCCGGCATGCACCGGACCTGATGCAGTCCGCTTTCTTTAACCGGCAGCATGCATTATTGGATATTGGGTTCAACGAGCAACTCACCGCGCTTTTTGAACAGGGCATTACCATTGCCGGTTTGCAGCAGACAGGTTTCCAGCAGATGCTGGCAGGCATCACGCATCACCTGTTGAGCTTTATCTGTTATTCAAAAAAGAATGAGTCCTTCCGGGATAAGGACATAGCGCAGCAGATCAGCAAGGCCAGGATGATGATGAACACCAACGCCTATGAACATATGCAGCCGGAAGCCATTGCCCGGGAGCTGAATATCAGCTATTCCTGGTTCAGACGGGTATTCAAGCAGTATACTGGTTTTTCACCGGCGCAATACCAGCTGGAAATAAGACTACAGAAAGCAAAAGAACTGCTCACCAGGACCACTATGCCGGTCAAAGCCATTGCCTATGAACTGAACTTTGAATCCACCAGCTACTTTGTGACCTTCTTCAGGAACAAGGTGGGCATGCCGCCCGGCATATACAGGGAGAAAGTACATGCCAGGCTTCAGTAGCCTATGCGCTCATAGCAGGAGTGAAGACTGGAGATGTATCAAAAAAATGGGATGTACCACGAAAAAAGAAGACCCGGAAAAATGTGCAAACAGGCACCTTTCTTTATCAGGAGACCGAATGCAAAAGAGGCCATCTCATTGGTATGAGATGGCCTCTTTGTATAGGTCTTTGCTTTTCCTTCTTTGTTATAGTCCGCGCTGTACTACAAACCGCTTCATCAGCACAGTGCCATCGGCCGTAATGATCCGCAGATAGTATGTACCATTGGTCAGCCTGGACACATCACTGGTGAACAGGTTCCTGCCAGGGACCGCATTTACTTTCAGCTGCTGCAGTATTTTGCCGGCGGCATCACCGATCTGCAATTGCAGGGATTGCTGTCTGTTGGCGGTGACTGCCAGCCTCAGCTGGTTCTGTACCGGGTTGGGCACCACTTCAGCCAGGATACCGGTTGACCTCAGTGAAGCGGACACCATGCGGGAGTAGGATGCCCGGCCGTCCAGGTCTGTTTGTTTAATGCGGTAGAAATACAGCACACCGGCTTTCACCTGCCTGTCCTCCACGATGTAATGGGAAACAGTATTGCTGTTCTCTTTACCGGTTACGCTGGCAATGCTGGTCCAGCTTTGCTCGTCCTCGCTGCGCTGTACGTCAAAACCGGCATTGTTCAGTTCCATGCTGGTGCTCCACTGCACCTGGATCAGCTGGTCTTTCACCGGTGTGGCCTGTACATTGCCCCAGGTTACGGGCAGGGCGATGGTCTGGTTCACCAGGTAGATACCACCAAATACAGAGAAGCTATTGATACCGGTGAAGTCGATATAGTCAATGCCATCCACCTGGCCCACAGGCAGCTCACCATCCAGCCATTCCATACCGACTGCTGCTATCCCATCTACTTTGAGGCCGCTGATAACCTGGTGGGCGCTCACCTCATTTGCCTTGAACCATTTGAAGATAGTGGGATCAGTAAGGGCATTGGCAGCTTTCAGGTCTTCCATGCTGTTGGTTTCCCCTGCATCTGCGCCTCCTTTTTCATCGGTGGAGTAGAACATCCGCACCGTGAAGTTGGGACTGGGATTGGCGCCGGCATTGAAGCAGCTGGCGCAGTTCACCTGCAGGAGGCGGCGCATGAGCCTGGATGCTTTAGCGGGATTGGCTTTTCCGAGGTCGGCGAAGCTGCCGTTCACATCCACACTGGCCGTGATCTTTGTACGGTCTATCAGGCCGTTGGGATCATAGATAGCGGCAATGTATTTACCTGCATCAGCCGGGTCCCTGAACAGTATCCAGCCGTTCACATAACATTTATCCGTTGCGGCAGTTGTCTCTGCATCATAATTGGTGAGCAGGGCTTCGGAGGCCACACAGGCATCATTGGTAGCGAAGGTGAAATAATCACCGCTGTTGAAATCATAGCTGGCTTCCCAGGTATCACCATTCAGGGTCATGGGAATTTCCTGTGCGCCGATGCTGAAGTCGTTGCTGTTGTTCACCAGCATATAGAGTACGCCATTCCTTTCTGCGGGCAGCTTCACTATCTCGCTGCTGGTGCTGGCAGGTACGGAGATCAGAACCGTTCCAACGGCTCCCGTTTCCTGCACTTTCCAGGTACGGGCAATCCGCTCGCGACCTGCCGGGGCGCCCAGGGCCACAAACGCAGTCCTGTTGCCATTGTTATCACCCAGGAGCAGGGCGGTATTATTGCTCATCACGTTGGTGTTGGCGGCATTGGTCACAGCAATCTCACTGCCGTTGCCCAAGGTCACCAGTGCTTCCCCGCTGTTGATGCTGCGGGACTGTTTCTGGTGCAGGCCGTTACAATCATCACGACCGATACCGGTGATATTGTAACCATAGCCAACATTGTCTCCGGCATCCCATTGTACGGTCCCGTTGGGATCCACATAATCATGGGGCAGGGTGAGGCCATATTTGATACCAAAGTAGCTGGCCACTCTTTCCCGTTCTTCGGCAGTGAGCTGGCGTTTATAGACAGCTACTTCCGCTATGCGGCCGTTGAAGAACTGGTTATTGGCAGCGGCCGACCGGGTAGCACCGATATTGAGCTGGGTCAGTGCAGGCACTGCCACCAGGGTGCCGGTGCTGCTGTTCACGGACTGGCCGTCAATGCGCAGGGATGCTGCGCCGGAGAGTCGGTGTACGTTGGCCAGCTGCACACGGCCATTGGAAGTGGCAACGCTCAGCAGGCTCGTGCCATTCACTACGTATTGCAGCCTGCCGGCATTGTAACGAAGCTCAGTCACAGTGCTGCTGTTGGCTACGGTGCCCATGCCTATTACGGTCTGGTTGCCGGTAGCCGTATTGGGCAGCACTACAGCGAAGAGGTCTTCACCTGCTGCAGCCGTAGTGGAATACCCAAGGGCTGTGTTCTGTAACCACTGTGTACCGGTGTGGTTGAATGAAGGGTTAAAATTGATGAGGTTGGTTGTAGTATTATAACCGGGCTGCGTAGTAGCGGTCAGGTCGCGGGGCGGCGTCAGCGCGCCCTGGTCGGACCAGCCCGATATAGTAGTCCCGTTGGTGGTTACGCCTTTGTCGGCGCGGTGCCAGGTAAACAGGTCATTGATCACACCACCGGGGGCCTGGTTAGTCAAGTCAGTCACCAGGGTGAAATACTGGCCGGTGGTAAAGGTCAGGTTATCGAAAGTGGCCGTCTGTGTACTGACATCATAGGATGAAGGATCAATGATGCTGGTACCGCCGTTCTCGAAATTCCCGTCATCGTCCACCAGCAGCTTCAGGTCGCTGATACCGGTGCTGTTGGGCACTACACCTGCCAGGAACATGCTCAGCTGTACGCTGTTCACGCTGCCGGTCTGCTGTACTTTCCATTCTCTTTGCAGACGGGTGATCTTGCTGCAGGAGCCGGGATTCAGCTCGCCCGGGAAATCGGTGTTCTGGAAACCAGTGAGGCCGTTATCACCCCATACCAGGAACGTTTTATCCTCGTTCAGTTCCCCATCATTCTGCTGGTTGGTAGCAGCCAGCTCATTGAGGGCTATGGCTACCATATTGCCATTGGCAGTGGTATTGCTGCTGCGACTTTGTTTCTGATAAAGCCCGGTGCGGTCGTCTCGACCAATACCGGCAATATTCTTATTATTGGTGCTGTTGAGCGTGGCGTTCCAGTATACAGTGCTGTCAGTAGCCAGGTAATCCCTGGTGCCGGCACTGAGCGTAAAGCCGTATTTCAGGCCCAGGTAGCTTTCCACGATCTGTCTTTCAGTAACGGAGATCACACGGTTGTACACGATGCTTTCCACAATATCGCCATTCCAGAAATACGTACTGGCATCCATGGAACCTACATACAGGGGGGCTGAGGTATTCGTAACATAATTGGCATTTGCCACGGAGGCTGCAGTAGCGCCATTCAGGTAAATTCTTTTCACGGAATTACCGGATCCGAGCGTTGCATCAAAGCCAATCAACTCAGGCGTATTGGCCACGTAAGTGCCGCCAGTCTGTACAGACCAGGAGGCCGCCCCTGTCCAGAACTCTCTTCCAAGCACATTGTGATAATAATTCCAGCCCCTGTTCGGGCTGCCGGTGAGCCTGCTGGTGATAGGACTACGCCAGCCGCTGCCGGCCGTTTGCCTGTGTACGGAGAAGACTGTAATATTCTGGTTGAAGGCAGCTTTATAGGGCACAGAGAAGAAATCGTTGGTCCCATCAAAGCGCATGGCCGGGTTGTAGTTCATAGCGCCGGCAGTATTGACCGCCTGTTTGCCGCCATCGGTTTGTTCAGCATCAGCACCGTTACCACTGTAATCGGGCCATACTTCACCGGTGATGGTTTCATCATCCGCACGGAGCCAGAGCTGCACGCCGATATTCACAAAGCCGGGGCCGTTGATAGCTTTGGCAAAGGTAAAGTAAGCGCCGTCAGGGATCAGGTTGGTGCCGATGGTCACGGAGCCCGCGCCATTCAGCGGATACATAGCATCTGCTCCGTCAAAGGTTTCATCATCACTCACCACCAGGTATACCTGCTGGTTACCACCGGTTAGTTTTAAATTAACATCAGCCTCTGTCCAGTTGGTCTTCTGCACTTTCCAGATACGGTCCATCCTGGTGGTAAGGGGATCCAGTCCGTTCAGGGTAGTAGTATAGGTAGTGGCGGCGCCGTTATCGGCGATAAAGAAATAGGCGTTGTCATTGTCGATAGTATAAATATTCTCTGTGTTGCTGACCTGCAGGGAGTCCCCAATGGCCAGGGCTACCAGGCCGGTGTCTACACTGATACTCTGTTTCTGGTACAGCTGGGTACAATCGTCCCGGCCAATACCGGTGATACGGCGGTTATAGGCAACATTGCTGGCGGCGGTCCACATCCTGGTGGCGCCATCGCTGGCCATATAATCCGTGGCGGTAGCCTGGTTCAGGGTGATGCCATACTTGATGGCCAGGTAGGAACTCACGCGCAGGAACTCATCGTCCGTCAGGTTCCGGTTGTACACGATCACCTCGCCGATGGTACCGTTATAGTATCGGTTCTCCCCAATATATTTCCCTACCTGCGCCCCCTGGGCGCTGATCAGCGTATTCCAGTTGCGGGTGGCGGAAGTCAGACTGCTGACGCCATTGACAAAAAGTGAAGCCGTGCCGGTAGTACCGCCGGTATAGCGACCGGAGACCTGCACTATCTTGTTATTGGGCCAGGTGCCGGCAGCACCGGTCACGTTATTGGCCACGGCATTGGCTTCAAATACAGCTTCCAGTGTAGCGCTTTTGCGGAAACCGGAGGATTGGTTGTTGACAAAAGTGCCGTAGGTAAAGAGCGACTGGTCAGTAGATGCCACAGATACCCCTACCCCGATGATGGTCCGGGCATTATTACCAAAGGAGAACTTGCCATTGATATCGGCCTGCGTTATCTGCATGAAATCATTGCTTCCGTCAAAACGCAGGGCGGGGTTATAGTTCAGTCCTCCATCCACCAGCACGGGCTGGCTGGCGGCTGTGGCCTGTGCAGCATTGGTCTGACTGCCGCTGAAATCTACCCAGCTATGGTTATAAGCGGCATAATCGGTCCTTAACCAGGCGGCAATGCCATTGTTCACACAGGCGGGACCAACTATTTTGGTGCCCAGTGAGAAGAAGGCGCCGTCCGGCAATTCGGAACTATTGATGGTCACTGTACCATTGCTGGTATTGATAGCAAATTCTTTGGCGCCATCACCGAATGTGGGATCGGATTCATGTACCAGCAGGAAGCGTTCGCCACCCAGTGGTATCTTAAAGGTGATGTCCTGGTCGGACCAGTTGGTACGGTCCACTTTCCACACACGCGCCATCCGGGAAGTGGTCTGTGTTACAGACGTCACTGCCACGGAGAAGGTGGTGGCCAGGTTATTATCGGCCCAGGTAAAGAAGGCCAGGTCATCCAGCTGGCCTGCATTGGCGGCGTTGCTGGCTTCTACGGTAGTACCAACAGAAATGGTGATGGTGGTATCATTGTAGGAGCAGGACTGCTTTTGCAGCAAAGCCGTTTTATCATCACGGCCAATGCCGGCGATATTGGCGGCATAGCCGGTATTCTTGGAAGCGGTCCACATCCTGGCGCCGGCAGTGCCGTCCCAGTCTGTGGATACATAATCAGTGGCAGTTGCCTGGTCCAGTGACACACCATATTTGAGGGCCAGGTAAGATTGTACCCTGTTCAGTTCGAGGGTGCTGAGCGCCCGGTTGTAGACAATCACTTCGGGGATCCGGCCATGAAAGGCCAGGTCGGCAGAAGCGTTCCGGTTGCCCAGGCGCATATTGCCCACCGTGAAGGTCTGTGTGCTGGTGACAGTTCCATCCGCTTTGCCATTCAGGTACAGGGCAAAATTATTGCCGGTACGGGTACCTGTGGACAGGTAGGGATAGTTCAGGGTGGTCACCAGGTTGGTACCTGTGGCGATAGCGCCTGTATTCGTTTTGTGCAGCTGTACTGTATTAGCGTTGCTGATGCCATGAAGAAAACCACCAGCAGGGCTGGTATTCTGCATAGACAGCCAGGCATCCCAGGTACTGATAGAGCTGCGCATACCTATTCCCACCACGGTAAAGGGGTTGGCGTTGATCAATCCCAGGTTGGCCGTGAAATCCATATAATCATCCGTGCCATCGAACTGGTAGGCTGGATTGAAGTTAACCCCGGGATTTTGCAGGAGCGCCTGGTTGGCAATAGTGGGCTGTACGGCATTCATATCGTTGCCGCTGTAATCGTACCAGGTATCGCCGCCTGACAGTTCATCGTCTGCACGTAACCAGAGGGTCACGCCGCTGTTGACAAAGCCGGGGCCCCTGATCTCCTTGGCAAAGGTGAAATAGGCGCCATCCGGCAGCAGGTCACTATTAATGGTAAGAGTACTGTCTGCATTGAGCAGGAGCTCCTGGTCGATGGTTGCAAAACTTGCATCCGCATTGCTGATCAGCAGGTAAGTATTGGAAGCCCCGCTGAAGAGCTTGAGGGTGATATTGCGATCGGACCAGTTGGTCTTGTCCACTTTCCATACCCGGGGCATGCGCAGGGAAGCGCGATCGCCGGATACATTGCTGGTATAGGTGATGGCGCCGGCATTATCGGCCCATACCAGGAAAGACCTGTCATTAGTTATGGTATCCGTATTCTCCGCATTGCTGATCGCCAGGGCATTGCCCACAGCCATAGCAATGAGGTTGCCACTGGCTGCCGTATTGATACTGCGGCTCTGCTTCTGTTCCAGCGTACCGTTGGAGTCCAGGCCGATACCGGTTATATTATTCTTATAGATACCATTGGCTGCTGCATCCCAGATCTTCACCACGCCATCGCTGGCCAGGTAATCAGTTGCCGTGGTCTGGTCCAGCGTAATGCCGTATTTCAGGGCTACATAGCTGTTGACCTGCAGGCGTTCGGTGGCTGTCAGCTTGCGATTATACATGATGACCTCCGACAGGGAGCCATTGAAAACTGAGCTATGCCCCGCGCCAATATAGTTAGTGGGAGCGCTGGAGACCTGCGCCAAAGAAGTGGTAAAGGCAGAAGGCCCCAGCATCACCCTGGCATCCAGTGAGGCTGTCCAGCTGTTGGCAGCGGTATTGATATTCAGGATGGCTGGTAATGCCATGTTTTTTGTACCAAAGGAGAAAGCCCTGCGGGCATTAGTGCCCCAGTGCAGGTACATATTGTTATCTGTCCAGCGGTAATGCACGGCTGTGGCGGCACTGGTGCCACCCAACTGGTAAGGGAAGCTGGCAACATTGTTGACTGCGGAGGATTGTACGGAGAAGATCTCCCCTGCCGTATACGCATTGGTAAAGAGACTTGCCGACCGGAAATAGTTATTGCCGGCTATCCGCAGCGAGGGATTATAGTTCATATCCACAGGCAGTACAGTAATGGCATTGCCGTTATTCCTGTACCAATCCCGCTGGGAGGGACCATCATCTATCCAGTTGGTAACGGCCGTGCCGCTCAGCAGCACGCCTTCATCCGCCTTGGTCCAGACCACCAGTCCATTCAGCACGCCGCCCGGCTTACGCTGCTCGCGGCCAAAACTGAAGTAGGCCCCATCCGGTATATCGGCGGAATTGATGGTCACGGTGCCGGTCTTGCTGAGGCGCAGCTCCCGTGTGATAGTAGCAAATGTGGGATCAGTACTGATCAGCAGGAAATTATTATCCTTTCCGTTCTGCAGGCTGAAAGTGATGTCATGATCGGACCAGTTGGTCTTTTTCACTTTCCAGCGGCGGGTCATCCGCAGGTTGCTGTATTCGCCGGCACTGAAGGCCGTGCTGAAAGTAGCAGCGGTACTGTCGTTACCCCATATAAAGGCGGAGAGGTTATTAGCAATACTGTCCGCATTATCCTTATTGGTAGCTGCCAGCGCAGCCCCCATGGAAATGCTCACTACCTCATCCGGCAGTGAAGCACGCGCCTGGCGCTGGTGCAGTACGGAGAGATTATCTCTTACCAGTGCAGCGATCTCTTTGGAGAAAGCAGCATTGGCGGTTACATCCCATACCGGCGTCCCGCTGCTCAGGATATAATTGCTTTTCATGGCTATACCGTACTTCATCGCCATATACGACTGCACTTTCTGCAATTCCAGCGGCGTCAGTTCCCGGTTATAAGTAAACACTTCGGCAAAATCAGTTTCGGCCATATACTGCCAGGTTCCCTGTCCATTGGCATTGGGTCCATAGCTACCGCCAATAAACCATTGGGTAATGGCAAAATTTCCTTTGCCGGCTATAGTAGTGGTACCCATATTGGCGGCATTGTAATAACCGGTATTGACATTACCGTTAGTGACGGCAGTAAACAAACCGGCTTTATTGAAAGCCGTGACACCTGTAGTTCCAGGGATAACCGGGTGCAGGGCTGTACCACCGCGGTGTGCCGCAATACTATTGGCGCCGTTGCGGTGAAATTCGATCTTACCTTTGTTATTGTTATAATCCCAGGAGCCCTGTGCATAAAGCACATAATAGCGATCCCCTGCAGCAGAAGCAGAAAGCGGATTGAATACGGCTACAGAGGTGGAAGTATTGGTAGACAACCATACCGGTGTACCAGCAATATGCCCCCGGATCATGTCCCCGTCAATATCAGCCACAGGGTTAAAGTTGATACCATTCAATTTTGTGAGCGGGTTGTTCCAGACAGTAGTAGCACCGGGACCGCCGCCGCCACTGAACTCTTCCCAACCGGTGATCACCTGGCCGGTGCTGGCAGGCTCGGCGCCGGCCACAGAGATATCCTCACCACGCAACCAGAGCGTAATCCCGGCATTGACGCCGGCAGGACCATTAGGCCGTATGGCCATCCTGGCACCGAACTCGGAAGTACCGCAATTATTGTTCAGTTTCAGCGTAGCCGTCCAGAACCCATAAGGGGCCGCCTGGATCTCGGAAAAGCTGCCGGTGATACCGGTCAGCGTATTATTACCGGAAGAAAGACCGGTACGGGTAGTGACATAGTGCTGACCACCCGACCCTTTGATACCGGCCTCATTGGAGAACAGCTCAAGGGAACAGTTACCGGTTCCGCAGATGGCCGGCATTTTAACCACTACAGTATATACACCCGTGGAAGTCTCTGCCGAAGAAAGGATCTGCGGGGTATTGGCTCCTTCATAATTACAGTTGGCCGTGGAGTTTTCAATGCCCAGGCCCTGGTTATTATAAATGCTGTTCTGGGTGATGATCACCTTGTTGTTCCATTGGGTACGGATAGCCCCATTGCTGGTCTTTGTATTATAAATGATGTTCTTGCTGATGGTAAAATTGGGCAACACATAGGTAGTGGCATTGCCCGGGCGGACCAGGATAGCATTGCCATTGTTATCACTGAATGTATTTTCTGTGATCAGTACTGGCGCTGCATCACCCGTGACAGCCCTGGCCAGGAAATCAATGCCTCCCTGCCCGTTGGTGCCGGAGCCATTCTTTGTAAAGCTGTTACCCCTGATCAGGATATTGTCATGATCATTGGTCCCATCTTCCTTACCAAAATAAATGGCCTTTATATCTATCTCGTTGAAGACCGAATTGCTGATAGTAACATTCTTATTGGCTGTACCTATCATATACAGGCCATAATCCCCATCATTAGTGGAGCCGCGCATATCAGCATCAAACACGCAACTGTCCACCAGGACAGTATTGACATTTGAATTGAACCGGACAAAAGTAGCGCCGGTATAACCATCCAGGTTATCGAACCGGCTGTTCTTGATCCGGAAATTATTGGCCACCCCGGTTACGTAAATGCTGTACAGCTCATTGTCGCGGAACAGGCTGCTGTCAATGAGTACATTGGTGGCGGTTGTAGTAAAGTAGATACCATAATCGCCATCATCTGCTGTAGCGGGATCATCGGTGTCAATGGTACTGTTCCTGAGGGTAAAGCCATTGACCGCGGCCTGGAAATGGATACCTCTTCCTTTGGCGCCAAGACCATTGGCAATCTCCAGGCTGTCGATCAGCAGGTTGGTCACCGCGCCGGTGAAATACAGGGCCTGGTAATTGTCCTGTCCATGCCAGGAGCGCACATTTTTGATGGTCATGTTGGTAGAAGCCGCATTGACAAATATCGACCTGTTGGCATAGTGAACGCCGGTCTGGGTAAAGACCAGGTTCTGCAGGGTGATATTGCTGAGTGCAGCTGTGATCAGCACCGGCTCCAGGCCGGTATTCCGGATAGCCATATTCCGGACGGTGCTTCCGCCGGATCCAGCCCCCAGCACAATCAGGCCAACGGTGTTGTCCCCGCCAGGTCCGCTGATAGTGATCTTATTTTCCCCGTCAATGGTTACCTGCCGGGTAATGGTGGGCAGCGAACTGGTGATATTGATCACCCCCGTTACCGAAAAGGTAATGGTATGTGGCGCGCCGGCAGCATTGGCATTGGCGTCCAGGATGGCCTGTCGCAAACTGCCGGCGCCGGCATTGGCGCCATTGCTGACCACATAGTCGTTGGCCGAAACATGCAAGGAAATAAATAGTGTGAGCAATAAGATAAGGCAGCGGACAAGATTAGGCAGTCCGGTGCCAGGCTGAAGGGGTAAAGTCTTCCGCATAGAATATATTGAACTTTTAATAAACAGGGATACAAACAACAAACCCGGCTGGTGATCCACCAGCCCATCATTTCATATGGGGCCTTTCATTCCGGGATTTTCTGTAGGATACGAGATACCCAACGAAAGTAGCATTGCTTTTTTTTATCACGTGTAGGTATAGTTTCAACTTTACGTAGTAGTTGTTCTACCAAATAAGAAACCTGTAGCAGTGCTGCTACAGGTTTGCTAAGTAGTATTCCTGTTTTTTAATAGTAGCTGTTCCTACATTCGGTTATTGATCATAGTAAGTAGCTTATCAGAATATCTTCAGCCCTGTATTGATCAGCAGGCAGTAACTGACAAAGAATACCAGGGCGAGGGAGAGGGATAAAGCGAAATATTTCACCAGGGGCCGGCTGCTTCTTTTAAAAGGCCACAGAAAAATCAGGTTAAAGAGAAAACTTACCAGCGCCAACACAAAGTTGGCCAGCACCAGGATGGCCGTAAAGATGATGGCAAAGACAGCAGGCTGCAGCACAATACCGGATGCCAGGCCATAAAGCGCTCCCATCCCGCCCGCCAGCAGCACCAGCCAACCGCCATAGACCAGCCCTTTTTTAGCATGCAGCCAGAAATACGTCATCATGCATAAAGGCGTCGGCTCCACTGCTGCTGCTTTCCGGGGAAGGTTCGCCGGTAATCCCTTAGCTTCCCGTTCCGCTGCTTTTTGTGCGCTGCGCCGCTGCTTTTTATAGCGGGGCCACCAGATGATAAAGCCTGTTATAAATAATACCAGCGGCAGGAGGCCGGCCAGCAAGGCAAGGATCTGCGTGGGTCTGCCGCCAAAGCTGCCATAGTGGATCGGCGTCAGCCAGCTGAGATAGGCATTGCCCACATTCGGGAAATCCGTTCTGCTGTTGAGCAGCACTTTACCACTATACTGATCAATCATGACCATCTCTCTTTTTCCCGTCTTTGGCAGGCCGGGCCCCAGCATGTCCAGCCGGAAATTACCTACGCTGTCTGCCGGAAAGGCAATGCCGCCTACCCTTGCATCGGGCAGTTGCTCCTGCCCAATGGCCAGTATCCTGGACAGGGGCAGCTGGCTGGCTGTATCACTATATACAGAACGGGCGCCCAGCACCTGGGCTACTCCCTGGGGCGACTGGCCGCTCAACAAAAACAACAGCGGCACCACCAGCATAGAGAAAGTGATACAGACGCCTGTCAATGATAACAGCGCTACTACCGGTGAAGAATAAAAACCCAGCACATTGTGCCAGTCGTAATTCTGCCGTTTAGCACTGTTCCTGAAATTGACGGTCAGCACCGATTTCAGCAGCCGCCATTTTTGCGGGATCCATAGCCGCAGTCCGGTAATGGTCAGGATCAGCAGGATCAAGGTGGAAAAGCCCACAATATACCTGCCCACTACCGGCACCAGCAGGCTGCGGTGGATATCCGTCACCACGTGAACAAAAGCGCTTTCATAAATGCGTTTTCCGCTCAGCGCTGCTGTATAGGGATTGATGAAGAACTCTTCTTCCGTTTTAAAATTCAGGAACCGGTAGGCGGCCGTAGCGCTGGTATCGGATTCATAGAGATAGTCGAAGGACAGATCGGGATATTTTTCCCGGACAAGTGGTACTATATCTCCCAGCGGTATCTTTTTCTGCTGCGCCAGCACACTGAACAATTCCTTATTAAGCGCCTGGTCAATCTCATCCTCAAATACCAGGATGCTGCCAGTGACGCCTACAACAGAGACAATCAGTCCGGCAAAGATACCGAGGTACAGGTGCCATTTGCCCCACCAGCGCTGCTGGTGTTTAGCCCATTGCAGGGCCCGCCGCTTTTTGGGTTTTGCCGGCTTGTTTGTTTGTGCAATTATTTCCGTTTCCATGGAGTCAGCAAAACTATCGGGCGCCCTGTCCCAGGCCACCCGCTTTTGGGAATTTTTGTTTACGGGAAAAGAAAAAAGGAGGATGCCCTGTGAACTTTTTCACTACGGCAGAGAAATACTGCTGGGAAGAAAAATTCAGCTCATAGGCCAGGCCCTTCAGCGAGACGCCCGGATCGGCCGCTATGCGTTCCAGGGCCAGCTGCACCCGCCGCCTCTGTACATAATCCAGCGGCGTATAGCCACTCAGTTCCTTGAACCAGGCTTTGAACCGGGACTCTGATAGATTTGCCTCCCGGGCCAGCATGGATATGCTGACCTCTTCAGTGAGGCGGCTTTCTATCCATTGTAATACCTGCTGCAACCGGGCATTGTCTGTAGGCTGCTGCTTTGTATCCCTTTTTTCCAGTACGGCCAGCAGGAACTGCTGCACCAGCAGCCGCAGGCGGATAGCCAGGATATTTTTATCCAGGCGGGTATTACTGCCACGCTGCCTCCTGGCAGCACGTTCAGTTTCATCGGTATTTTTAACGCTGCCGATTTTTTTTGTATTGCCAGCTTCCTGGTAACTCCCGGGCGACTGGCCGCGCATCAGCATAAAAATAGCCTCCAGGTATTTCTTCAGCTCGCTGCTGCCACGGAAATGTCTTTTTTGGGGACGAACCAATTGCTGCAACAGGTAGTCCACGCCGGCATCCGGCCCGCTGCGGACCGAAGCGCCGGGCATTTGGAGGATCAGCCAGTACAAGCGCCCCTTCTCTTCCGGAAAACCACCGGAGCCATGTTCCTCACCCGGAAAATGAATGAACACATCCCCGCCCTTCACCACGTACTGCTCCTTACCTACCGCAAAGAGCTGGCTGCCCTTCTCATAATAACAGATCTCCATCATGCCAGGGTGGCGGTGGGCCTGGAGGTCTTTTTCCGCCCGCTGGTACTGGTAGCGGCCAAGCACACAGAGCCGGGCGATATGCATGGACCGGAAATCAAGAATGGTCCTGTTACGGGTGCTATGGATATCCAACTGCAATGAAAAGTTCTTTACTCAAAGATAGACCATTTATGCTATAGTACTATGATATAAACCTGTACAGTACTTTTTATGCGAAGCCCGTAATTTACAGGACACCTTTTTTTATCATCAACAATTGTATGCTATGGGCGCTCCCTTTCAACTGACGCCCGGGCAGATAGCGGCCTACCATGAACAGGGCTACCTGGTAGTGGAGCAGCTGCTATCCCCGGAAGAACTGCAGCAGTATCAACAGGTCTATGATGATTTCCTCAGTGGCGCCATTGCCGTGGGCGGCAACCGGAGCGATCTGGGCCAGGGGCTGGGCGATAACAAGAAAGTAGAGAACATCACGCAGATCATGTGGCCCAGCGATTTTGTGGAAGGTATGGCGGACCAGCCCTATCACCTGCGGGCCCTGCAGATAACGCAGCAGCTGGAAGGAAAAGATATGGCCATGGATTTTGACATGCTGATCAACAAAGCGCCATTTACCAATACACCCACGCCCTGGCACCAGGATGCAGCTTACTGGATCAATATGCCTGATAAGCGGGCCCTGAGCTGCTGGCTGGCCCTCGATGACGCTACCCTCGATAATGGCTGTATGTGGTATGTCCCGGGCTCGCACCTAAAGCTGCTAAGAGCGCATCAGAGCGCCAGCAAGGGCGGCGCCCTGGTCTGTGATGCCAGCGAGGAGGAAGGACTGGGCATTGAGATAAAAGCAGGGACGGCCATCCTGCATCACGGGCAAACCCTGCATTACAGTCGCGGCAACAGCACGGCCAGCCAGCGGCGGGCCTTTATCATCAATTACCGGCCTGAAGCGATGATTGCGCTGGAACGCGCCCAGGGCTTTGACCATGGCCGCAGCGGCAATGCGGGAGACAGGAAGGTGCGGCAGTAAGGCCTTTTAACGGCCCGTCTCCCCGGCATCCACTCGCATACGGATTTATGCATTCAGGAAACAGGTATTGCGACAGAGAATTCTTTTGTCGTAGTACCTGCTTCTTTTTTATAATACTATCAGTAAACGAACTATATAAAGATGCATCCGCTGAAATATATTTTATTGTTTGCGCTTATACGTTAGTTTAATATATTTGCCTGCCTATATGCCAGACGCACCCGCAATAATTACCACCACCGCTCCACCATCCCCCTGAAGCCGGCGTTGATTCAACTACCTGCAGTATTTGTCCATACGGGAGGCAGGCGACATTCCGGCGGCAACAATCGGCAAAGGACACCCCAGGACGCAGAAAAAAAGAATGGCTTACTTACAAAAAAACATTATTTTTACATCCGACAAGTGTATTAATACACAATACACCTGTCACAACAGCGGGCTACAGATCATGATAAAGACAATTGATCACAAGGGCTTGCAGCTCTTTTTTGAGAATGGAAACGGCGCCAGGCTTCCACCTGGATATTTGACCAGGATAGCCATGATACTGGATATGCTGGATACCGTAACAGCAGAAGATGATATTAAAGAACTGGGAATGGGCGTGCACAGGTTAACGGGTGACAGAGCAGGCTTCTGGTCTGTGAAGGTCAGCCCTAATTACCGGATCATCTTTCGGCTGTACAAGGGCGATATTTTTGACATTGATTATGTGGATTACCACTAAAAAAGGAGGATTCAATATGGTAAAACGTGGGCTACCCCCATCACATCCGGGAACAATACTGCGGGAAATATTCATGCAGGAACGTAACCTGACTGTAACTGAGCTTGCTGAAGGATTAGGCATGACAAGGGCCAACCTTTCCGCTATTCTGAATATGCGTGCAGGCATCAGCCCTGAAGTGGCAGTAAAACTATCGGAAGCCTTTGGCAACACCGCCCAGTTCTGGATCAACTTACAAACTAATTATGAACTATGGCACGCCGAAAAAAAAGTGAAGCGTTCAGCTATCCGGCATTTCCGCCTGCCAGCTGATAAAAAGCAGGCTACCCGTGCATAGGCTTGCCTTCGCACAGATCAATGAAAGGGTATTTGCTCCTGGACAAGGCACGCCCAGGGGTTTGACCATGGCCGCAGCGGCAATGCGGGAGACAGGAAGGTGCGGCAGTAAGGCCTGGTCAGCGGGCCGTTTCCGCTGCGTCCAGCAGTTCCAGCTCCTGTTCAGTAAATACCCGGGAGCGAACAAAAAAGCGCATGCCCAGCGGTATCTCCAAAGAGAAGCTGCTACCCCTGCCGGGCGTAACATCCAGGATCAGCTGGGTATGTTTCCAGTATTCAAACTGGTCGCGGGCCATATAGAACCTGCAGCCTGCCACTTCGCCCAGGCAGATATCGCTGTTCCCGGTTTTGAACTCCCCGGCTTCAAAACACATAGGCTGGGAGCCATCACAGCAACCACCGCTCTGGTGGAACATCAGCGGCCCATGTTTGCGTTGCAGGATATCTATCAGTTCAAGGGCCTTATCTGTTGCTTTTACACGTTGTATACTCATAATATGCCTTTTTAGAAAAGATAAACAGCGGCCTTCCAGCCGCTGTTATCATTGCCTGCTCTTGCGTGTAACTGTCTTACTTTTTTAGAAAAATCCCAGTTTATGTTTGTCATAGGAGATCAACATATTCTTTGTCTGGCGATAATGGTTCAGCATCATCTTATGTGTCTCCCTGCCAAAGCCTGATTTCTTATAACCGCCAAACGGTGCATGCGCGGGATAGGCATGGTAACAATTGACCCATACCCGGCCGGCATGGAGCGAGCGGGGCACCTGATACAGTTCATGTGCATCCCTTGTCCATACGCCGGCGCCCAATCCATATAATGTATCATTGGCCAGCTCAATGGCTTCTTCTGTTGTTTTGAAAGTGGTCACGCAAACCACTGGTCCAAAGATCTCTTCCTGGAAGATGCGCATTTTATTATGCCCCTTGAAAATGGTAGGCTGAATATAATAACCATGCTCCAGGCCGCTGTTCTGGTGGAAGGCCGCGCCGCCTGTCAGCACCTGGGCGCCCTCCTGCTTACCAATGTCCAGGTAACTAAGGATCTTTTTGTACTGATCTTCCGATGCCTGCGCACCCATCATCACCGTTCCATCCAGCGGGTTGCCCATGCGGATGGCGCGGGTGCGCTGGATCACGCGGTCAATGAATTTTTCGTAAATGCTTTCCTGCACCAGCATGCGACTGGGACAGGTACATACCTCACCCTGGTTGAGTGCAAACATCACGGCGCCTTCAATGGCTTTGTCCAGGAATTCATCATCCTGGTCCATGACCGATTCAAAGAATACATTGGCGCTCTTACCGCCCAGCTCCATGGTCACCGGTATCAGGTTCTCGGAAGCATATTGCATGATCAGCCGACCGGTAGTGGTCTCACCGGTGAAAGCCACTTTCTGGATCCGGGGCGACTGCGCCAGGGGCTTACCCGCTTCGGGACCGAAACCTGTCACCACATTTAAAACACCGGCAGGCAGAATGCCGTCAATCAATTCCATCAGGCACATGATACTCGTTGGCGTCTGCTCTGCCGGTTTCACCACAACACAGCAACCGGCCGCAAGGGCTGGTGCTATTTTCCACGTCGCCATTAGCAAGGGAAAGTTCCAGGGGATGATCTGTCCAACCACCCCTATAGGTTCGTGTAAGTTAAGGCTCAGGGTATGTTCATCATGCTCACTCAGTGATCCCTCCTCACTGCGGATCACACCGGCAAAATACCGGAAATGATCTACCACCAGCGGCAGATCGGCCGCACGGGTCTCCCGGATAGGCTTGCCATTATCGATGGTCTCCACAATGGCCAGGTATTCCAGGTTGTCTTCAATGATCTGTGCAATCTTCAGCAGCAGGTTACTCCGATGGGCAGCTGCTGTTTTACCCCAGGTCTCAAAGGCCTTGTTGGCAGCCTCTACCGCTTTCTCAATATCCTGCTCATTGCCACGGGCGGCATGCGTAAAAACTTTTCCATCAATGGGTGAACTATTACCGAAATATTCACCGCAGGCCGGCGGCACCCAGGCGCCGCCTATATAGTGATCGTATTTTTTTTTGAAAGCCGGACGCGCCGGCAAGACAGGGGCAGACCTGTCGGCTGTTGAAGTACTCATATGCAAGCAAATTATGTGTGAATGAATACTGTAATTTTCATTAAAAATGGCAGCCGGTCCACAACAATTGTACTTTTTTATAGCACGATTGTACCGGGATTTGCGTATATTTATTGTATTCCCTTTTATCCCGCTGTATCATAAATTGTTATTGCTGTGCCATCCAGACACCATTTGACAAAAATAGGCCTGACGCCTACCCCCTATCTGCAAACGCTGGTAGAGAACAGGCGTGTGTTTAACTTACACAACTGTGAGCTGAGCATTTATGAAAGCTATGCAGCGGCCTCACACATCCCACTCGCTTTCAATGATGTAGTGATCACCAGCATGATCCGGGGGAAAAAAATTATGCATGTTTTTGACGATCCCTCCTTTGAATATAATCCCGGGGAGACCCTGATCTTCCCGGCCAATGAGACTATGGTGATCGATTTCCCGGAAGCCGCTCCTGAAACGCCCACCCAGTGCATTGCCCTGACCGTGGACTCGGATTATATCAACAACACCATCCAGTACCTGAACAATTACTATAATGCGGAAGATGAAAAACATCACTGGAAGCTGGAATTCAATCAGTACCATTTTCTGAACGATAAGGAAGTGGCTAACCTGATTGACAAGATCATCCGGGTATGCACCAGCCCTGATAGGGCCAAGGATATTTTTGTAGACCTCTCCCTCAAGGAATTACTGATCCGCCTGGTACAGACACAACGGTTATTCCTCACCGCCAACCAGAGCCAGGCGCAGGAGAACCATTCGCGCCTGCATTTCATTCTCAATTATATCCGTCAGAACCTGGCGGAAAAGATCGCGGTGGATGATCTCTGCCGCAAAGCCTACCTCAGCCGGAACGGCTTCTTCAAATGGTTCCGGGAACAGTGCGGCGTCAGCCCTTTGGAATATATCAATGCCGAAAGGGTGAAAATGGCCAAGCAGCTGCTGGCCGATCCCCGCCATGATATCCGCGCCGTGAGCGACCGCTGCGGTTTTACAGATGTCAATTATTTTACCCGGGTTTTCCGGAAAATTGAAGGTATTACGCCAGGGGGGTACCAGGGATGTCTGAAGAATAATAACGGTAAATATCAATAACTTTTTGTAAAAGAAACCTATCAACCTAACACTTACTATTTAATTGTTAAAATGAAATTAATGTTATAAAACCCAGCAACCGAGCTAATAATCGAAAAAATTTCGACTTGTGAATATCTTCACTAGTAAAATGTTATCCTTTCAAATAATCCTCATTAAAAAATCCAAGTGCAAGTTCCCTCCATTGAATTTGAGTATTATCCAGCAAAGTAATATCCATCCTTTTCACGTTCCGAATAAATTCTTGCTGAATATTCTCATTAGGCAACAATTTTTCAATACTTTTTGCTTCTATTCCAATAGTGCCACCAGTGCTATACAAAATGCCTTTAAGAAAGAATAATAAGTTCCTTTCTGACTTGAGAAGTGCCGGTAACAGTTCTTCGTATTTTCGGGAATTATATTTTGCGTAATCAAAGAGAAAAAGCAAAGTATAGTAACTAAATGGCTTTGGAATTTCTCCAGCTAGGAAATAATTTTCATGGTTTTGCAAATGACCCAAGTAATATTTCATAAGGTCATCATGTTTTTTTAAGTAAAATTCCTTAAAAGAGTGTGCATTGTATGGAAATCCGTTGTCTTTTCCTTGACTATCAAGCATAAAATGGAGGAAAAAAATCCTTGCATTATCCGTAGTCTGGGTCTTTCTTAAAAGTATTTCAATAAAGTGATTAAAATACAGGTTTTGTTCTTTTTCCTTTTGCGACAATAAATTAACTATGGCATTACCAATTCCCTTGGGATCACTAAGTAATTCATCTGAATAGGCATTAAAAAAAACAAACAAATCTTCCACAAGTTTAAAATCCCACTCGAAATACCTATCTGACAATTCATTGTCATTTAATCGGATTAACAGATTATCCAATCTCCCGAGATCAGAAACTGCTTTTAAAAAATCAACCCTCCTATCAGATGTCTGCATAAATTGGCTAAACTCGACTTCACTTATATCTTTGGATGAAATCTTTAAAGTAAAGTATTTTGAGCTGTTTTTTGGATCATACAATCTCTTGTTAACAACATTTTTAAATTTCCCAATTCCTTGTCTGGGGAACAGAAATCTGACTAACTTTTTTGTGGTGGGATTTTCGAATCTCAATAACTCTCCATCTGTTGATAGGTTATTGTGGCTTCCATATAGATATTTAGCACCTACCAGATGCTCATAAATGTTTTGATAGGCTTCGAAGTCTTGTAGTCTTATGGCCTCCAAAATTAAAAAATCTGTTACATCTATGTCATTTGAAATTGAAGGCAACGAAAATTGTAACGAGTTTTGATAGCGATATATGTCACGAAGAGTCAAAAAATATTGCTTAATGCCTACATGAAGCCATACAGATGAAAATGAAGCGGCGCTATAGTTGATTTTATAATCCGCACATAGTTGCTCCAAATAGTTGAAAAATATTAATTCTATTTTTTCTGCTGGAGCTTCTGGTATTAGAAAATCCGCCTGCACGATTTTATCCAGATACTTTTTCCCGTAATCCTTAAATTGAGATTCTATTGATAGTTCAATTGCTTCCCTATCGTATGCAATAAAATAGTACGTGTTCTTGAAACAACCTGTAAGCTTTAATACTTGTAGCAATTCAAATACTTGTTTTGGAGATAGCCTGTCTATATCGTCAATTAAAATGAAGAGCTTTTTATTTGTTTTTACTAGAAGTTTATCTATTTCATTTTTAAGAGCCAAAGGAGTATCCGAATCTAAATAGTTTTTTACCATATCACCGATTTCCTTCCCAAAATCACCCACTCCCGCATTCACTATTCTTGCGTGCTTCAACTTCCCTGTAAAAAAAAGAATTGCTTTTTTCCACCATGTCTTATGTTGAATACGGCTTGCTAGTTCCTTTAAAAATACCTTAGAAATATCGTCCTTGTTTATGAACATCCATGGGTTGAATTCCAAAATACCGTAAGTATAGTTTTCTTTTTTACAGGCAACCTCCAAATCTCTTTTTATATAAAACAGAAGAGTAGATTTACCGCTACCCCATTTACCAGTAAGTGCAGTTACAAATCCAGAGGTTTGTATCCTGGAAGTTTTGATAATACCATCAACTATCTGCTTTGCAAAGGTTTCTCGATCAAGTAGATCATTTTCAGGCATACTGTCGTGCGCAAGAATCATGTTTATATTTAATTTACAAAGTGACGGGCATTATAATTTTCATGGCTTACACCATATAAATTACTATAAATAAAACAATAAATATAGCCATTGGGCATTTTTTTCAATTGGCTTACTCGTGTAGGAAGCCTGCCAGAATTGTAGTATATCATCAAAGAGGCCACTATTTTATTCATACAGCAAGAATTTATTGATCCGGCAGAATTGATCAATTACATACTGTATTACTTGCCTTCTAGCAGAGAAATGACATCTACTTAAAAAAGCATTTCACTATTTTAAAGGATGAGCAAAAGAAATAGTTATTGATGAAACTATTAAGGGGATAGCATGGATAGGATTGTCACTCGAGAATTACATTAACACTAAACAGCGAAAGAGCTATATTTTTGTACGTTTATCGAAAGCAGAGGATATTTGCACATGCGTAGGAATTATTCCTCTGTTGCACTTAAAGGACGCACTTTGTGCTCTTCTGCATAATCTATTATTATCTGACTTTCGGATACATCTAAGTAGTTTACTAGATTAGAGTCTCTTAGCTGGTTCCAAACTTCGTGCTGTTTTGCATATCTCAGTTTGTCAGGTTCAGAAGCAACTAAAAAGTCCTTCATCGAAATATTATTACTTAAATAGGTTGTTTTTAGCTGCAGGAAAGAATTAATATGATTTGTCACTGTTTGATAATTGCTTTCCATATCTATAGTTTGCGCAAAAACATCAATTTCATTTTTTCCAGCAAACTCAACCTTTACATTTGATATAAGGTTAGGCACCGTATCGGGAGTAATCATTTTATTAACATCAAAATGCTGAATGATCTTAGCTCCAAATCTATTTTGAATTATATCAAACGGTTTTAATCTCTCATTTTCTTCCACCTCATTTATCAATTCATCAACATATCGTTCAAACAACTTCTCGAAATTCTGAAAGCTTATATCAAGATTGATACTCTTGGGGCTGGAAAAGGAAACAGTATTATTCGAGTATTTGCTGAGGTATGAAATATATGAAGCTGAAAAAGTACTTTCAAACATCCTTTTTTTAAAAATCTTAAAACCTCTTTTTTGAGCATTTTCAGAACTCTCTCCTTCTAGTTTTTGTTCGATATTAACTAGAATATCATTAAGCATTTTATTTGCTGAAAGATGCACCAATTTTCTGGCTGCTTTTTGCTTATTTTTAGAAAAGGCAAAGTATACTTGGTCCTCATTAAACAACAATAGCCCTATTGAAATCTTTTCTTGGATTTCAGGTCTGATTAAAACTGACAGTATGCTGTATTGAGTACCCATTATTTAGGTTGTAAAAAATTCAAAAACTCTATAAAACTGTTCCAACAAATTTCGAACCAATCGTCATTCAAAAGAAATTGTTTAAGTTCTCCTTCCTTCTTAACGATGTTTATATCCCAACTTTGTGGAATCTCTTGTAAGATTTTACCCACTTTTTTGCCGCAATTTCGGCTATAAAGGTAGAACCTTTCTTTAAGGCCTTCTAGGTTATCCTTGTTTTTTAATTCGCCCTTATGAAATAACTTATAAAATAATGTTGAATATATCAAATTATCTTCATATGTAATTGGAGTTAAACCCCGCTCGAAATTCCCATGATTAAAGCAAGCTTCGTGGTCTATTGGGTAAATAACATATTCACCATCAACATGTTTGTATAAAATGTTGTAGTTGCCGGAACTGCGGTCCTCATTACAGGTCCAAATGTCGAAAAATGCAAGCTTTAGTAGGTCATTCTTCAATTCTCGCTTTGGGCGGGCATTAACTAGAACATCTTCATTTATTTTACTTAAATCAGCCACACCCTGTATTTCTTGAAGCCCGAAACTTGGTACATCAAAGCTCTTTCGCACAATTCCTAGATTCTGAGGAATATGTTCTGGTAGCACCTGAATCAGCCCAATCGGCACCCGACGAAATTCCCAGCACTCAAGGAATGACGCAATAAGATATTCTTTGAAGAGTTTATGGGCAGCCCCGACATGTCCATGGTATTTACAGTAGTAGAAATTGAGGTCAGATGCATGTACCATTATAGGCCTATTCTGGGTAGCCTTAATGTTCCCTATTTCAAGTGCTTCTATTGATTCAAGTATCACCAAATCCATTAAATAGCCATCTAAGATACTGTCATTTTACAATTCGGCAAAAAAGCCCTAAATCAATGTCAACAACATGACCATTAAAACATAAATTCGCCATCATTAGGACATTGAGTTCAATCCGTATTAAGTGTATACATAAGGAGGGTTATAAAAGACCACCTTCGCTCCTTATTTACATTTCCTCATTTTACTTTGGTAAATGTCAATTTACATGCATCTGTCACCATTACCGTATTGACACCTCTCCCACTTTCTTCGGCAGCCAGACCTGCATCTCTGCCGGGCCACGGTTGTTCCAGCTGAAATAAGGGATCGCCTTCACCGGTTCGTCCTTCATCACAATGGATACGCCGTCAGCGCCTGGCACGGGCACCCGGCCGGTGAACGTAATGCTGTTGACGCCACCCAGCAGACCGGCCTCATACTGCACGTTAAAAGACGGCTTTTCCGGTATAATAAAATGCCAGGCTTTCTCCTCATTATCCGGCCCCTCTACGCAGTAGACAAAGGGCCCATATTGCAGGGCCACCCGGTCCTTGTTCTGCTGTAGATCAGGCCTGGATTCAATAGTCCTCACTTCCATAGGCGTGTTGATCTCCACCACATCACCCTTTTTCCAATTCCTGCTGATCACCAGGTAGCCACTCTCTTCCGTGGCATTGACCGGCTGTCCGTTCACGGTGATGCTCATGCGGGAAGGAACGGTATTGGTATACCGGTAGAGATCGCCGGGCGCAGGCGTGCTTAGCCAGCCCGGTTTGCGGATCCGCAACTGATTTATCTTTTTGGGTAACTCCTGTATAGTGAGGGTACTACTACCTTTCCAGGGATACCCTGTTTGCAGGCTTACCGAAATTTTCTCTTTGCCCATCGGCATATCCAGGTTGCTGCCGATAAAGAGATTTACCCAGAGCGCATTGGTGGATACACTATAGATGTAATCACCCACTGAAGCTACCAGCCGGGCCACATTGGAAGGACAGCAGGCCGTACCGAACCACTCGCTGCGGTTGTGCTGACCCGAAGAAGCCAGGGGATTACCATAAAAGAACCTGTCGCCGCTCCTGGAAAGCCCATCCAGCGCTCCGTTGTACAGGGATCTTTCCAATACATCTATATAACGGGCATTACCGGTGAGCATGTTCATCCGCTGGTTCCAGAAGACCATGCCTACAGAGGCGCAGGTCTCACAATAGGCCTGCTCGTTGGGCAGGTCGTAATCTTTTCCAAATCCTTCGTTGGAACCCTGTGAGCCGATGCCACCGGTGATATACATATTGCGGTGCACCACATCTTCCCAGATAGCATTCATGGCCGTGATATACCCGGCGTCATTGGTCACTGCCGCCACATCGGCCGCACCGGTATAGAGGTACATGGCGCGTACGGCATGACCGGTAATATTGCGTTGCTGCTTTACAGGAATATCATCCTGGCAATAAGCAGGATCTTTCCATTCGTTCCAGATCTTTCCTTTGCCATACCCCCTGCCTCTTTGCTCCAGGAACCACTGGGCCAGTTCCAGGTAACGGCGTTCATTGGTCAGGTGGTAGAGGCGCATCAAGGCCAGCTCAATTTCCTGGTGACCACTCACCCAGGGGCGGTTCAGCTTGCGGAAATAATCATCTATATGATTAGCGAAGCGGATACCCACCTGCAGCAATTCTTTTTTACCGGTGGTATTGTAGTAGGCGATACCAGCCTCAATGAGGTGACCGGCACAGTAATCCTCATGCTTCTCCATATCGGTCCACCGCTTGTTGATATCTGTAAGCTGGAAGTAGGTATTCAGGTAGCCGTCCTTCATTTGCGCGGCGGCAATGCGGGCGATCCAGTTATCGGCTTTTACTTCCAGCAGGGAATCCTTATGGTTCTTCAAGGAATAGGCTATTGCTTCCAATGCCTTGAATACATCGGAATCATCATAGTAAATCCCTTCATGCTGGCCGCTGCCTTTGGCAGCTTTGTCAAAGTTGCGCAGCCGGGCAGTCTTGCTCTCGGTATACAGGATGCAGGTACTGAGGGTGGAGGTGGCCACGGTGTTCATGCGCTCGCTCCAGAAGGGGTCAGTAACACTGACCAGGTGAAAATTTACGGGGGTCAGTTTTTGCAGGGACGTTTGCTGCGCCAGGGCTGGCAGGGCCTGGGAAGCCACGACAAGCGTCGTGAATAGTGTTTTGTTCATGGTCACAAGTACGCCGGCGGTTTGTTCCGGAACCGCAAAATTACAGAGAAGCAGGTATTTGCAGCTACATTATTCAGGCCATCACCTCATCCGCCAGGTAAAGAATGGATTCGTAATTGGCCTTGGTAGCTTCAGACAGGGCCATTTCGCAGGTTTTTGTAGAAGAGTAATAACCGTTATACGACTGGCTGCTGACCTCTGCAGCTTCGGCACTGGTGGCCGCAGCCGTAAGCTCAGGAAACAGAAAGCCGCGATCCCCCGCCATGCCGCAGCAGCCCGCCTGTACCGGCACCGTTACCTCATTTGCGAAATGACGGGCAATGCGGACAAACTTATCTTCCGTACCCAGTTTCTTTAAGGAACAGACAGGATGCAGGACTATGTTTTCCTTTTTGTGCAATGGTCCAGCCACCGGCAGCACCATATCATGCAGGAAGTCTACACTGTCTAAGATGCGCAACTGATCATAGAGCTGCTGTTTATCGGGTGATAATGCAGGGCGCAGGTGTTTCAACGTGTAAACACAGGAGCTTACATCCATGATCACGGGATACAAGCCGGAAGCTGTAGCGGACCAGAGACTGTCCACAATTTTATTGGCGGTATAACTATAGGCAGCCTGGAACCCTTTGCTGGAGAAGATCTGGCCGCAGCAGCTGCCCTGGAGGTCTTTGGGGATCAGCACCTGCACGCCGGCTTTCCTGGCCACACTGAGAAAGGTGTCCAGGATATTTTTCTTCCCTTCCGTATGACTGCCCATCACCCGGGAGATGCAGCTGGGAAAATAGACAATTGTTCTTGCAGCCAGGGTTTCAGTCTGAACGCCAGTGCCCTTCAAAACAGGTTCGCCGGAACCCGTCTTTTCTGACAACTGCCGCAGACTGCTCAATGATGGCGGCCCCGGAATTTGCGGGGACCATAAAGGAATAGTGGGGACGAACCAACGCAGTCCCTTAGTAAGTGCAGGCATGCCTTTACCTCCTGTCAGGCTGTTCACCAAACTACCGGAACGCAGCGCCATCCGGACCGACCGCTCCACCAGGCCAAAATTCTTAGCCACCCGCAACGCAAGTTTGTTGGCAGCAGCGTCATGACTTTCGCGGCGCAGTCTTTTGACCAGGTCGCCGGTATTGATATCCACCGGGCAATTGCTGGCGCAAAGCCCATCTACCGCACAGGTATCCAGTCCGTCATATTGGTATTCCTTCAGCAGCTGGTCATACTGATCCTGCCGACCGGCTACCTTCAGACCCACCAAGGCCCGACGGACCACAATACGCCGGCGTGGCGTCAGGGTCAGGTCGCGGGAAGGACAAACCGTTTCACAGAAGCCGCATTCAATGCAGCGGTCCACTTCCCCCTCTACCGAAGGCAGGGATTTCAGGTGGCGGATATGACCTTTGGGATCGGTATTGATGATAACACCAGGATTCAGCAGCCCCATGGGATCAATAGCCTGCTTGAGCTGCTGCATGATGGCATAGAGTGCTGTACCCCATTCTGTTTCCACGAAGGGCGCCATATTCCGGCCTGTGCCATGCTCTGCTTTCAGGGCGCCATCGTATTGCTTTACCACCAACGCTACCACAGCCTGCATGAACCGGTCGTAGCGGGTCACTTCTTCGGGTGTATGAAAAGATTGCTTGACCACAAAATGCAGGTTGCCATCCTTGGCATGACCAAAGATGATGGCATCGTGGTAACCAAAGTCGCGGAACAGCTTTTGCAATTCCAGGATGGCATCCCCCAGGTGCTCCAGCGGGAAGGCGATATCTTCCAGGATCACCGTAGTGCCACTGGCCCGTACTGCCCCAACGGCCGGGAATAAACCTTTGCGCACTTTCCATAGGAACTCGCGTTCTTTGGGATCGGTGGTGAATACCGGCATATTGAGCATGGACAGCTGTTCAGCACTGGCCAGGAAAAGATCGAGTTTAGTTGCCAGGGCTTCGGCGGTGCTTTCCTGGAATTCGATCAGCAAAGCGCTGGCCGATCCCGGCAACGTTTTGATCACCGGCATCATGCCGGGCAGGTCTTCAATGGCATGCAGGGAGGCGCGGTCCATCAATTCTACCATCTCCGCGCCGGCGCCAATCAGGGGAATAATGGCTTTGCAGGCGGCATAGATATCCGGGAAATACAATAGGGCCGTGGCTTTGAAGGGCGGCTCAGGAACCGTGTCCAGCACAGCTTCCGCAATAAAGGCAAGCGTGCCTTCTCCGCCGATCAGCAGGTGCGCCAGTATATCCAGCGGATGCGCATGGTCAATCAGGGCATTCAGCGAATAACCCACTGTATTCTTGGTCTGGTATTTTTTGCGGATGCGCTCAAACAAAGTAGCATCGGCCAATACCTGCTGCCGCAACCGAAGCAGGGTGTCATGCAAGGGCCGGCAGCTTTCCGCAAAGCGGGTATAATCTTCCGCCAGCTCCGTAGAAAAAGTATTTCCATCCGGCAGTATAAAGCGGATATACTTAGTAGTATGGTAAGCATTGGAACGGACGCCGCAGCACATGCCGCTGGCATTGTTGGAAAGGATACCGCCCATCATGGCCGAGCCGATGCTGCTGGGATCCGGCCCTATCTTTCTACCGTATCGGCGCAGTTGCGCATTCACCATGGACCCCGTGATCCCAGGCTGTACGCGTACGGTTCGTCCCTCATTTTCCGGCTTTACGCCTCGCCAGTAGCGACCTATATCCACCAGGATACCATCCGTGATGGACTGGCCCGATAAGCTGGTCCCACCACCCCGGAATACCAGCGGTATCCGGTGCTGGTGTGAGAAACGGAACAGGGCAATGATCTCCGCTTCATCAACGGGTAACACCACGGCCCTGGGCACCAGCTGGTAAAAACCCGCATCGGAGGCATAGGAGACCAGGTCCACAAGCCTGGTCTTTATGCGCGATGCGGGCATAATGGCTTCCAGGAGGCGACCGGTATCAGTAGTTTGCTCCATGATCTTGATAGTTAGAAGGCCCTTTCCAGGGCAGGACTAAACGGCCACAGGCTGTTCGCGGTAGCCAAACTCACGGGCCAGCTGCAGGCAGTCGGCCGCGGGCAGGATGCCATCTGAACAGGTAGCCTTAAAGAGGCTGCTGGCAGCAGCGCTGACGCCCAGCAGCAGGCAATCCTGCAGGGGAGTTTCATCATGCAGTCCCATCAGCACACCGGCGGCAAAAGCATCACCGGCGCCTACGGCGCCTGCTATACGATCGGCCGGCACCCGCAGGCCAGGTTGAAATAATTGTTCTCCGCTGGCGCTCACCGCCACTACTCCTTCGGGGAAATGCAGGATCACCCATTGGCGAACCCCCATTTCAATGATCCGCGAAGCAGCCTGGAAACAGCCGCTCACGTTGATGGCCCCGGCGGTAGTGGTAGCAATGCCCGTCAGCATACCCGCTTCAAATTCATTCACAAACAGGTAGTCAATATACGGCAGCGCCGGCGGCACAATGCTGGCAAACCGGTCGCTGTTCTCGCTCACAATATCAGCCGAGGTAAGGAAACCTGCTTCAGAAGCGGCTTTCAGCACATGGGCTGCACCGGTTACGCCATTGTGGTCCGCCAGGTCCAGCTGGTCCAGCAGCAAGAGGTAACCAAGATGAAATATACGGGCGCGGGAAGTTGTGAAATTGAAGTGGGCCTTGTCCAGCAGGGCGTTGGCGCCCCGCTGGTGAAAGAAAGTTCTTTTGCCCGTGCTGTGGACTGACATCACATCGGTATAGGAAGTGGCCGCAGCATCGGTCTGGCGCAGCTGTTGGGTATCAATGCGCAGGCTGCTGCATTCTTCAATGATCTGGCAACCACGCTCATCATCGCCCAGCAATCCCACTGCTTCCAGGGGAAAGCGGACGCCCAGCTTACAGAGACCCTTCAGTAAATTATAGGCAGATCCGCCGTTGCTGCTGTACTCGGCCAGTATGTTCACCAGCTTTTCCTGCTCGGGGTAAGTGTCAATGATTTTTACATGGTCGATGATAAAGTTACCACCCACCAGGATCCCTTGTCTCATATGGCAATCAGTTTACGCGACTATTAAGCTACTACTTTTTTACCAGCCAGGAACTTTTCCAGGGCCTCTTCAGCACTGGCTTTTTCATGCACAATGGCCATCAGGGCCTGTGTCATGCCGGCGGGATTGGGATGCTGGATCACATTCCTGCCATACACAATGCCTTTCACGCCCTGCTGCATCAGTCCGAAAGTCCGGGCCAGGATCTCCTGGTCGGTAGCACGGCCACCGCCACGCACCAGCACGGGAATGATACCGGCTGTTTCCACCACTTTGAAGTAGTCGTTCACATCATCCGTAGGATCTGCCTTGATGATATCAGCGCCCAGCTCCACCGCCTGGCGTACCAGCGGAACTATCTTTTTGGGATCGCCATCCACCATATAACCACCGGCCTGGGAATTGGGACGGAATACCAGCGGCTCAATCATCAATGGCATGCTGTACTGATCGCAGACCGGCTTAATGGCCAGGATATTCTGGATACACTGGTCCGTTACTTCCGGCTCGCCGGGAATACGGAACAGGTTCACCACCACGCAGCTGGCATCCAGGCGGATGGCCTGCTCAACAGGGTTGGCGATCATGCGGCTGAATAACGTACGCGGCAGCTCATTGCCATATACATTGGCCACATCCGTACGCAGCACCAGGGAAGGCTTTTCCTTTCCCGCAATGGATTGCAGGTAATGCGCCTGACCGGTAGTGAGCTGGATGGCGTCCGGAGCCGCATCCACCAGTACTTCCACCGCTTTCTGAATATTTTCTATCCCATTGAGGAACGGGTGTTCATTGAAGAACCCGTGATCTATGGCAACATCAAAACAGTTGCCGGACCTGCTATTGAACAGTCTGTTTAATTTGTATGCTTTCATGAGCCAAAGATAGTTTTTTCAACTTGTATATACAAGTTGTGGTTAGTATTTTTTATTGGAATAATTTATGGAAGAAGGGGGAGCATCTTCCGGCCTGCTGCCCCAGCGGGTATTGGGCTCAGCCCCCATCACCAGGGTCAGTACGCCACCGGCCATCAGCTCTTCATGCGTGAACCAGGTCTTTTCCAGCGGCCTGCCGTTGAAGCTGGCTTTTTGGATGAATTTGTTCTCCGCCGAATTATTGGTAGCCGTTACCCGGAATTGTTTGCCGTTGGGCAGCTGCATCCGCATATCATTGAATACAGGGCTGCCGATGGTATACACCGGTATACCGGGCGTGACCGGAAAAAAGCCCATCATGGAGAATACGACGAAGGCGCACATGCCGCCGCCGTCCTCGTCTCCGGGAAGGCCGAAAAGATTATCCGGGAACCAGGTGTCCAGCAGCATGCGGATACGCTTCTGTGTTTTCCAGGGGGCGCCCATATAATTGTACAGGTAAGGAATATGGAAAGTGGGCTCGTTGCCCATTACAAACTGCCCGGTGAGGCCGGAAGCATCCGGCTGTATCCGCCAGAATTTATACCTCGGCAGGCCCAGATCCTCCCGGAAAAGCTGATCCAATGTGGACTCCGCTCCTTTCACCCCACCCATCAGTTTGAATAATCCTTCAAGATCATGTTTGGCAGCCCAGTTGAAATTATAGGCATTGATCTCGGTAAAATATTCGCGGCCGGACAAACTGGGATCATAGGGTTCTATCCAGTTGCCGTCTTTGTCTTTGGGCCATACGATCCCCTTATCTGCCCGGAAAACTTTTTCATAGTTCTTTGCTCTTTTGAGGAACAGGTTTCGGTCAGCAGCCTTGTCCACTTCGGGCGCCAGCTGTGCAATGCACCAGTCGCTATAACTGTTATCAATGGTCACGGATACGGCCTGTCGCTTTTCCCAGCTGGTGTCTACACGGGGTTCTGTCTCTGGCTCTCCGGGGAGCAGGCCGGGCATATAGCCATGTTCCTGGTAAAAAGAATCCAGCGATGTCAGCGGCCCATTGTTCCAGGGCAGGATAGTGGATTCCAGGGCGCCTTTCTTCATTCCCTGGTAAGCTTTCTGCACATCAAAATCCCGGATCCCTTTGAACCAGGCATCGGTCATCCAGATGGCGGCATTGTTGCCGGTCATAGCGGGCCAGTCGCCAAAGACGGTGGAGAAAGAAGGCATCCATCCTGTCTGATCATACATGGTGAGGTAAGACCGGATCTTGGCCGCCTCCTGCTTTGGATGCAGGATCATGTGCAGGGGCTCCAGGGCAATATAGGTATCCCATAGCCAGTTGTCCACGTAAAAGGGTTCATTGGAGGTATGGACCTGGTGATCATAACCACTGTAATATTTACCGTATTCATTGATATTGACCATGCGCTCATAACAGCGATACAGTGAAGTGTAGAACACGCGCTTCTGCGCAATGGTACCGCCATTGATATGTATCAGCGATAGGGCCTTATCCCAGGCTGCATAGGCTTTGTTCTTCAATGCCGAAAAATTCCAGTCTTTGATCTCCTGCTGGAGATTGTATTTAGCCTGCTCAACGCTGATATAGGATACGCCATAACGCATGCTGATAACATCAGCTTTATTACCGGCATGGATCAGCAGCACTTTATTATTGCCCACCTGTTTTGTTTCCACAGCGCCCAGGTCGGTATCTGTTTCGGCATAGAAATACGCTTTCATGCCAAAGAAATTCTCCATGCCTGAGATCACCCGTTTACCACTCACCTGTAATTCACCATTGCCATTCAGGATGCCGAAACGCAGGTAATGATCCTGCTGGTCTTTAAAGTACACCCGGAAAAAACCGCTGCGCTCCGACAGGGTGAACTCCACCTGCTGTGTGGCGTCTTCTGAGCTTACCTGGTAATAATAGGGCGTCAGCGTCTCTTTACCAATGGTGAGTTTCCTGCTCCAGCTGGACTCCTGCAAAGGGCCATTTACCGGCAGAAAACCAAAGACCCAGTTGAGGCGGTGCGAGGGCACATTGAGGGGGAAATGACTGATCTGGTCGTCGATCTGGTCGCGCTTCATAGGGTACACCCGCAGCATACTGTTGGGCAGCTGAACAGTTGGGCGGGCGGGCTCCAGGATCACCCCTACTCCACCAATGGTGGGATCAACATACTGTAAAGGTGATGCGGGCTGCTGCGCCAGCAATTGTCCACTGATCAATAATGCTGCTAACACTAATTTCTTCATGGGCTTGTATTTGTTTTACCAATCGTCTGTACGGAAAGGGGAAGCAGGCATGGCTGCTCCATCTGTTAGTCCTGCTGCCGGATTATTGCCCCAGGCATAGCGGACAGCTACGGGGTTTTTCACTTTACTGCAACGCACTAAAATGCAATTGCCTTCAATGGCCACTTCATCGGCCCAATGCCATTGTTTATCGGCCCCGGCCACAGCAAAATGCTGCTGCCCGCTGCTATTGCTGAACTGCAGGCCATTGCTACTGTTAAAATATAAGCGGATCACCGCGTCCTGTATTTTCATAGAATCATAGACAGGACCGCGCCAGCTGACAGCTTCGCCGTAAGCCACCTGGCGGGCGGCCAGGGACAGCCTTCTGCCTACTTCCTGTTTGTTTTTGGGATGAATATCATTGGCATCACCAATATCAATAGCTACTGCCATACCTGTATTGGGATATTGCAGGGTCATTGTTTGTGCTTCACGCAGCTCCGCCCATTCACTGCGGGCAGGGGGTTGCTCATCTTTAGCCATGAAATTGGCCAGCTGCACAAAAAGAAAAGGCAAGGGTCCCTGCTGGAAGCCGATGCGCCAGTCGTTGATCATTAATGGGAACAAGATCTGGTATTCTTTGGCGCGGGAAGCATTGGATTCTCCCTGGTACCAGATAAACCCTTTGAGGCCATAAGGCATAATGGGGGCAATCATCTTATTGTACAATACGGTGGGCGTGGTATACCAGTTCTGCCATTGCGCTACAGCAGGTTCCAGGTTCCGGTTGAAACGCCATTCCCCATCCAGCACAATTGTTTTGCTGCCGGCATCACTGGTAATGC
Organism: Candidatus Pseudobacter hemicellulosilyticus; assembly: GCA_029202545.1. Classification (GTDB taxonomy): domain Bacteria; phylum Bacteroidota; class Bacteroidia; order Chitinophagales; family Chitinophagaceae; genus Pseudobacter; species Pseudobacter hemicellulosilyticus. The sequence goes on from CP119311.1 coordinate 236,975, forward strand.
GGGCCGGCACCCCGTCAACGCCTACCTTATGGATACCCCAGTTGCTGTAATTGCGGATAGCGAGCAGGTGCCCGCCTTTGGCAATGGTTTTTACCGGCAATACATATTCAACCGCTCCGTTCACTGCTTTAGTCTTTTCCACTACCGGTTTGCCATCCCAGTAAATATCCACCTGCTCGGCGGTGAGATAAGGCAGCACCAGTTTAATGGTTTTACCGCTGAGCGATTGATCAACACTGATCTTTTTGCGCAGCCAGATAAAACCCCAATAACCTGGCGCTTCCAGGTTAGTACCGGCATTGAGCGGGTAGCTGGCTTTTCCCCAGTCCGCATCATTATAGCTAAGCTTGTGTGCGTTTTGTTGAAGGCCCTCTTTTGCATTGGTCATGATGGCCTGGCGTTGGGCATCCAGCTGGTTGCTGTTGTCTACAAACCTGTCCCAGTTGCCAGCATCCGGCAGTTTGCGCAGGGTATCCCGGAAGGCGGGCATGGTCCGCAGCAGCGCCCCACTAGTCCAGGCCTCGGCAGGCGTGGCGCCCCAGCTGGCATGAATGATACCTACTGGTACTTTCAGCTCCTGTCGCAGGTTACGGGCAAAAGCATACCCCACGGCGCTGAAATCTTTGATGACTGCCGGCGAACAGGGCTGCCATTGTACCGGACCAAGGTCATTCACCAGTTCCGTGCTGCTTTGCTGTGGCACGGTCAGCAAACGAATACTGTTATCATTGGCATTGCTGATCTCCGCTTCCGGATTGGCAGCTAAATTTACGGGCCACCACATGTTCGACTGCCCCGAAGCCAGCCAGACCTCACCCACCAGCACATCCGAAAAAGAGATCCTGTCGGAGCCGGTGCTGATCTCCAAAGTATACGGGCCACCTGCATTTAATAAGGGTAGCCTCGCCATCCATTTGCCGGTGGCATCAGCCTCTGCGGGAATAGTTTGCTCCGCAATGCGGATACTGAGTTTCGTGTTGGGAGCAGCCCAGCCCCATACAGGCGCGTTGATGCCCTGCTGCAATACCATATGGTTGCCGAATATGGCGGCTACTTTGAGTTGGGCTGATGCTGATGTTCCAATAAAGAATACAATTGCATAGAAAAGCTGACGCATGATTTAGCGTTTAGTGTTTTTAATATGCAGGAAAGTATATTCCGAATTGTATTCCGGCTTTCCTTTCACTGCCACTTTTACGGTAAAGAATTGCGTTTTCAGTTCGGGTATGGTGACGCGGGCGGTAGGACCCACCCCATTTTCAAAAGGCCGGGTACCCGGGCAATCCCATTCAAGGATGGTTTGCTCCTTACCGTCAAAGTTAATGGTCACCATGATATCAGCAGCAGGCAGGGCCTGGTAAGTATCGTTTAAAAGAAATACATCCGCAGTGAATGCCTCGCCGGTAGCCCAGGAAAATTTGGGCGCACGGGCGCTGGCCAGTACAGGCCGACAGGCTTTGGCCACGCTGTAGTAAGCGGGTTTTACTTCATTGGGCCAGCTGATCAGGCTGTTATTGGCAGCTGCCGGCCAGGGCTCCTGGAAGCACCAGTTGAGGGCCATACTGCAATAGGGCTTCTGCCGCCGCGCTTCCTCGTATATGAATTGCAGTCCCTCCGACTGGGTCAGCTGGCTATATTTCACCAGCTCTTCCAGCGATTGGATCTTACCAAAATAATGTTCCAGCACTTGCATATCCAGCCAGCGATGATCGCCCCAGGCACCCAGCCCATGGTGCAGTTCCCAGGCCGTATTGGCTTTGGGAGGGAACAGCTCATTAGCAGGGATAAAGCTTTTCAGCATATCCACACTGGCAGCACCCGGAACGCCATACTCTGTATAAGAAGTTTTAGTAGCGCGGCTCATCCACTGGTACAGCTCTTCCTTTTTTTCCAGGTCGGCAAACACGTAATACCCATGGCCCATGCCATATTGCGGCGAGGTAAAAATAAAAGGCGTATGCTGGTCCAGCTGGTAACAGAGACTATTGAGCAGGCGTAAGGCCAGCGACTGGTCCGTCATCCGGCTCCAGCTGTTGAACAATTCATTCCCGCCGCTCCAGACAGCCAGGCAGGGATGGGTTTTGACGCGACTGATAATACTCCTCGCCTCCCGCTCCAGCACATCCAGGTAACTTTGCTTATCGGTATAGTTGTTACAGGCCAGCGGGAATTCCTGCCATACCAGCAGCCCGTACTGATCACAGTAATCAAAAAATGATTCTTTATTGGTGATGCCACCGCCCCATACGCGGAGGATATTCATATTGGCGTCCTTGGCCAGCCTTACCTGCTTTTCATAAAGTGCAGGCGTGATCAATCCTACAAAGATCTCCGGGTGTACCCAGTTGGTACCCTTGGCAAAAATGCGCTGGCCATTCACTTCAAAGCTGGCGGGCGATACATTGCGGGTCACGGGGAAATCAGCGGGCTCATCCCAGGCGCCTTCATTCATGATCAGTTTAATGGTGCGGAAGCCGATCTGCTGCCGGCGTTTGTCCAGCAGTTTTTTATCCGGCCCCAGTAATTCCAGTTCACTGGTATAGAGTACGGGATCGCCATAACCGTTGGGCCACCAGAGCCGGGGCTTGTCCAGCTGTGCTTTGACAATGGCCTGGTCTGCGCTCAGCGGACCAGTTTGCTGTACCAGCAATTTGCCCTTATCATCTTTGATCAGCCAGCGATAGGTTGTACCTGCCAGGGACCTTCCTTCCAGGTCCAGCTGCAGGCTGGCCGCATTGCGCTCTTCGTTGAGCGTATAGGTAACAGGGGCCGCAGTGAGATGCGCTTTGTTGCGAACAGCGAGGAAAGTCTCATCCCAGATACCTCTTGTCACCAGCCGCGGATGCCAGTCCCAGCCATAGCTCACAGCCGGCTTGGCGCTCTCCCGGGCGTTCTGGCGATAGGTCTCCGTGCCCTTCACCCATACTTTGGCTTCCTCAATTTTGGGAACAGGCCGCAGGATGATCAGTAATTCATTCTGCGCCTGCAGCCTGTCCGTCAGGTCCAGGTCCACATAGGTGAACATCCCTTCCTGTTCATGTATTTGCTGACCATTCAGCAATATGGTAAAATGGTAATCGATCCCTTTGGAATGAAAGAAAAGCCGCTGATCTGCCCCCAGGGCCGGTTTGGCAAAGCTGGTGCGATAGGTGAAATACCAGTCTTCCATCCAGTCAAACTGCAGCACATTGTCGCCATACCAGTACGGCTGTTTATAATGCTCTGCCTTCATCACATCCAGCTGAACAGCGCCGGGCACAGTAGCAGGCAGCCATTTGGCCGGTTTGTCGGTGGCCTGCTGGTGATAACCGATCTCCCAGTTCAGCAGGGATCTTTTTTCCTGGGACGAACCAATGGAAACGTTCATAAACAACAATAGGAGTACGTAAAACAAGGAGCGCATAAGTTCAGGATTTTCGGGTTTCTTGTTGCCAGATGGCTTTAATCGTTTCTTCCAGGTCCATGCCATCTGGCACGGCAGCCGACGGCGTATTAGCCCGGTTCTTGATAATCGGTTTTCCCTGGCCCTGGTCAATCAATCGGGATACAGGCATTTCCAGGTAACCGGTTTGATCATTGTCATTGATCCAGCGCTGGGCATACCAGAGCCATTGCTTCCGGTATTCCTGCGGCTGCAGGTAGAACCAGGTGATCTCATCATAGCCCCAGGCAAAATGGGAGGCAGTATCCGGTTTACCAGGATTGGGGCTGGCGCCAAAATTGTCCAGCTCCACCAGGTAAGGCAGTTCTTCAGAACGCCAGCCGCTGGGTGTTACGCAGGCTTTGCTTCTGCCATAAATGGCGTCCAGGTAACCTTTCTGCAGCACTCCCTGCATGGGGCTGTCCACCACTTCTTTGATGCGCAGCGGAAAAGCATTGAAGTCCAGCAGGCTGGTATCATTGATCACCATACCACCGTAAGGAGTATGCGCATCCATCAATACCCATTGCCTGCGCGCATGCTGCCTGGCATAGGTTCGCACCTTCGCCAGGTATTTTGCCCATTCCCCGTAGCCGGCATCCGCCATGCCCATCAGGTCTATCTGGCCATAGTGCAGGGCCTCACAACCGAGGTTGATATATTTGGCCGCCAGGAAGATCATCCAGAGCTTTGTTTCCGGGCGGGTGATATCCGGCACACTGCTGCCCGGCGCCCATTGGTTCACATATTTACCTTCTTTATTGAGCATGGAGTCATAGCGGAAATTCCGCTGCTCCACCGGCAGTTCCATTAACTGAAAGGCCCAGTCCGGCACCGCCACTGTATTGACCTTTTTAGTGACGCATTCAAAGATGGCGCCCTGGAAGATCACCGTACTGTCCTGTGCATGCACCGCTTTTACCAGCAGGGCCGCACTGTCCAGCCAGCCGGCCTGGTTGATCATATCTTCCTTGCCCCAGCGGTAAATGGCGCGGCCAATGAATTTGGCGCCGATATTATTGATGAGGCGTATATCATCTGCCTTGGCCGGATAGGTAACATCCACGCAGTAGGGATCCACGGTCAGGAACTCGGCCATGGTGACGGAACGTTTGAGGTAGTTCTCCAGTACTGTTTCGGAGATCCCTTGCTCACTGATGGCATAACTGGTAGCAGGCTCCTTTTTTTCGGCCGGTCCTGCACAGCTTACCGCCAGCAGGCATACATAGATAAAGTTTATTCGCATGATCATTGATTGGTCCAGATTTGTTTGATGGTTGTTTCCTGGTTCTTACCCAAGGGAAAGGTAGCACTTTGTGTATTGGCCCTGTAGCGTGTTATCTGGCCTTCGCCCAGCGCTACTACCCTGCTGCCGGGCATCTGGAGGTAACCATTGGGATCTACCCGGGCAATCCAGGCATCGGCATATTCCAGGAAGGCGTTGGCTTCCTCCGTGGGCTGGCGGTATAACCAGCCGATCTCATCATAGCCCCACAGGAAATGATCCGTGATATTGGCCACACCGGGGTTATTGCTCATGCCGAAATTATCGAATTCAACAATATAGGGAGAAGCGTCACAGGACCAGCCACTGGGTGTGATGCCACCCCTGGTAAGCCCATAGATCGCATCCAGGTAGAATTTTTTCAGCTCTGCCTGCATAGGTTCGCCCCCAATCTCTTTGGCGCGTAATGGAAAGGAGACAAAGTCGAATAACAGTTTACCATCTACTACTATTCCTGCGGAAGGCATATGCCCGTCACAGAGTACGGTGCCGCGGCGGGCCGCTGTTTTAGCGGTATTGCGGATCTTGCCCAGCAGGTTGCTCCAGCCGGCATAGTTATTACCGGCATCAGCCATGGCCATCAGCTCCACCTGTCCAAAGTGGATGGCTTCAATACCGGCTTCCATGAAGCGGCGGGCCAGGTGATAAAAATAAAGCTGTGTTTCTGTCCGGGAAATATCGGGCACGCTGCCATTGCCCCAGAGGCCTACGCCATTGCCGGACAGGTTGATCATATCATCATACCTAAAATTGCGGGTCTCCACCGGCAGGCCAAAAGCTTCGAAGGCCCAGGCAGGAACCGCCAGGTTGTTGACATCCGGTGTGATGATCTCGAAGATAGCGCCCTGGAAAACCAGGTCGGCATCCGTCTGGTGGGCCTGGTCTATCATGGCCTTTGCATTGCTGAGGAATGCCGGATCATTGTAGCGGGATTCTACGGCCCAGGTGTACAAAGCGCGACCAACGAATTTAGCGCCAATATTGGACAACATGCGCCAGTCGTCATTCTTCTCCGGGTAAGGACCATCACTGTATACGCCGTCTGAATTGAGCAGCTCGGCCATGGTGATGGCGCGGGAGAGGTAGCTCTCCAGCACATTGCGGGACACTACCCCATTGGAAAAAGCATAACTTCTTTCCAGCGGCGGACGCTGAGGGGTATTGTCCGTTTTATCTTTTTTGCAGGCCGCAAAACCAAGACAGGCCAGGGCGCAAAGGAGTATCGTTTTCATTGTATACATAGTAAGTTAGTTCTACAGGTCAGTAACAAGGTAATACGGTGCTGATATTGATCAGCGGATCGCCGGGCGATTGCCGCAGTTGAATAACGGGGCTGGCTTTTTTAAATACACCGTTGTTCAGGTGTTCTTTGAACAGGCAGAAACCCACCTGGCCGGGAACACTGTTCACCGGGATCTGTCCATCCGGCACGCCATTGTCCAGTATCTGCACATCCCCGCCAATATAGGTGAGGCCCTGGAAGCCCGAGAGCCCATTGACCCGGTAATGGTTGTTGTACACCAGGTTGCCGCCGATATGGGTGAGCGCATTGCCCAGCACATACCAGCTGTCCAGGTTCCAGATACTGCCCAAGCTGTTGGCGCGATCCCCGTTGAGGACAAAATCGCCCCCCACAAAGGACAGGGATCCCAGGCCCATACCTGCGTCACCGAAGCGGGTAGCAGGATCAATGCGCAGGTTACCTTCCACCCGGGTGATATTGCTGAAGCCCTGGCCGCCAGTCCAGTAGTACATCTTGGGGCAGTTCTCAATCACCAGGTCGCCATTGATGCGGGTATAACCCATAAAGGCATTGGGATTGAACAGTTCGGCATTGTTGCGGAACACGATGCTGCCCTTGCAGACCACCGATTCTATGAAATTCTCCGTGGTGGTCAGCAGCGGGCAGTTCTCAATGGTCAGCGTGCCCCTGATCTCGGATATTTTGGTCTTGATAAAAGATACCGCATGATCCGTGACATCACTGCCCGTAATGGTCAGGTTGCCGATGATAGAGGAAGAAGGAGCAAAAGCATTTACCTGCGCCAGCCCGTTGAGCACATAATTATTCCAGAGCTGGTTGATAGTGCCTTCCTGGTTCATTCCTGTGGGACAGGCCACGCTATTGGTATTGGCATTGTAGATATTCCGTATGCCGCCGGCATGGGTAGCCCATCGACGAACAGGCGTTTGCAGGTGCCCGTTAGGATCATTGGTGGCTAACCAGCTATAGGCATATTGCAGCCAGGAATTGCGGTAAGGTTCAGGTTGCAGGTAGTACCAGCTGATCTCATCATAGCCCCATACCCAATGATCGGTGCCGGTGGCTACACCGGGACTGCCGCTGATGCCGTAGTTATCAAACTCCACCAGGTAGGGGGATTTGGCTACGGTCCAGCCGCTGGGTGTAGTGCCGCCATTGGTCTTGGTATAGATAGCATCTTTGTAGAAGATGGCCAGATCAGCTGTTTGCGGCGTACCGGCATTCTCGCGGATACGCAGCGGGAAGGACACAAAATCAAATAAGAGCTGGCTCCCTACTTTCACGCCGCCGCCCCACATATGACCATCACAGAGTACAGCGCCACGGCGGGCATTACTGGCGGCATAGCTGCGCACCCGTGAGAGCAGGTCGCTCCAGCCTGCATAGTTATTGCCGGCATCGGTCATAGCCATCAGCTCCACCTGTCCAAAATGAAGGGCTTCAATGCCGGCATCCATATAGAGTTTGGCCATATAATAGAAAAACATCCTGGCCTCCAGCCTGGAGATATCGGGCACACTGGCGCCGCTGCCCCAATGGTTCACATAGGCGCCCGAGGTATTCAGCATATCGGTATACACAAAGTTCCTGGTAGTGGGCGTCAGGCCAAAGGCGCTGAACACCCAGGCAGGGACCGGGATAGCATTGACCTTGGTGGTCACTATCTCAAAGATGGCCGCCTGGAAAATAATATCGGCATTGAAAGCATGCAGGGCGTCCATCAGGACTTTGGCATTGGCCAGCCAGGTGGGATCCTGGAAATGATCTTCAAAACCCCAGGAATAAATGGCCCGGCCAATGAACTTGGCGCCGGTGCTTTTGATGAGGCGGGTATCATCAGCCTTGTTGTTGTAGGCGCCATCATTGTAGTAACCGGTGCTGGACAGGTATTCTGTACAGGTGATGGCGCGGGAGAGGTAGCCGTTCAGATCGGCCTCGGTGATCCCACCGCCACCCAGGGTCAGGAAAGCGGTCATGCCGCCGCCCTCATCGGCCGTGGCATCGGCAGGGACTTCAATAGTTCTTTTACAGGCAAACAGCCCTACGGAAAGCAAGAGAAAGCAGCTGATGCGACCAATAACTTTTTTCATTGCAATCGTTTTTTAGTAAAAGGATCAGTTACAGGACGGCAGGGTATTGATATCTATCAGCGCATCGCCGGCTTTGGCGCGCAGCTGGATAACGGGATTGTCTTTTTTGAGTACGCCATTATTGACCCAGTTCTTCACTATGCAGAAGCCCACCTGGTTGGACGCTGTCACCGTAGGGATCAGGCCATCAGGACCACCGTTGTCTACAATGGTCACATCACCGCCGATATATTCCACTGCCTGGAAACCACCCAGGCCATTCACTTTGTAGTGATTGCGGTAGATCAGGCTGCCACCAATATGTTTGATGCCGCCACCTACCACATACCAGGTATCCATATTCCACATATCACCGGCTGTTTTGCTGCCCGTGATCTCCATATCACCACCTACATAAGTAAGGGAAGAAAAACCGGCGCCGCCATCACCCATGCCCGGCACGGGATTCAGCCGCAGGCTGCCTTCAATGCGGGCAATGCCTGAAAAACTGGCTGCACCGGTGGGAAAGCCCCAGTAGGCCATCTTGGGACAGTTCTCAATGATCAGGTCTCCATTGACCTGCCGGTAATCCTTGAAGCCCTGCGGGTTGACCAGCTCGGCATTGTTACGCAGGATGATGCTTCCCATGCAGTTCACGCTGTTGAAAAAAGTTTCGGTAGTGGTAATCATTGTATTCTCTACCGTCAGGGTCCCCTTCACGGCTTTGAGCTTGGATTTGATAGTGCCGATCACGGCATCCGTAATATCCGTACCAGTGATCCGCAGGTCCATGGCGCTGTCCGACAGGGGCGCAAATTTCTCCACGTCCGTTTTGGAGCCCAGCACATAGCTGATAATATTGCCGCCGCCCATTTCCCCGATCAGGGATGGATCATTGACCGCATTGGGATGGTTGTTGGAAAGGGTCACCAGCCCGTTGATGACGCTGTTGTTCATCAGGTATTTGACCACGCAGAAACCTACAGTATCAAAGCTGCAGGGTACATTCTCGCCCAGCGAAACGTTATCAGTAATGGTCAGATCACCTTTAAAGACCTTTAGGTGCATCAGCCCCTGGAGCTGGGTCAACAGCGGGTTGCCTTCGATCAGCAGGGCGCCGCTGTGGAATTTGAAATTGTCCAGCCCATCAATAGCTTCCAGCTGTGCATTGTTGCGGATAGTGAAAGACACGGTCACCGCGCTCAGGGCAGGAAGTTGCAGGTTTGTGATGCCGGTATTTTCGATGGTCAGGTTCCTGATGTTTTTGAATGCCAGTCCGGACAGATCGGTAATATCCGTGCCGCTGATGGTCAGGGTACGAATATTTTCCGTCACTGTGAAAGCGTTCACCCCGGCCTGGGAGCGCAGGGTATAATCATCGCCAATGGTCAGCTCGTTCTCCTCTTTCTCACAGCCAAAGAACAGCACAGCGAGGACACTGAACAGGACCAGCGGGTATTGTACAATCGTTTTCATAACAGTTGAGTTGACAGCGTTAATTATTGGGGTTGAGGTCTACTTCCCGCTGGGGGATGGGATAGAAATAGGCATACTCCGCTTTCACCGTTTTATTGGTGATGCCGGTCAGCACACGGTTGGTGCGGCGTAGCTCGTAAATGCCATGGCCTTCAAAAGCCAGTTCCCAGGTCAGTTCCTGCCAGATGGCTTCCCGGAACTGCTGCGGGCTCAGCCCTTGCGGCAGCGGGTCCAGGTTGGCGCGCTGGCGTACGCGGTTGGCCCATAGATAACCTTCCGTAGTAGGTCCGGCCGCCTCTGCATAAGTAAGGGCCGCTTCCGCAAAACGCATCAGGTACAGGTTAGCGCTGGTACGGGTTCCCAGGGAAATGGGATCGGTGTATTTACGGCAGAAAGGATAATAGAAAGCATTCAGCGTGGCATTGCCGCTGCTGATATTGGAAGGATCCCAGTTAGCCAGCACAGAACCATTTTCATTGTAGATAGTGGTTACCATCAGCTGCTTGCGCAGGTCCTGATTGGCATAGGTATCGTAGAAATTATTGTCTACCCGGTAATAGCTCCAGCAACCAGTGGCTTCAATCACTTTCTGTACACCCAGTCCGCCCGTGATGCTGCTGGAGATCCAGATCACCGGCAACCCGATGCCAAACATCTGGGGCAGCTGGGAATAGTTGCCTTCATAACCCCGGCCATCCCGGTACATGGAAGTAATGAAGAGATGTTCCATGCCATCGGCCTGGTGGTTGACATCATATACGTTCAACAGATTGGGATCGAGCCCATACACAGACTGATTATTCACTACAGCGCTGCCATATTCAGCGGCACGGGCATAGACCTGCTCAGGATCACCTACCCATTCATAACCGGGTGCGCCGGTCATTTTGGAAGAGGCCATGGTCAGGTATACTTTGCTGAGCAGGAACTGGGCAGCCACTTTATCGGCGCGGCCCGCCTGCTTGGAGATACTCATCAGGCTGATGGCTTCTTCCAGGTCTTTGATGATGAAATTGTACAGGGTCTCAATACTGCCATAGTTTGCGCGGGCCTGGCTGATGCTCTGCACCACGTTTTCATGCAGGGGCACGGACCCATAGGTGCGCACCAGCATAAAATAATTGAAGGCCCGCAGGAAATGCGCCTCCCCCAGGAACTGTCTCCTGCTGGCAGCAGTGATGTTCTCCATGCCGTCTACATTTTCGAGGACGGAATTGGCCCTGCTGATACTCAGGAAGGCATATTTAAAGAAATACAGGAACTCTTCCGTATTGCTGTTCACATCCCAGGTGTAAAGATTGGTCTCCAGCCCACGGTTATAGGATTTATACTGGTTGGTGGTAATATCCGCCAGGTTGAACAGGAAGCGTGCGCCATACTCAATATTATTGATGGGATCATAGGCGTATAACAGGGCATTGAGCGCATCCGCCTCCGTATTGTAATAGTTGTTATTGGAGAAAACGCCGTAAGGATCTTCTTCCAGCATTTTCTTGCAGGAGCTGAGGGAAAGCAGCGCTACTGCGGTGATGGTCAGGATTGCTTTCATACAGGCAATATTTTCGTCAGTTAAAATTTGATTTCCAGGCCGGCCGTAATACTGGTGATCCGCGGATAGGCGGCTGCACCGCGACCGTTCTCCCCTACTTCCGGGTCAAACTCGTGGGTCCTGGTCCAGGTCACGGGATTGCTCACGTTGAGATATACACGTCCCTGGTCCAGGAATTTGATGCTGCTGGTAGGCAGCCGGTATCCCAGCGTGATATGCTGGATCCGCAGGAAGGAACCATCCTCCACAAACCAGGAAGAAGCAAAATACTGGCGGTCGGCCCGCAGGCGGGGCCGCTCGTTATTGGGTTGCTCTGCTGTCCAGCGCCCCTCCTGCAAACCAGGTGCATCCAGTTTGCGGGTGGCGAAAATATCATTGCCGTACATGCCGTAGAACAGCACATTGAAATCAAAGCCGGAAGTATGGGTCAGCTGGAGGTTGAGACTGGCCGTAAAGTCCGGGTTGGGATCACCAATGATGGTACGGGCATTGGGATCCAGCGTGCCGTCATCTTTCAGCCCGATATAGTTCAGCTCACCGGGCTGGTTCATTTTATAGGTATTCTGCGGCTTGCCCTGGACGATGCCATCCACACGGTAGCCGTAAAAGGAATTGATGGGCTGACCAATGGCCAGCACGTTCAGGTAGGCATCGTTGAAGATACCGCCGCCATAGGGCTCATAGCGGTTGCCGCTGGCATCGGTGATATAACCTGAGCTTTCCTGGGAACCGATGTCCAGTACTTTGTTGCGGTTCATATTGAAGATCACCCCGGCATTGAACTGCCATTTGCCTTTGTCAATGATGCGGGCGTCCAGCGAAAATTCAAATCCTTTGTTCTCCACTTTGCCGTCATTGGTCCATACCCTGTCGAACCCTGTACTTGGGTTCAGGAACTGCTGGCGCAGCAGGTCGGTAGTGCGTTTATGGTAATAATCGGCGGTCAGAGCGATACGGTTGTCCAGGAAGGCCAGATCTATACCAATATCCAGCTGGGCTGTTTTTTCCCAGCGCAGGTTATTATTGGCCATACCGCCCCAGGTGACGTAGCGGTTGCCGATCCCTTCGCGGCCCACTTCCCGGCCTACGCCGTAGATGATGTATTCTTTATCGTTCAGGTAATAGTAGTCCTGTCCAAACTGGCTGAAAGACTGGTAGGGAGAGATGCCCTGGTTACCGGAGATGCCGTAGCTGGCGCGGAGTTTCAGCTGATCAAAGAAATTGAGGTCGCGGATAAAATCCTCTTCCTCCATTTTCCAGCTGACAGCGCCGGAGGGGAAAAAGCCCCATTTGTTATCGGTACCGAATTTGGAGCTACCGTCAGCCCTTGCTGTGAAGGTGAACAGGTAACGATCGTTGAACGTATAGTTAAGCCGGGAAAAGCCGGAGGCCAGGGTGGTCTCGGAACGGCTGTTATTGATGATCTGCTTGTCAGCCCCGGCCAGGTTCTCTTCTTTGAGGATCACGTTGGCAAAGCCCTGCCCTACCACGTTGAGGCCCTTGCTAACGGTGTTCTCATAGTTGATACCGCCCATGATACTGAACTGGTGTTTGTCCGCAAAACGTTGCGTATAGGTCAGGTAAGCATCTGTAGTGAAGTTGAGCCAGTTGGACGAACCCATACCGCCCTCGCCATTGTACAGGTCGCCCCCCAGCGTATGGATCGGCGGGTTAAAGAAATAGCTTTCGCCCGAGCCGCCGCGGGTATTACCACGCAGGATCAGCTGGAGGCCTTTGACAATATCCCAGTCCATCTGTACCGTGGCATAGGCATCCATATTACCGGCGTTGTTGACGCGTTCATTGGTCATGGCGAGGGGATTGCCATAGTCCTGGTCGTAGGCTTTGAAATAAGAGCCGTCCCCATTGTATACGGGGAACAGGGGATTGCGGGCATAGTTCATCCCATAGTTGGTATTCCTTTTTCCTTTCCAGAGACCGGCCTTGGTACGCACCAGCAGGTTGTCGGACACTTTATGATCATAGGACAGATCCAGGGAGATACGGGTATAGTCGTCCCCTATCTGCATGCCTTCGCCTTTCATATAGCCGAGGCTGACATAATAGTGATTGGTCCTGTTACCGCCTTCCACGCCTACGTTATAATCATAGGTAACAGAAGGTTTGCGGAACACGTATTTGGTCCAGTCGGTATAATAGGGCCAGGCGCCGGTGCGGATCTCCTGGCGGGAAGGATAGTAGATACCGCTGGCATCCCTTCTGCCTACATACCGCGGTTCCAGGCCGGCATTCTCCATGGCCTCATCTTCCAGGGTCGCCATCCTGAGGGCATCTTTCCAGAGATCCAGCGGCTTACTGAAAAGGCCGAAGCTGGTCTTCTGGTTGAACCATACATTGGCCCTGTTATTGGCGCCGCGTTTGGTAGTGATCATGATGACCCCGTTAGCGCCGCGGGAGCCATAGATAGCCGTGGCCGAAGCATCTTTCAACACTTCGATGCTGGCAATGATATTCGGGTTCACGGCATTCAGGTTGCCGGCCTCACCGAGTGGGATACCGTCAATCACCACCAGCGGCGAGTTGGAGCCGTTGATGGAGCTGACGCCCCGCACGCGGACCGTAGTGCCGCCCTGTGGGTTATCATTATTGGGATTGATGACCTGCAGACCGGATACGCGGCCCTGCAGGAGGCTCTCGAAGCTGCCGGAGGACGACTGTGTGATCTTCTCTCCTTTCACACTGGCCACGCTGCCGGTCAGATCACTTTTCTTCACGGCGCCGTAACCCACTACAATCACCTGGTCCATTTCGTTACCGCCAGGTTGCAGGGAGATGGTCAGCTCCGTTTGTTTACCCACCATGAGCTCGCGGGTCTGGAAACCGGTGAAGCTGATCACCAGCACCTGGCGGTCAGAGCTGACGCTGAGCTGGAATTTGCCATCGGCATCCGTGGAAGCGCCACCGTCCGCATTTTTGATGGTGATGGAGGCGCCGGCGAGCGGGTTGCCTTTATCGTCCAGGACGGTGCCTTTTATAGGACGTACAGTGTCCGCCGAACTAAAGATCGGGTTGTCTGCAGGTGCAGTAAGGTTGGGCATTTCGCTGAAGGCCGGGGCCCACAGGCAGCAGCCGAAAAAGGTGGCGAAGCAGCCAAGCCTTCGTTTTACAAAAAACGAGGCCTTTTTCGCCCCAGGGTTCTGGTTACGACTTTTCATGAAAACGTCATTATGGTGAGCAATCTGTTGTAGACCTAATCTTCCACTATTTCCGAAAACCGGCCGATGTCCGGGTTGGAAAAGAAATTATCGTTGTGATCATCATTGGCGGTGGATACTTCGCCGATGATGCATTCCTCCGATCCCGGGTAGAATGCATGCCAGAGCAGGGGCGTAATAGTGACCCGCTCGCCGGCGTTGAGGACCAGCGGCTCATCGGTCTGTACGGTGCGGAACTGCCCGTTGACCTTGACGCTGAGCCGGGCCACCGGCGGATCTGTAGCCGGGTCTTTTTCCCAGAGCTCAATGATCAGCTGGCCGGTGCGGCAGATGATGTCTTCTTTTTTCTTTTTGTGGTAATGCGCAGGCGTAACCTGATTTCGCCGGGCATACATCAGCTTTTCACAGTATTCGGCTTCTTCTGCGAGGTTGATGAGGAGCAGACCGGACTTGGGAAAATTGCCCAGTCCGAAATCGGTGATATCCCATACCGGATTGGGTGGCAGTGTCCAGCCATTCCGGTTAAAATAGGCGGTGGCGGCTGCTTTGGCCTGGTTGATCTCGGAACGTTTCATATGGCTACTATATTAAAGCGTTTAACCTTTTAGAGTACAGGTGAATAGGATACTTTTTTCTGAAGCGATACCGCATTGCCGGTGGCAAAGGACTCCAGGGCGGCGGCAAAGATGCGGTGTGTATTCACGGCCTCGTCGGGCGTGGCGCAACCGAAGCGGCCGTTGAGCTGACCAGCCCTTTCCGCCATGAAGGCAGCGATCATCTGCATGAAGCAGTCGGGGAAGCCCGCCTCAAAAATACCGCCGGTAATAACGGGGAAGGACATCTGGTGGCCCAGGTCTACCCGTTGCCATACCTGCTCTTTACCACGGGTAAAGATCCAGAGGGCCTTGGTATCCTTGGTGCTGTATTTAACGCCGCCTTCCGTGCCCAGGACTTCAATGAACCAGGTATTGGTTTCACCCGGGGCCAGGCGTTTCATCTCCAGCGTCATGGGAATGGGTTCGTCATCAATAGTGAGCTGCGAAGTGATGGTAGCATTGTTCCAGGTATCGCAGGGGGCCATGCCGCCTTTGCCATCGGGCCGCTCATGGATGATCTTCTGCAACTGAGCAAACACTGTATCAGGCTTCCAGCCCAGGCGCAGCGGCACATGCAGGACATGCATGCCCAGATCGCCCATAACCCCTATTTCGCCGCAGTATTGCTGTTGTCTTTTCCAGTTGATAGGTTTCAGCGGGTCCATATCGCTGGAGTGCAGGAAACCGGCCTTTATTTCAATGATCTTACCCAGCCTGCCGGTCAGCACTTCCTGGATCACCCGCTGGGGACCAGGCAGGAAGGGCATTTCAGAGCTGCAGCGCACAAAGCGGCCGAGACGTTCTGCTTCTTCCCTGATAGTGAGGGCTGCCTGCAGGTTGATACCGAAAGGTTTTTCCGCCAGCAGGTCTTTCCCGGCGCGCAGCACTTCCAGGTATACTTCCTGGTGCAGGTTATGCGGCAGGGCTACATACACCACGTCAATGGAAGGATCAGCCAGCAGTTCTTTATAGTCAGTGGTGAACAGTTTCACCGATTCTACTTTTTTATACCAGCTCAGTACTTTCTCGCTGAGATCGCAGACAGCGGTCAGCTCACAGCCCACAGGAAAATCGTTCAGGACAAACCATCTGCCCAAAGCGCTGGCAGCCTCTTTTCCCATCAGGCCGCCGCCTATAATACCCAATTGTACCTTTTGCATATAGTGAATTTATTCGTTTATGTGCCCGTTCAAAGCACAAGGTTTAATGATGTGAGCAGGCCGGAGCCCTTATGAACAGATCAATAACTCTTATAAAATTTCCAGCCGAACAGGAAGATCACGGCATAACACAGGATCGGCAGGTAATAGGCTGCAGCAATATTGTGGTTGGCTATCAGTCCCATCACCGGCGGGAACAGGGCGCCACCTACCACGCCCATCACAATATAGGAAGAGCCTTTCTGCGTATCAGCGCCCAGGTCTTTCAGCCCCAGGCTGAAGATGGTGGGGAACATGATACTCAGGAAAAAGTTCAATAGCATCAGGGCTATGAAGGAGGTCCAGCCCAGGTTCTGCGCAATGACGATGCAGAGTAGGGCATTGACGGCCGCGTACAGAGACAATAAGATATTCGGCCTAACAAAACGCATGAGGAAAGTGCTGATGAAGCGGCCCACCATCATGAGGAACATGCTGAAAGAAAAATAGTAGGCAGCTTTTTCATCGGTCATACCTGGTATTTTCTCTACGCCGTAGTTAATGAAATAAGCCCAGGTGCCGCCCTGTGCGGCCACGTTGAAGAACTGTGCTGCGACGGCCCATTTGAAATGGCGGCGCTGGAACAGCTTTTTGGGAGCGGCTATGACGCCGTCTGCCTCCTGGCTGCCATGCGGCTCATGGTGCGGGGCCAGGGCCGGTATCTTTACAAAGCTGAAGATCAGGGCCAGGGCTGTGATGAACAGACCGATAACAGTATATAAGGTGGTCACTGATTCCAGGTTCTCATCATTGCTATGACTGGCGCGCAGCAGGAAATAACCACCGATCAGGGGTCCCAGCGTGCAGCCCAGGCCATTGAACGCCTGTGCAAAATTGATGCGCTGGTCGCTGGTGCGCTGATCACCCAGGGCGGCCACAAAAGGATGCGCTACTGTTTCCAGGGTAGCCAGGCCGCAGGCCAGCACAAATAAGGCGAAACGGAAAAAAGGAAAAGAAGCTTCCCCCGCAGCGGGGATGAACAGGAAGGCGCCGAGTGCATACAGGCCAAGGCCCAGCTGTACGCCACGTTTATAACCGAAACGCTGCATGAACAGGCCGGCCGGAATGCCCATGACGGCATAAGCGCCGAAAATGGAGAACTGCACCAGGCCCGACTGCGACTTGGATACCTTGAGGATGTTCTGGAAATGCTTGTTCAGCACATCTCCCATGGTGATGGCAATGCCCCATAACAGGAAGAGGGAGGTAACAAATGCCAGGACGACAAGAAATTTTCTTTCGGTAAAAGCTGCTTTATTTAACATCCGTAGGCTTAACAAGGGTTAATAAAATGGATAGGCAGCTTTACTCCTGGCCGGAATATTTTCATACCTGGGAAGCGCATATCGTTAGTTAATTGATCGCCGGTGATCCCCTGCTGGTTCACGCGTCTGGAAATTACCGGTTTATTTAGGTTGAATAACCAAATATAGGAAGTTTTTTCAATCTTGTATATACAAGTTAAAATTTTTTCCGTTTTCTTTTGGCCGCTTATTTAATATTAAATAATATGCTTGTTTTGCAGTTAATGCTCGCCATATGAAAAAAACTCCCCCATTACCGCTGTACAGGCAGCTTTTCGTGGACCTGAAAAAACAGATCGACGAGGGCAAATACAAAGTGGGTGCGCTGCTGCCTTCCGAGAACGAACTCTGCGCCGCCTACAAGACCACCCGGCTTACTGTCCGTCATGCCCTCAAGGAATTGAAAACGATGGGGTATATCACCAGTCATCACGGCAAGGGAAGTATTGTGAGCGAACCAAAGAAAGCCCTGGGCATCCTGAGCATTGGCGGTATCACTGCAGCGGTGGGGCATAAGAACCTGGCTACAAAGATCATCCGGAAAGCCAGCATCCATCCCTGGGCGGATGAATTCTTCTACCCGCTCAGTCCGCAGGAAACAGAAGCGGCCTGTATCTCTTTCACCCGCGTACGCTCCGTGGACAATGCGCCCATTGTCTACGAAGAAACATTCTTAGCCAACCTGCACCTGCCCAATTTCACGGCACTGTCGCTGGAAAATGTATCGCTCTTCAATACCCTGCTGGAGAAATACCAGGTGGAGATCAGGTCCGGCGAGCAAAGGATCTGGGCCGTGAGCGCCAATAAGTCCACCGGCAAATTCCTGAAAGTGAAAGAGGGCAGCCCCGTGGTACATATGCAGCGCAAGCTGGTCACCAATAACAAACACCTTAATATCTACTCTTCGCTGTATTGTAATACGGAGGATTTTTATCTGCAGGATTATTTTTAGGAAGCAACGGTAAATTTTACGGCATTGTTCTTGCGCAACGATCTGGTCTATTCCAATAGGGATATTTTTAATTTTCGGTTATATAGTGAACGTTATGATTTCTTCTCTGGATAAATTTACCAGATGAGGCTGTTAAGAAAGAGTATTTGTCCAGTTTATTGTATAAAAAACTGGACTTCTGGCTTATCAAATACAGCATTATACAACTGATTATCTATTTTTTATAAAATAATGTCCAGTTTTTTATACAATAAACTGGACATTTTGGTACTTTTGTCTTTAGCAGATGAAAGTAACAGACGCAATAGCAAAAAAAGTAGAAAACCTGGAAGCCGGGCAAGTATTCAGTTTCTCTGATGTAGCAATACAGCCAGAAAAAATGGAAGCTGTTGTCAAAGCATTGAACAGAATGGTCAGTACAGGCAAACTATCCAAGCTCGGTAAAGGCAAATTTTACAAAGCAAAACAAACCGTCTTTGGTAACCTCGAGCCTGACCAGTACCAGGTTGTAAAAGACCTGTTAGAGACTGATGGAAAAATCATTGGCTATCTGACAGGTTATAGTATCTATAATAAACTGGGGCTGACCACGCAGGTTAGCAATATAATACAAATTGGCAGGAACGATATCCGCGCCGCTTTCAAGCGGGGCCGCTATACAATCAGTTTCATTAAACAGAAAAATGAGATCACTATCGATAATATCTTCTTGCTGCAGGTCCTTGATGCAATCCGGTACATCAAAAAAATACCGGATACCTATTTCCTTTCATCGCTTGAACGCCTGATTGCCATACTAAATGATCTGCCAGGTGCTGACAAGAAAAAGCTGGTTACACTATCACTCAAATATCCCGCGGCAACACGAGCACTCGTTGGAGCTATGCTTGAAGAAACAGGCCACAAAGAATTGACAAAAAAGATAAAAGAAACCCTTAATCCCCTGACCATTTATAAAATGCCCTCAGCCGCTAAGCTGATGAAGCATACAGAAAAATGGAATATCAAATGAAACTGCACGAAAACGAGCAATTGTTCAGGGAAGCCATCCAATTTACAGCACAGCAAATGGGTATTCCTGAAATATTCATTGAAAAGGATTACTGGGTGACTTTCGCCCTCTTTACCATTTTCAAAAGCGGGCTGGGAACTGAAGTGGTCTTTAAAGGAGGCACCTCCTTATTAAAGTGCTATGGCCTCATTAAACGATTTTCTGAGGACATCGACTTAGTAGTACTTAGACGCGAAGGTGAGTCTAACAATAAACTGACCGGAAAGATCCGGGCCATCAGTGAAATCGTTTCTACAACTCTTCCGGAAGTTGATCTGCCAAAAGTAACCGTCAAAATGGGAATGAACAGGAAAACCGCTCACGCCTACAAAAAGCAGTTTCCCGGTGAATATGGCCAGATAAGGGATCTGATCATTGTAGAAGCAACTTGGCTGGGCTATTATGAACCTTATACTGAAATGCCGATCAACTCTTTTATCTATGACATGATGCTAAGTACGGGACAGCAGAAAATAGCAGAAGAATACCATTTATTACCCTTTACAGCAAAAGTCTTGTCGCCAACACGAACTATCTGTGAAAAAATAATGAGTTTAGTACGATTCTCCTACAGTGAAGATCCTGTTGGGAATTTGCAACTTAAGATCCGTCATGCCTACGATCTGCATCAGCTATTAGGTGTGAAAGAATTTTCGGACTTTTTCAACTCAACTGAATTCACAGATATGTTGTTGAAAGTGGGCCAGGACGATGTAGCCAGTTATAAATCAAACAATGAATGGCTCAGAAATCACCCTAATGAGTCCCTGATCTTCAAGCAACTTGAAAGTACCTGGGCAAAGATCCAGGGGACCTATAGTAATCAATTTAAAGCGATGCTGTTCAGCGAGGAAATCCCCACGGCCGATCAAATCCTGCAAACGCTGCAAATTATAAAGTTGAGACTATCCCCTATAAGCTGGACCATTGAGGTGCCAGAAAAGGTAAAATGACGCTGTCCCTTACGGGTATTCCGATGGCATAGCTTTTGAATGTACAGGGGCATGCAGAAACTCATCCTCCTTTTACTGACTATCAGTACTGTGTTTGTGGCCTGTTCCGACGAGGCCGGGAAAGACAAACAAGCTAAAAAAGAACTGTTGCCCCGTGACCGCAGCATTACTGCCGCCAATGCCTACAGCGATCTCTTCCTCGACAGCAATGCCGTAGAAGCTTTCATCAGGGAACAACAACTAAATGATACCCTGGCCGACGGCCTGCGGAATTTCTACAATTACCGCAACTACCAATACGCCTGGTTTGCCAGCGACGGCCTCACCGAACAGGCACTGGGGTTCCGGAACCTGTACGACTATAATAAAGACAGCAGCACTAATCGAAAAACACTTGATAAGCAACTGGAAGCGCTTACCCTGGAAGACGATCTCCGGGTAGCTGCCAACGACGCCGGCACCCGTAAAACGGAACTCCTGCTGACCTGGCGTTTCCTCAATTATCTTGGCGACACCTATAACAGCGACAAAAAACGCATCGCGGCCTTACAGCAGCTGGTGCCCGTCAAAAAATACAGCATTCCCGATCTTGTCAAACGCGATAAGGAAGAAGATGATGGCGCCACTGAAGCCTATCACCGCATGCAGCAACGCGTGGCTGAGCTGAACGAACAGCAGCAAAAAGGCGGCTGGCCGGCTATCCCAGCACCCAAAAAATCCTGGAAAAAAGGCAGCAGGGAGGCAGGTATCGTCCTGCTCAAAAAAAGATTACAGGCAGCAGGGCTGTCAACCGGCAAGGATACCAGCGCCAGCTACACGGATGAATTGGAACCTGCTGTTAAACAGGCGCAGACCAGCTTTGGCCTGAAGGCCGATGGCATCATTACACCCGCCCTGGTCAAAGCACTGAACGTACCCCTGGAACAACGGATGGAACAGGTGCTGGTCAATATGGAACGCATGCGCTGGATGCCCGCAGAGCCGCAGGGCAAACTGCTCCTGGTCAATATACCCGCTTTTACCCTCTACGCACAGGAAGGCAATCAACCTGCATTTGCCATGGATATTGTAGTAGGGAAAGAAGGACATAGCACGGTCATGTTCACCGGCCAGCTGAACCAGGTAGTGTTCAGCCCCTACTGGAACCTTCCTTCCAGTATAGTCAGAAAGGAAGTATTACCACATATAGAAAAAGACAAAGGCTACCTGGCTAAAAATGATATGGAAGTGGTGGGAGAAGAAGGCGGCGTTCCCAAGATCCGCCAGCGGCCCGGCAACCAGAACCAGCTGGGTAAGGTCAAATTCCTGTTCCCCAATAGTTACAATATCTATTTCCACGATACGCCTTTTAAAGAGTTGTTCAACAAAGACAACCGGGCCTATAGTCATGGCTGTATCCGCCTCAGGGAGCCGGCTAAATTAGCGCAGTACCTGCTGCAGGATCAGCCGCAATGGACGCCCACAGCTATTGACAGCGCTATGAACAGTGGTAAGGAAAAATTTGTGAAAGTGAGTAACCCGGTACCGGTACTGATCTACTATTATACAGCCTGGGTGGATGATAATAACCAGCTGCAGTTCCGTGATGATATCTATGGGCACGATAAAAAAATGGCCAGTAAGCTGCTGCTGCAAAATTCAGCTGCGCAACCACTGGCCATGCATTCGGATCGTTAGCGAATAATGGCATTTATCGATAGAGACCAATTCGGAAAAAGCATCGGCCTACGGACCGGTGCTTTTTCTTAGGATGTAGGGGAAGGAGATCTTTCTACTGTTTCAGGTGAAGCCTATTTCCTACAGCGTTTAGGGTATGGGGCTTTTCTACAAGGTTCACGGGCGGGATTGTAAAAGGGAATCATTTCTACGCGCATCGGTTCGGGATCAGAAAAGGGGGAATTATCTAAGGTTTTGGGGTTAGGGGTTTGGATAGGGCTTTTCTACAATTACAGGTCGGGATACAAAAGGGGATTGGATATTGGAGGATTGATGAAAGGCAGTAGCGCCATCGCCTGCCTGCCTTTCGGTAGGGGTACTGAAACTATATGGACGTTAGCTATTGGTAACAAATGTTGAAGGCAGTGTGTCGATAGCCGCCAGCGCAGGCCTTACCAGCATTTTGGATTGGGCAATATACTGCTGGTTGGTACTGTAGATGAACAGGCAGCTGCCACCACGAATAGTATTGATAATTGGCTTAGACAGTTTTTCCGGAACAGCGGGACAACCGAGGCTGCGACCCAGAAATCCCTGCTGGGCAATATTCCGCTCGCTCACATAGGCTGCTGCATGCACTACAATTTTCCGCATCAGGGCATTGTCGTTGATACCATGTTCCTGGCCGTCCAGCTGCAGGGAATAACCATGCTGTCCCTTATAGGTATCACCGGTCACATAAAAACCCAGGCTGCTCTGGAAGCTCTCCGGCCTGTTGGAAAAACGGGTAGCCATCTGCTCACCGGAATTACGGCCATGGGACACATAAGTATGATACAGGAGCTTACCAGTTTTTATATCTACAATGAACAGCCGTTTCCGGGAAGAAGGCAGGCTGAAATCAACAATGCTCAGCACTTTGTCGTTCTCCAGCTCACCCGCTGCTTTCAGGCGCTCATATCCCTGAACCGCATAGTCAAAGGCTTCCCTTGACAGCTGGAGGCTGTCGAGTTTAAGCGAATGGTAATAACCAGCGTAGGCAGAGACTTTCTTTACAGGAGCGGCATTTACTGCAGGAGTGCGCTCAGCAGGCGCAGATAACGCTGACATTCCCAACACAACAATACCGGTGGCCACAATGGAAAAAAAGAGAACAGATTTTAAGTTTTGCATGGATTTGAATAATGGTTCTGTTTACAAAATTGATTTCTTTCCTTTTTAAACAGTAAGAATGAAGCGTCGGGTATAAGACGGTGACAGGTAAAGAAAGGAGGCATGTGCAGGAGGGTTGGCAAAATTTTAACAACTGTACTTAGCACCCTGACCTATAGCAATATATGTCCGCAGGATGAATAAATTGCATAGCAAACCATATGTCAGGTATTCCATGACAATCCGCCAATCACAGGCAATAATTCCACAAAAAAAGCCCATAAAGTGAGGCTATTCTACATTCCCCAAATTGGCCAGGGATGGGCGTTTCAATAAATCGCTGAAAATGAGCAGCTGGCATTTCAGCCTTTTTCTGGCACCATATTTACACTATATGTAGTATCTAACGAACGGTGATTTCCTGGAAACAAACATCAGTTCATTGTATGAAAGGATTAATTAAAGCAGAATACAGAAAATAGTCTTTTATTCAGATGAAGATGACTTGTAGTAAAATAGAAGTTGTTTAGATAAAATAGAAGTACTATCACAGTAATCCGCTATCCAATTATCCTTGAAGAAAGTGAACCGATGTAAACAAAAAGGAATAAGCGTTCACAGGAGGTGTGGTCTTTCAGATTACACCTTCTTTTTTTGCGCTTATGCAACCCATGCAAAAGGGTTATAGGTCCTATACGGATACAGCGGGTTACAGAATAGCCTCCAGCAATAGAATATGTAAATAGCTGTAGCGAAGTTTCCCAGCCGCTCACAGCAGGCACCTGTCTATTGATTTTAGCGAGTGAGTAAAGTATATGTCTTCCCCGCCTCCGTTGGCAGGTCATACAGCAGCGTAGGCGCCACCATAGGCAAAGCCAATAATGCCTTACTATTAATTACAGGCGCCGCTGTAACCGGTATGGCAAAATAAGTATTGGCGTTTAATGCTCCCTCGGGTACTGGTTTCGCCAGCCATGTGGTCCATAGGGTTCCCGCAGGCACCCGCAGGCGGCAGTTGCCGCCCAGCTTGGAGATAATTACAACCTTCACCAGTTGCCCATCTTCCCAGATCATTTCTTTTACCTCAAAACCACCGCGAGCGCGAAGCCCTGTTACCCGCCCATTTTTCCATGTTGAAGGCAGGGCCGGTAACAACTGTACAGCACCATCATTACTTTGCAGCAGCATTTCCGTGATCCCGGAGGTACAGCCAAAATTGCCATCTATCTGGAATGGCGGATGGGCATCAAATAAATTGGGATAGGTGCCCCCACCTTCTTTGTGTACCCCTACAGGGCTCAGTTGGTCGCGGATCAGTTTATAGGCATGATCCCCGTCTTTCATCTGCGCCCACCAGTTCACTTTCCAGCCCATGCTCCAGCCTGTGGAAATATCTCCCCGTTGTATAAGGGTGGTATAGGCTGCCCTGAATAATTCCGGTGTGCGATAGGGAGAGATCTGGTTGCCGGGGAACAGACCATATAAATGTGAGATATGCCGGTGATGATCTGTGGGATCATCCAGGTCTTCCAACCATTCCTGCAACTGTCCATGCTGCCCGATCTGCATCGGGGGCAATGCACTGCGCAGCTGCTGCAGCGTATCCCGGAAAGCAGCATCCTGCTGTAATACCTCCGAGGCGCTGATCACTGCCGAAAACAGGTCGAATACGATCTGGTTATCCATGGTAGTACCTGCATCAAAAGAAACTTTGGGGCGGATCTGTGGCGCATTCTCGGGTGAGGTCCCGGGATTCACTACCATCCAGCCTTTCTGCGGGTGCGGTACCAGGAAATCCCGGAAGAATAAGGCCGCGCCTTTTAATGCCGGGTATACGGAGGCCAGGTATTGCTTATTCCCGCTGTACAGGAACTTATCCCAAAGGTGCATGCTCAGCCAGGCGCCGCCCATATTCCAGACACCCCAGTAAATATCATCCACCGGGCCGGTGATGCGCCAGATATCGGTATTGTGATGGGCCATCCAGCCCCTTGCGCCATACATGTTCCTGGCAGTGCCCTGACCCGTGACAGACAGCTCCTTGATCAGTTGCACCAGTGGCTCGGCCAGCTCGGGCAGGTTATCCTTTTCTGCCGGCCAGTAGTTCATTTCTGTATTGATGTTGATAGTGTACTTGGCATCCCAGGGTGGCTCCATCTGGTAATTCCAGAGGCCTTGCAGGGTAGCAGGCTGACCACCTGGCTGCGAGCAGGAGATCAGCAGGTATCGTCCCAATTGAAAATATAAACTGACCAGCTGCGGATCATTGCCACCGGCAAAATTGGCCAGCCGCTGGTCAGTTGGCATCTTTGCAGCCTCTGTAACGCCCAGGTCCAGGCTTACCCGGTTGAAAAAATGCTGGTAGGCTTTGACATGCTCCTGCCGCATTTTTTCATAAGATCGTTTGGCCGCTGCCTGTAAATGCAGTGCTGCTTTCTTTACCGCATCACCGCTCAGGTCATTATAGTTTTTGAAATTAGTGGCCATAGAGATCAGGATCAGCGCGCTGCCGGCTTCCTGCACAGTGATACTGGTATCCGTGCTGATCAATCTGCCACCTGTGGGCACTATGCGTACCACCCCGTTAAATTTCAAAACACCGCCCTCGATCCCTTCATGGCCTTCGGTAACGCCATCCAGCCGCAGTACATCTTTTAGAACAGTCCGCTTTGAAACCGGCTGTGGGGTAGCCAGCTTTGCCGTAAACGAGAGCTTACCGGCCTTACCGGCGCTGATACGAACCACTATCAGTTGCGCAGGTACAGAAGCAAAAGCTTCGCGCGTATAGACCACGCCATTCACGGTATACCGACAATAGCTGATAGCTTTTTCAATATCGAGATCGCGGTAATAATCCGTGTATTGTTCATGACCGGGAAAGTCCAGCAGGAGATCTCCTAAAGGCTGGTACATCTGGCCAAAAGAAGGGGCCTGCATGGTCTGCCGGGCCAGTTCCTGCGCTGCACCCTGTTTGCCGGCAAAGATCAGCTCCCGGATCTCCGGCAGGGCTTTCAATGCAGCAGGGTTATCATTGCGGTGCGGACTTCCTGTCCATACCGTGGCCTCGTTGAGCTGTAACCGTTCTGTGGCCGGATTACTGAAGATCATAGCGCCTACTCTTCCATTGCCGATGGGCAGGGCGCGGGTCCATTCCTCACCGGCAGGTTTATCATACCAGAGTTTTAATGCGCTCTCCTGCGCAGCGGCAGCGATCACCAGTAAACAAAATAGCAGGAATAAGAAAAGGCTTCGGGGAAAACAGGATATGCGGGACATGATGGCAGCAATTATTTGTCTAATGAACAATTCATCATGAATATAGGGATTATCGGGCAGGCGGGCAAGTGAAAAAGCGAAAGGATCGCTGCTGCAACAACAATTGACAGAAGCAGCGATCCTGTTGCCCGCTACCGGTTAACCTTTTGGGCCAACCGGCCTGATGGTCTACCGGAAGCGAGTGCCTGTTGTTACGTAACTTATTGCATTGGCGCCGTCGGCTTGGCCGGGGTCAGCGCTATCTCTTTTTTAAACATCCTGCCGCCATCACCGCTAAGCCGCAGGTAATAATCGGAAGAGCAGGCCGTACCATCCTCATCCAGGGCCAGCATGCCTGAACCCGCAGGTACATCCGCAGCGGTGGGGGCAGTCTTGGCAATCTGGTTGCCCTCATTGTATTCATCGAACATGGAAATATAAATACCCTGGCAACCGAGGCGGGTCATATTGTAAAACTGCCGCCACATGAACTCGCCATGGACCCGTTGCCGCTCCTGCAGGTCACCCGGCATTACGCAGGGCTGGTAATCGATCCCATTCGCTTTGCAGAAATTGAGGTCCGGATAATTGACATCCGACAGGAACTGGTCCGATTCACTGATCTTACTATAACGGCCCACCATCCAGGGCGACAGCATATTGAAAGCCTTATACACTTCAATGAACCCGGGCCGGGAATCACTGGTCTGCCGGCGCCAGTGGGTGGGCACCCCGCCGATCACATAACAGCCCTGTTCCTTGAACCAGTTGATCAGGTCAATACAGGGCGCAGCAGCCCAGGGATGGTTATTATCGCTGAAGCCAAAACCCCAGATGCAGACAACCGGTTTGCCGTTCTGTCTGGCATAGGCGGATGAGCTGGTATAGGTCTTCATTTTATTGGTCCAGTCGGTCTTTACTTCGCTCTGCATATTGGTCCAGCCCGTAACATCATACATGATGTAGAACTTCCGCCCATATTTCTCTGCAGCAGCACGGACTTTGGCAGTCACGGCATCCCGGACAGGTCCTTCAATGCCATTGGGGTTGAAACGTTGCAGGGCCGCCACATCCAGGTTATACTGTTTCATCCAGGAGAAGTGGGTCTCCACGGTCTGGTCGTTAAAGGACGAGAAGAGATGGGCGGGCTGACCATTGCCCAGGTTGGCCCAGCCGGTGGCATAGGTATGAGTGTATTCACTGACGTCGGGCCAGGACTTGATACCATTATTGGTGGCAGCCGGGATCTTTGCCCAGTCCTGGGTCCAGTGCCACCAGGCGTCAATGGGCGAGCCATCGCCTTTGGCGGCAAACCAGCCCTGGTAACCGACCGTGATCTTCCCCACCACATCGCCAGCGGGTGAGGGCCAGGAGACGGGTGGCTTTTCCGGTTCGTCCCCACCATTGCTTTTCCCACAGGCGCCCAGCATCAGCAAGGCTACTATCAGCCATCCATATCGATTACTCATTACAGTAAGTTTTAAATGAAAAATACCAACAGGAAGCTATTGCTTCCCGTTGGTGGGGATTACCAACCGGATACTGCCATCCGGGTTGTAAAAAAGTTTGTCTACGCAGATAGAGCGGAGCCAGTCATGATTGCTTAATGAACTATTGTGATAGAAACTGTACCATTGTCCTTTGAATGCCACAATGGAGCCATGGTTGGTGTAACTGTCGGTAGGCAGCATGTACACACCTTTGTGCGTCCAGGGACCCAGCGGGCTGCTGCTGGTGGCATAGCGCATCTGGTTATGTTTATCGCCCTGGTCGTGGTTATCTGAATACGACAGGTAATACAGTCCATTCCGTTTATGCACCCAGCTGGCTTCATGGAAATCCACCAGGCCTTCCATCTTCTTCATCTCCCCATCCACTTCCATCATATTGTCCTTGAGCTTGCCGCCTTTGCAGGTGCCGCCGCCGCCATGGTAGAGATAGGCATGGCCATCATCATCCACAAACACGCAGGGATCAATCATGGGATCCAGTCCCTGGATATAACCCTTCACGGTAAAATCGCTGGCCGGTTTGGTGCTGGTGGCTACCCCTATTTTCCAGGTGCTGTTCCATTCAGTGCCGCTGGGATGCGGGAAATAGAAATAATAGGTCCCGTTCTTATAGGCACAGTCGGGCGCCCACATAAAACCACCTTCGGGCCGGCCCCAGGGCACCTGGCTGGCGCGCAGGATCTCGCCATGATCTTTCCAGTGGACCATATCATCGGTGGAGAATACATGGTACTGGTCCATCAGGTCGCAGCCGCGGGGCGGATCAATATCATGCGAAGGATATACATAGAGCCTGCCATCGGCCCACACATGCGCAGAAGGGTCTGCCGTGTACATATGGCGGATAAAAGGATTGGGCGCCAGCGAATCTACCGGGTCGGTTTTTGTCTGGGGAGAAGCGCCCCTGTTGCAGCTCATGGTGAACAAGGCTACGAGTGCAGGGAGCAGGAATACATTACAATGCTTCATGTGAATAGAATTAAGGATAGTACGTTTATTTTTCAGTCAGCCGGATATCATCAAGGCCTGTCACCAGGTCGGCATGTGCCTTGTCTTTGGTCCAGAAAAAGATCCGGAAGAAATTAAAGGCGTTGATATCCGGGCCGCCATCGGCGGAAGCTTCGGCCGCGCTGAAATCCAGCGACAGCTCATTCCAGCCGCTGCGCAGGTTGGGCACAATAGCGGCGAGGTTCCAGGCATATTCCTTTTTATCGGATTCGCCCGAGCTCGTCAGTTCTATCTGGCCATCGGCTTTTACCAGGGAGATGTCGGATACATAGAACCAGAACCTGAGGCGGCCTGTGGCAGCGGTGAGACCGGCATTCACAGCGGTTGGCCTTCTCTTGATAAAGTGCATATAATCCTCGTTGTTGACGATGGTGGATTTGAGCCAGGCCTCGCCTTCTTTCCGGCCTGCTTTCTCAATAGCCTTAGGACCAACAATCTCCCATTGCTCATCCGTATCGGCGTTGTCGAAGGATTCATTGATCAGGGGCCGGGCGCGGAAGCGCAGGTCGTCTATACCTACCTGCACATCGGCATGGGCCTTGTCTTTTGTCCAGAAGAAGATGCGGAAGAAATTAAAGGCGTTGATATCGGGGCCGCCGTCGGAAGAAACTTCTGCAGCCTGGAAATTCAGTTTGACCTCGTTCCAGCCCGGTCGCAGCGTGGGGATGATGGAAGCCACGCTCCAGGCGTATTCCTTTTTATCAGATTCGCCGGAGCTGGTCAGCTCTATCTGACCATCGGCCTTGAGCAGGCTGGGGTCAGACACATAGAACCAGAAAAGGAACTGGCCGGTCTCTTTGGTGAGCTTGGGATCTACAATGGCCGGTCTTCTTTTTATGAAGTGCATATAGTCTTCTCCGTTATTAATAGAAGATTTCAAATACGCTTCACCCTCTTTGCGGCCTGTTTTCTCCACAGCTTTAGGGCCAACGATCTCCCAGTTCTCATCAGTATCGGCATTGTCAAAGCCTACCAGGGTAGGATCCGGCGGCGGGCCGGGATCAACGGGTTTTGGTTTCAGCTGGCTGGTATCCCTTGATTCATAGTCTTCTTTCTGGCAACCTGCTACCAGCAGTCCCAGTGCCAGCACGGCAACTACTGTAATGGGTTTGAATATGGTCATGCTATCTGTTTGAAAGATGAATAAATAGTGCCGGCGCTTATTGCCTGACCGGCTTCACCCGGCTATAACCGGCAGCGCCATGGAACCAGTTGGCGCCCTGGCCGGTCAGCCAGAGATAATAATCCGTACTGAGGTCATTTTCGATGCCCACGAATTTCAGCCCGGTTTCGCCGTTCAGCGGCGTATCCTTTTCCATGGCCGTTTTGAAAATAGCCGTGCCCTCATCGATCTCGTCGAACATGGCTACATAGAGCGATTGGGCCCCTGCCTCTTTGGCGCCGGCGATCTGCTGCCAGAGGAAAGCCCCTTTCAGCCGGGGGATCTCGTGATAGATCTTCGGGTTCCTGTGCATATTACCCCAGCTGAATCCCGGGAATACCAGCGGCACATAGGTGATGTTGTTTTTCTGGCACCATTGCAGGTCGTCATAGCCATGACGGGCATCATACCGGCTGGCATCAAAGCGGCCCACCGCCCAGGGCATCAGGATATCGCATTTTTTGATCAGGGCATGCAGTGCCGGTGATTGCTCCGTATCCGCGCCCAGGGTACGCCAGTAATAGGGCACCCCCAGCATCACGGAATAGCGGTTATCCTTTCCCTTTATAGCATCCACCAGTTTGTCCACATCAGCAATGGTATACTTCCGGTTATCATTGAAGCCTACGCCCCAGAGAGTGACCAGGGGTTTGCCATTGTGGTACAGGTAGGTAGGATTCTCTTTGTTATCCGATAAACGGAATACCGTCTGCAACGCATTCCAGTCCTCCAGCAGGTAGCCAATATCTGCACTGGTGCATCCGCTGAGGTCATACATGACGCTGATAGCACGGCCATATTTTTTGGCAGCCTTCAGGGCATTGGCCAGCACTTTATTGAAATGCCGCTTGCCGGAAGGATTTCTTATTTCGCCCACAAATCGCTGCATGTGTACGCCATCAATTCCGTATTCTTTCATCCATTTGAAATGCAGGTCTACACTGGATTCATCATAAGGGCTGAAGAGACGGGCCGTTGAGCTATCAGCAAACTGGAAAGGCGAAGCATAGGTGGTTGCATAGTCGCGCACATCCGGCCAAAAATCCACATTGGTATTGCCGGGATAAAATCCGCCATGGCCCTGGTAATGGTACCAGCCCCTGTTGCTGTCATCGCCTTCGGCGGCAAACCAACCCTGGTAGCCGGCCATCACCAGACCTGTGTACGATTGATACAACAACCCTGTGGTATCATAGACAGCCTCTCCCGGTCCTGGCCCCGCTCCATCCCTGGCGCAGGCGCCCAGCAATCCCATCACGCCAAGCATACTGAGGCCTATCCTGCTGCAAAGCTTTTTCATGGTACAGGATTTATTTGGTGGGTGGCGTTTGTATTTCGATGATCTCCGACAGGTTGGAGCTTTTGTAGCTATCGTTGAAGCGGACCCCTACCCGTACAAAATAGGTCCTGCCCGGCAGCAGGCCTTCCACTTTCAACTCCCTTGATTTATCAGCCGGCGTCATATTGGCGTAGTCCATCGGTGTGGGCAGCACATCTTTGAAGGCATCCGAAAAATCATAGATGGAAGCGCCGGGACCTACCATTTTGGTGGTATTGACATAGGGCTGCACTTCAATGATCGGCGGCATGCCCACTTCTACCGGCGCCGAGATATCAAAATTCAAGGTGAGCGTACTGCCTTCCAACTCATGCTGCAGGTTATTGATGAATACGTAAGGGATCAGTTCAAAGTCCTGTTGAGTATTGGCGTCAATGTCTATCTCAACAGGCAGCATAGGCCAGAATGCGCCACCGATGGGCGTTACCCGGTAATGGCCTTTGAACAGTTTGCTGTTCTTATAGCTGCCATCCATTTTACCGGGGATGGTTTGCGGTGAAGGCGTTTCGGACCAGCTCAGCTGTTCCAGGCGCACCTGGATATTACCGGAGGCCGTCTGGATCCGGTCCTTGGTGCCGGCCACCAGGAGATTGCCTTCCAGGGAGGCATTCGGTCCATCGTAATTATCCTTTTTGATGCAGGAAGAAAATAAGGCGGTCACGATCCACAGTCCAAGCCACCAGGTATTTTTATGGTGTGTCATATCGCGCGTATTTTTAGTAATTGGGATTGTTGGGATAGAGATTTGGATTTTTAGCCAGCTCACCACCCGGGATGGGCTCATAGTAGAACCGCTTGTCGAAATTGAAATTGCGGTTGAAGGTCTCGGGCTCTTTGAGGAAAATGTATTTCCCTTCATCAAACACATAATAGGGCAGCAGTCC
The DNA here is from genome assembly GCA_029202545.1 of Candidatus Pseudobacter hemicellulosilyticus. Classification (GTDB taxonomy): domain Bacteria; phylum Bacteroidota; class Bacteroidia; order Chitinophagales; family Chitinophagaceae; genus Pseudobacter; species Pseudobacter hemicellulosilyticus. The sequence continues at coordinate 269,237 of CP119311.1, forward strand.
TTTGAAGCGGGCGTTGTTCAGCACTACATCAGCAGTACGCCATCTTCTGAGGTCCCACCAGTAATGGTTTTCAAAGGCCAGCTCCTTGCAACGTTCATTGCGCACAACTTCCACCGTCATATCGGAAAGGCCCAGGGTAGTTGCGCCGGCACGGTTGCGGAGCAGGTTGATACAAAGCAGGGCGTCCTCCGGGTGACTGGTCTCAATAGCCGCTTCGGCCCTGTTGAGCAGGATCTCGGCATAGCGGAATTCTATCCAGTGGGTGGTGCTGGTGAACAGGTCCACTTCCGCCTGCGGGCGGCGGTAGTCAATGTATTTGCGGACATAGAAACCGGTACGGGTCATATCATCGCCGGAGGTTTTGATGCCCGTCATCCCAATCACCTGGCGGCCCTGATATAGTGCATCCGTACCACCCGCCAGGATATAGGAGCGGTCGCCGGATTGTTTGGCCACTTCTGCCGCAGCCGTACCGGTGAAGGATGGATAGATGCCGCGTTGTACATCGAAGGTGAGGCCGCGCAGTGTAGCGCCGGGGAAATAGACCGTGGCCAGCAGGCGGGGTTCCAGCCCCTGCCATACCTGCGCCAGGTTATCGTATCTGCGCGGTGTACCATCGGGATTGGTGACATTGAGCAGCCCAAAGCGTTCTACAAAATCCAGCGTGGGATAAGCGCGGGACAGCGCATTGGCTGTCATATAACGGGGCGATAAAGTAGCGTCCCAGCTATGGGCCGACCGGCCCGGGATAGAATAATCCCTTACCAGGATATTTTCAGGGCTGTTATTATCCAGGAAAGTATTGGCATAGTTCAGCTCCTTGTTGCTTTCTTTCTCGTACAGCGAGTAATGCCCTTCCAGCAATTTAGCTGCATCCGCCGCCTTTGTAAAATAGCCTTCGGCCTTACCGGCTTCAATACCTACAAATCCCAGGGCACGCGCATCGCCATCCACGTAATTGACGGAACCATATTTGGCAATGGAACCCGCATACAGCATGGCCCTTGATTTGAGCGCCATAGCCGCATACTTGTTGGCGCGGCCGCTGACACTGGTAGCAGGCATCATTTCCCAGGCGCGGTCCAGGTCTTCCCCAATAAAATCCCAGCACTGCGCTTCGGTATTGCGGGGCAGTTGCAGCTCTTCAATGGTCTGCTGCGGATAGTTCTGCACCGATGAGATCAGCGGCACGCCGCCATAACGTTTCACCAATGCGAAATAATAATAGGCACGCAGGAAATAGGCTTCGCCCAGCAATTCATTCACGCGGTTGCCCACAAAATGCGAAGCATAGTTGGGCAGCCCTTCAATGAAATAGTTCACGGCACGGATATCGGCATAGGGCCAGTAGCCGAAGCCGCCGGCAAAATCAAGCCCACCCCAGGGGCCCGACAGCTCACCAGTGCCGGCGCCGGCATGCCAGAAATGTTCCCATTCATGGTGCAGGTTAAAACCCGATTGCCCATCGCGGCCACCGGGCCGGTACGTAAAATCTTCAACAGGCAGTTTGCGGTACACTTCAGCCAGGTAGGCATTGACACCCGCCTCGCTGCTGAAGAGCTGATCGTCCGACAGCACATCCACCGGATCTATGTCCAGCTTCTGACAGGCGGACAACAAGGTCATCAGCCCCAGTGCTATCATACTATATAATCTGATTACCCTTTTCATTGGTTCATTTTTAATTGTTGGCGGCCGTTACAGGGAAAGCAGGGCGCCGAAATTGAAGGTTCTGTTGAGCGGGTATTTGTAGCCGCCCAGCCCATATTCAAAGCCGGCATCCGGCTGTTGGCCCGGGTGTTCGGGATCACTGTCCTTCAGCCCGCTGAAAGTGGCCAGGTTATAACTGTTGGCATAGATCCTGAAATTCTTCACCCCCACTCTTTTCAACCAGCGCTGCGGCAGCGTGTAACCCAGCTCCAGTGTTTTGAGACGCACGTAAGTGGCGTCCTGCACGGCCTTGGTGCCCTGTGCAATGGGTGAGCCCATGGCCGGGTATTTGCCGGGGATCCAGACGGTGTTGGGATCAAAGACATTATCGTCCGGGTTGGCAGTATGCCAGCTGTCCAGGAATTTGGTGAGGGCGCTGCCGCCATACATCAGCGGCTCGGCGTACTGTTCTGCATACTGCACATAGAAACCGGTGGCGCCCTGGAACAGGGCGTTCAGGTCAAAGCCTTTCCAGGTAAGCCCGATATTAAGACCAAAGTTCACGAGGGGAATATCCCTGGTGGCAATGGGATGGTTATCGTTCCCATCAATCACACCATCTTCATTCCAGTCCTGGTAGTAGTAATCACCGGGCACTGCATTGTTGTTGCCGCCACCTGTGTTGACATTGTGGTTATAGATCTGGTTATAGCTCTGGAACTGGCCGCCATAATCAATGCCCCACCAGATATTGGTGTAGCGATCGGTCCGGCCATTCTTCCATTGTTCATATTCATTACCGGCGCGGCCTTCGGTCACATGCCGCATCTGCGTACGTGCGGAGGATAGGTTGCCGGTGACCAGTATGCCCAGGTCGTCAATCCGGTTGCGGTGGGTCAGGGTCAGTTCCCAGCCCTGGGTCCTGTCGGCGTCCAGGTTTTCCTGCGCTACGCTGATCCCTGCGGTGCCGGGGATCTGTACGTTGCGACGAGCCGGCAATCCTTTACGATCCCTGCGGTACACTTCAAACGTACCGTCAATCAAACCGTTGAAGCTGGTGAAGTCCAGGCCCAGGTTCATGGTATGCGCGGTGAACCAGGTGAGGTCCGGGTTGGTCACTGGTCTTGCGCCGGCGCCGGCAATGAACTGTCCATTGAACATATAACCCCAGACACTGTTGTCATTGGGATTGATGGTGGGATAGTTGAAGCCGGAGATATACTGGAAGCCGGTTACGCCATCGTCGCCGGTGATACCATAGGAGCCGCGGAGCTTCAGGTTGCTGAGTACTTTATAGGGCACCAGTTTTTCAAACCAGGCTTCCTCGCTGATGCGCCAGCCGGCGAAATAAGCGGGGAAGAAACCCCACTGGTTATCGCCGGGTTTATAGCGGTTGGAAGCGTCCCGGCGGAAGCTGAACTCGGCCAGGTATTTTCCTTTGTAATCATAGGCTACGCGACCTACAATACCACGGGTAGCCACTTCCGTTACGCCATTGAGATAGGTTGATCCCACCTGCCCGTCGGCATCACCACCAAAGAGGTAATCAATGGGAATGCTCATATTCCGCGAGGCGTTGAAATTATCTCCTTTGGAATGGCTCTGTTCCAGCAGGAAGAGGCCGGTCACATTGTGCTTACCCAGGAAAGTATTTGTATAGTTGAGGGATACCTGGCTCAGCGTGGAGTAATTATTATAATAGTTGCGGGACAGGTTGGCCGGCGCATTAACGGGTGATACCGTATACTGGTCCGTGGCCGGCACATAGGTATAGAGATTATAGGTCTTCTTGTAATCGGTATTGTCGTCAATATTATACCCATAGTTGAACATGCCTTTTGCCTTCAGCCCTTTGACATGCGGGATATCATATTCCAGGCTCAGCTGGCCCTGGATATTGCGCTGGATACGTTTGCGGAAACCCACGCGGGAAGCGTCTGTCCAGGCAATGGGGTTGGCATTGTCCGGCATAACGTTGAGGTATTCCGGGTTGTTATTGGCATAGATCTGGTTGATGGGAATATTGTTCCAGGCATATTTGAAAATGTTCCAGAGGTCCTGGTAAGGCTGGTTCTTCTGGTCCAGGTGACCGGACACCAGCGCCTGTGCGCGCAGGCCTTTGGTGATACTGACATTGACGTTGGAGCGGAAATTCCAGCGGTCATAGTCCAGGTCGCCGGATTTCAGCAGGCCGCTTTGTTTCATATACCCTACGTTGAAAAAGAAGCTGGCCTTTTCAGTACCGCCGTTGATATTGAGGTTATGCTGGATCTGCGGCGCCGTGGTGTGGAAGGCGGCGCCGATCCAGTCGGCACCGGTGAACCGGCCTTCCAGCCAGGGCTGCATGTCTTCATAGGAATAGGCAGGGTCTGTATTGCCCAGGATATTGGCGCCGAACTCGCGTTTCATTTTTTCATTGGAGAGCATCATATAATCAATGGGCCCTACGCCTTCCGGCGTGCCCAGGAACTGTTGCAGCGCCTGGTTAACGGAGTAGCTGACATCAAATTTCCCGTTCTTATTGCCTTTTTTGGTGGTGATCAGGATCACGCCGTTGGCTGCGCGGACACCATAGATGGCGGCGCTGGCATCTTTCAGTACGGAAATACTTTCAATCTCATTGGGGTCCATTTTCTCAAAGCCGCCGCGGGGAACGCCGTCAATCACCACAAGGGGTGCGCTGCCGAAGCCGCGGATATCAAAGCTGTTCTCGTAGGCGCCGGGCTCGGCGGTGCGCTGCACCATGCGCAGACCGGGGATCTTACCGGCCAGCATATTGGCTACGTTCTCATTTTTAGTGACCACTATCTCGCTGCTTTTCAGCACGGCTACGGAGCCGGTGAGGGTGGCTTTTTTCTGGGTGCCATAGCCCACTACTATCACGTTCTCCATACTTTGATCAGCAGTGGACAGGCTTATATTAATGACTATACGATTATTTATAGTCTCTGTAACCGATTGCATTCCTACATAAGAAAAAGTCAGGGTGGTGGCATCGGCAGCTACATTGATGGAATAGTGGCCTTCTGCATTGGTCAGTGCAGCAGCAGTATTGGCGGTATTGACGGATACCGTAACACCTGCAAGCGGTGTATTCCTGGCATCAGTCACCCGGCCCGTTATGGTTTTCTGCCGGCCTGCGGCCAGTAAGGGCAATAGCAGGCCTAATAGCAGTATAAAACGTGCAATTTTCATATACTATCAGATATAAGAATTAAGGAAGAGTATAGGCAGTCGTCAAAATAGATGGCAGGGCCATCCATCCTGCCTATGGCGGGAAGGGGGCATGTTCATATGGCATAGCAGTAGTATTTAGATAATGAATGGATCGTTATTACCAGGCATCACCTCCAGTCACCTCAGAATCCGGACAGCGGTTTGCCCCATTGCTTATTGGGCAGGGGGCCCATTTCCAGTACCAGTTGTCCGCCGTTCAGCAGGTCTTCATGGGTGAACCAGGGTGTTGTCAGTTCTTTTCCGTTCAGGCTGGCTTTCTGGATATACTTATTCACTACAGAGCTGTTATTGGCAATCAGCGTGAATTTGTTGCCGTTAGTAAGGTTGATGGTCACTTTACTGAAGACGGGGCTGCCGATGGTGTACAAGGGTTTGCCGGGGGTAACAGGATAAAAGCCCATGGAGGAGAAGACCACGAAGGCGGTCATACCACCCCCATCTTCATCACCGGGGATCCCGAAAATATTATCCTTGAACCAGGTGTCCAGCAGGAAGCGGATGCTCTTCTGTGTTTTCCAGGGGGAATTCGTGAAATTGTAGAGATAGGGAATATGGAAGCTGGGTTCATTGCCCATAGAGTACTGCCCTACCAGCCCGGTATGATCCGGGAATTTGCTCCAGAACTCGTATTTGGAGCGGCCCAGTCCTTCGGTGAACAGCTGGTCCAGGCGGTTCTCAAATTTTTCGCGGCCACCCATCAGGGCCATGAGACCGGGAATATCCTGCTGCACCTGCCACATATAGGTCCAGCCATTGTTCTCATCATAATAATCGCGGCCGCCCATACCACCATCCCAGCGGGGATCAATGGGCAGGAACTCGCCCTTGTTATTGCGAGGCAGGAAGAAGCCGCGTTCTGCATTCCAGAGATTTTTATAGTTCATGGCGCGGGGGGCAAAGAGCTGCTTGTCGGCCGTATTGCCCAGTTCACCGGCCATCTCGGCCAGGGCCCAGTCGTCATAGCTATGTCCCAGTGTCAGGGCCACCGACTGGCGTTTTTCAAAGGGATGAACCGCCGGCTCTGTTTCTTTGGCGCCTATGTCCAGTGAAGGATAGTATCCTTTCTCGTAGTAAAAATCTTCCAGCGGGGTCTTGGGGCCGTTGCGCCAGGGCAGCATGGTGGCTTCGGTAGCGCTCTTGCGGTTGCCTTCATAGGCTTTGGCATAATCAATGCGTTTCAGTCCTTTCCGGTAGGCATCCAGGAACACGATGGTGGGATGGAAGCCGTTCATACAGATATGATCACCAAACAGCACGGGGAAGGTGGGTATCCAGCCCGACTGCTCATACATGGTGACATAGGATTGCAGCATATCTTCTTCACCGGTGGGGTCCAGGATCATACGAAGCGGGTGATGGGCCAGGTAGGAATCCCAGCTCCAGTCGTCCACATAAAAAGGCCGCTGACTGCTGCTGTTGATCTTGTTATTATAACCGCTGTAGTACAAAGAGTCTTCCGTGATATTCACCATCCTTTCATAGGTGCGGTAGAGGGCTGTATAAAAGGACCGTCTTTGTGCCGTAGTACCACCTTCCACCTGGATCTGGTTCATCTTAGCGGCCCAGGCGGCTTTGCCTGTTTCTGCCAGCTGGCGGAAACTGCGGTCCTTCAGTTCTGCATCAAAATTCTTCCGCGCCTGTTCAGCGCTCACAAAGCTGATGGCATAACGCAGACCTACTTCCCTTACCTGCTCCGGGAAACTGATATACACGGCTGCACTGCGGCCGCTGATGGTTTTCCCTTCTTTGGCTACGCCTTTTTCCATGATACCGGGCGTACCGGCTTCGGTGAACTGGCCGTACAGGTAAACGGGCACGGTATTATGCCATACCTCTTTGCCGGTGATCTCCCTGTCGGATGGAAAGGACCATTCGGCCTCGGTATTATTATAGTTGTTCAGCAGCAGGGCCTTCTGGCCGGCCGCGGGAAAGCCGAAATTAAAGTAACCTGTTTTATTGCCGGGGGTGAAGTCCACTTTGATCTCATCGCGGATCAGGTACGTGGAATAAAACCAGGGCTGGCGGACTTCCAGGTCGTGGTCAAAAGGCATGGGCTCGGTATAGCTGGCGTTGCTGATGGGACCAAGGGCCGGTTTGATGGCAAATACCTGTCCCAGCCGGTGCGAGACAATGGTCAGCGGGAAGCTGTTAATGGTCTGTGCCAGGAAATCTTTTCGCTGGGGGGCCATCCGGATCACCTGATTAGGCACCTGCACGGTGGGCAGAGTGGGCTCCAGCAGGAAGCCTACATTCCCGATCGCAGGATCTACATAATCGAGGTTGGACAGCTGGCTGGTCTGCGGGGTACGGCAGTTGCCCAGCGCTACAATAATAAGGGCTAACAGTATTGACCTTTTCATACGCAAGCGAAAGTATCGTTTCGTCAGATAATACTGCGAAGAAAATAGATGAGGCTTAATAAAAGGCCTAACAAACCCCTTAACAGGAACATTAATGGTCATTTTTTTGAAAAAAATGTCAAGATCAGCTAAAGTAGCTTATACATTATAACATTTTCGGCAAGCCCTATTGCTTCCAATTTTAGTTTAAACAATTTCATTTTTTTGAATGAAAAGTAATTCATTATAGCCAATTATGATGATTAATGAATGATATATCATTCGCGTAGTCGACTTTGTTGGAGTTCAATATTTTTTTGTATTATTGTATGATATTTTACGCATAAATACCGAAAAATAGGCATTATGAATGATTTATCGTACATAACCTCCCTGAGTGATTCAGCTATTATCAGGGAGATCGGTGAGTTTGTAAAGGCTAAGCGGATAGATAGGAATCTTACCCAGGACGAAGTAGCGGAGCAGGCGGCCGTGAGCCGCTCTACGCTGAGCCTGATGGAACGCGGCCAAAATACAGCTCTTGCTAATCTACTGAAGGTATTAAGGGTACTTGATGCGCTCTATGTACTTAGCCAATTCAAGGTCACAGAACCAATAAGTCCTTTACAGTTGGCAAAAGAAGAAGAAAGAAAGCGTAAAAGAGCTTCACGTAATAATAATCGAAACGATAAAGATAACGAGGAATGGTAAAGACGTCTTTTATAAAACTATGGGGTAAGCGGATTGGCGCCATAGCCTGGGATGAAGGTCAAGAACTTGGCTTCTTCGAATATGATAAAAAGTTTGCCGCCGGTCAGCTTAACGTAGCCCCCATAAAGATGCCATTGAGCAATCGTGTATATGCATTCCCTGAATTAAGGGCTACAAACACTTTCAAGGGATTACCCGGCCTGCTGGCCGATTCCTTGCCGGATAAATATGGTAATGAGCTAATCAATATATGGCTAGCCCGTAATGGACGTCCAGAAAATTCACTTAACCCCGTGGAATTGCTATGCTTTATTGGCAATAGAGGAATGGGCGCACTGGAGTTTGAGCCTTCCACCTTAACGGCTAAAAGCAGCTCGAAATCACTGGAGCTTTCAAGCCTGATAGACACTACAATGAAACTGCTGAAAAATCGGGAGCAGTTTGAAGTGCACACTGATCAAGACATGCAAGATGTACTATTGGATGTACTTAAAATGGGTACCTCGGCAGGTGGAGCCAGACCGAAGGCCATCATTGCCTACAACGAGGCAACAGGAATGATCCGCTCCGGGCAAACACTTCAGGAGCCAGGTTATGAACACTGGCTTATAAAATTCGATGGTGTAAACGATTCGCAGTTCGGTGCAACCTATGGCTATGGACGTGTTGAAATGGCCTACTATAAAATGGCCATCGATGCGGGGGTTGAAATGACCGAAAGCCGGCTGATTGAAGAAGAAGGCCGGGCACACTTTATGACCAAGCGCTTTGATCGCCGCAATGGCAATGAAAAGCTGCATATGCAGACCTTCTGCGCTATACAGCACTATGACTTCAATCAGATCGCCAGTTACAGCTATGAACAAATGTTCCAAACGATGCGTCAGTTAAAACTGAGCTATGCCGAAGCAGAACAGCTGTACCGCAGGATGGTATTCAATGTATTTGCCCGTAACTGTGATGACCATACCAAGAATTTTGCCTTCCTTATGGACACGGATGGCAAATGGAAGCTGTCTCCAGCCTACGATATATGCCACGCCTACCGCCCGGATAGTGAATGGGTGAGTCAGCATAATCTAAGCATCAACGGCAAAAGAAAGGATTTTGTAAAAGATGATCTTCTGAGTATTGCCAAACAGCATTCAATTCGAAATCCGGAAGGTATCATTACCGAAGTATTGCATACAGTATCAAAATGGCTGGACTATGCACAGGCATATAATGTAGACGAAAAGCTGGCAAAGGCAATTGATGTAACGCTTATCAGATCAATATAAAAGCACGAAGGATTGCCTGTACCGCAGGGAATCCTTTGTAATATCTCCAGTCAGGTCTCCAACAGGTTGCCCCGGGCCGATGGGCAAAAAGACCGGCAGCAACGACAACCAGGAACCAGCAATTTTTGGGACGAACCAGGGACCGGAAAAACAAGTCTACAATAGTTTACCCGGAGCCGATGCGCAACGCGGCCAGCAACGGCGATAACCAGGAACCCAATTTGCTCCTTATTTAATGATCTCATTGAACGACTGACCAAACTCCTCCTGGTAAATCTCCTTGTACTCCCGGGTGAACCGGGTGAACAGCTCACTGGCGAGGGAATGCCTTTTCAGCGCAATCAGGCTTTGGCATTTATACCGCAGGGCATCTTCATTCAGGTGATCAAACCGGAAGATGGTATTGGTAATGGCGATGATGGTTTCCGCTTCCCCCGGCAGACTGGCGGCCCGGATGTACCGCAGGCCGGTATCAATGACGGTATTGGATACGGCCGACTTAACATCATCCAGCCAGCCATATTCCGTTTGCTGCAGGAAGGCGCCCCGTTCCAGCAGATGTAATAATTTTTCCATATCGGCTTTGGCCAGCACCTGTGTGCCGCCAGTCAGCTCCAGGAAGTCCCGGTAGTCGATATGTATCTTTTCATCATTTGTTTTGAACTGCCAGTGGCTGCCTTCCTTGGCTACGGTCACTTCGCCCAGCCTGGCCAGGATGGTCTTCAGTTTCGCAATATTGACAGAACGGTTGTTCTTGGCATCTTTGAGCGGCTTATCATGCCAGAGCAGTTCATCCAGCGTTTCAGAGGTAATGCCCTTCCCATTGCGGATAGTATCTATCAGGATCAGCAGGAATAACTCCCGGAGCAGGGGTGGGAAGGATTTTGTCAGGTCATTGCCTTCGCCATCCAGCACCTGGAACTGCCCGAAGAGATGGATGGCCGGCAGCAGCGGCGCGGGGTCCATCATTGCCGGCAGCTCCTGTTCCTGCGTAGCCATGAGCGGAACGGTCAGCCCAGTGTTAGCCGTAGTATCCGGGGTCGGTTCAGCAGCAACAGGATTGTCCGGCATTTCCTGTTGTACCCCGCCAGCCTTTCTCCGGCGAAGCCACCAGCCCAGAACTACCGTCAGCAGGAGCAGTGCGCCAGCAAGCACCCACCATTGCAGCTGCCCCGTTTTGCTGACGCCGGTTGTCAGCACAGCTCCCAGTTCTTCCGGAGGAAAATCAATAGTATAGATCCGCACCTGCGTTTTCTTCACCCTGTCCTCCTCACGGGAGAAGAAAAGGGTCACCACCAGCAGCTGACGGCTGCGCGGGGAATAGTAGAGGTCGGCGAAGGATTGTATATCCTGAAAGGAATAAGGGATCGTAGTACCCATATAGACCAGGCCGGGCTCATCCAGGCTGCCCTGCACCAGCTGCAGCTGGCTGTCGAAGATATCAGGACGGAAGATCAGTCCATAATACCTGCGGGCGCCCGGCTCCACCACCAGGCTGTTGGCAAAAGCGAAAGGCCCTTTGCTGGAGTCCAGTGCAAAATGCCGATGAAAAGATCGACTGCGGACATCATAGCTGAACAGGTCATAGTAATAGCCGGGGTTCAGCATCTGGTCGCCGGTAGGACTGCCATACCCGCCCAGTATCCAGGCGGTATCACCAGCGGGATTAGCGCCCAGGGCGGCCATATAACGGGGCGTCAGTCTTTGCCCGCCCGTGCTGATGGTATCCCATTGCCGGGTAACCAGGTCATAACGCTGTACACTGTTCTTATAACGCAGCTGTCCATAGCCCGCTATAATATATAAGGCAGAATCAAGAGGCGAGATGAATTTGTTGGCATGCCAGAACTCAGTGAGCACGGAATTGGGAAAATTACTTTCCCATTGGCCGCTGCCGGTATGAAAGCCTACCACGCGATGCTGGTCAATAAAAATATCCAGGAGCTGGTTGTGAAGGGTATCATAGATAGCCTGGTTGCCCAGCAGCAGGTTCTCATACTGGTAGGGAACAGTTTCCGGCGGCCGGCCTTCCTGCCCGGGACGAAAAGTCCAGAGTGAATCCGAGCCCGCTACATACAGCAGGTCCTGCCGGCTGTCAAAAGCCACACCGGCATTACCGGCCACGGTCAGCTCAGCGACCATTTCCCAATGCAGGTGCCGGGGACGGATCCAGACGGGATTGGTGATGGCAGCGCTTCTGTTGCCCAGCAGGTCTTTACTGGTAGCACCGCTGGTATCTGCCAGTGGCCAGTGCAAACGCTCCTTCCCCTGGTCATAGAGCCGGATATCCCGGATGCACATGGGCGGATTATCGCGGGTATTCAGGCGGGGATGATCATTGGCGCCCCATAACAACTTAAAACAGCTGCCGCGGAAGGCAACTGCCGTTGTTCCTGCTGAACGCCCATTCACAGACAGTTCCGCCGTTTTCTGAGCCGGGTCCAGCTGCAGGCTGAAGCGGTTCCAGTGATTGAACAGGGAATCGGTGGGAAGGTCAAAGACAATGCTGGTCAGCTGCTGGCCTACCACCAGCTTGAAAGTATTCTGGCTGCAGATAAGATCAATATTCTGCGGCCCGTCCAATAACCTGAATATATAACCGAAGTATACCAGCTGATTGGGCTTGAAATACATGTCAAAATCCAGCCGGACCGGACCGGTAAAACAAAGGGAATCACCCGGGGAGAGATCAAGGGCCGTTCTTTTTTCCTGTACTACGTTGTGGCTGTTGAAAGAAAGCCCATAGGATTGCGCCTGGAGGGCACAATCGGGGACAAGTAAAAGCAGCAGGATAATTACAATCGTACATCGGTTCATATCGGCAAATTGACCGTAGCGATCCAGGCAGTTAGCGGTCAGTTGCTAAAATAAGGATTTAATGTTATTCCTGCCAGGGCATTCGCCCCGGGCTGGCTGCGGGCGGGCAATGCAATGCCTGTTTCAGCTGCACATTCCAACACCCTTTACCTCCGGGCAACCTGTTGCAACGATCCTGCTGCAATGGGAATCCAAACAAAAAGGGTGTCCCTGGTCCGGGACACCCTCCTGTTCAAACGGATAATGAAGAAATGGTTATGGTTTTATTTAATGTTTTATAAATGGTTTTGATTCCACCTGGTTATCCTTTCGGATAATGGTCAATATGTACATGCCATTCCGAAGACTCCCGGTCTCATACCGCATGGCTGCATTGGGCCTGGTGACCAGCAGGGTCCTGCCATCGGCGGTACTGATCCTAAGCTCACGCACTTCAGTTGCGCTGATCCGGTCCACACGCAGGAAACTGCTGACAGGATTGGGATAGATGGCCCAGTCGGCGCCGGTCTTCCGGTTCACCCGTACAATAGTACTGTACTCATAGCGGCCATCCAGGTCCACCTGCCTGATGCGGTAGTAGAGGATACTGCCCGCAGGTGAGCGGTCCAGGCTGGTATAGCGGTGCTGTCCGGCGCTGTTGTTGCTGGGCAGTTGTGTGATGGACTGGAAGCTGATACCATCCGTACTGCGCTCCACTTCAAAATGAGCCGTATTCACTTCATCGGCCGTGATCCATTCCAGCTGCACGTCATTGTTCACCGGCTTCGCCGTAAAGGAAAGGAAGCGCAGGGGCAGTGGCGCAGTATTGCTGGTGACACCAAAGGGCGAGAAGCTGGTATACCCTGCCTGTTGCAGGCTGAACCGGCCATCGGTCTCCTGTATGGCAGCCTGCAGCGTACTCAGCAGCCAGGAGCTGGTATAGTGGGCCATCCTGCTGGCGCTGCGCTGGAAGCCCTGCTGCTCATGCGTGCTGTCCCAGAAGAATTGCAGGGTGACATTACTGCCGCCGGGCACTGCTTCGTCAATGAACCAGGTGCGGTTCACGAAGCCTGTCTTCACCGTATCCCCACCGGTACCGGCACTGAGCACATAAGGCGCTACGCCTACTGAGAAGTGGTCAGGCGTACCGGAATTGTTAATGCTGACAAAGTTGGGACTGTTGAGTGCAGCACCTACCGGGAAAATATTGACAGCATTGCTGTTCTCGAAGCGCAGCCTGCCGGTTCCATTGGTCACCACAAAGTGGGCGCTGTCGAATTTTGTGATACTGCCTTTTACTACCAGGTCATAATCGCCCAGTACCAGCTGACCGCCGATCCAGCCCGGGAACTGCTCAGGCAGGGCGGCTTCCATATCCAGGTTGCCGTCCACGGTCACCGATGCTTTCAGCTGCTGCACCGTACTGAAGGCCAGCGTATCGGTATTGTTCAGCTGGTCAAATTCCTGCGGCGTACAGCCATAGATCTCGGTGATCACAGTACCACGATCGGCATTGATGCGCATTTGTTTGCTCACATCCATGGTCTGTCCGGCAGCCAGCGTGAAGTAGGTGCTGTCCTTGCCGATCAGCATACCACTGATATCATAGACCAGGAAGCGCACCCAGGCCGATCCTTCCTGCGGACCGTTGTTCTTCACGTTGAAGATCACGGATACTTGATCGCCCGAACTGAAGCCACCGGGGTTGAAGCGGATGGCCCCAGCCCTGCTGCGCGCCATATCGGGTGCATCACCCACTATCAGCGCACGGGTAGCTTCGTTATTGTCCTCGCGCTCTTCCAGCATCGTATTGTCCGGGTCCACTACGATCTTCATCACCTTGGTACCTGCAATGAGGGAGCCATAGGTATCAGATGCTTCAACGGTAGTGTCCTGGCCTGGTAACAGCGCGTTGAACGGTATGTCCTGCCCTACCTGTATGCCATCCACCAGGAAGCGCATGACGTTGGCGGTGGACACTTTCAGGCCCACGTTCTTCACTGTACCCACCAGGGTGATGTTCTGCCCGGGGTTGGGGTTGAGACTGCTGGGTGAAATGTATTGCGACAATACCTCCAGGTCCGGGTTGGCATCCACCACGCGGATATGGAACTCCCCTTCATTGTCCAGCTCATTGGACTCACAGATGGTATTGGCCGTATCCAGGATGAGTTTCACGATATAATTACCCGGTGTTTCAAAATTATGGGTCAGGCTGGCCGGCGCCGCAAAATCGATCCCGGCCCGTACATACCCTACATTATCCTTTCCGATATGCGTACCGTTGAGTGTAAAGCGCACCGTTACATTCCGCACATCGCGGGTACCCATATTCAGCACCTGCGGATGGAAAGTGGAATTGGTATTGATCCGCACCACCACGGGATTGGCGGCAGAACCTGGCCGGCCCGGCACCTGTGATGCGGACAGCTGCGCTTCAAAAGTGATCGTATGTGTATTATTGCTTTCGCCGCTTTCATCCACCGTATTGGTAGCATCTGCGATAGCCTGCACAAATACTGCACAATCAAAATCCTCCGTGGTCACGGTATAAGGATCGGAGCTGACCGTTGTGCTGCCCCTGGCAGCCAGGCCATTCACTACCTTATCGGCGCCTATCTGCACGCCACCCGCCATAAAGCGGACCACAAAGTTACCGGTAGCTGTACCACTGTTATCCACCGTGGCCGTGAACACCACCGTACTGCCGGGACTGGCAGCTGTGGGCGCCACGCTGATCTTCGGTATGGTCAGGTCGGGTTTGGGAACCAGGAAGGCCGTTTCAAAAACGTTATTGCCTTCATCTGTTTCCGATACTTCGCCTTCCACATCAGTAACAATGCGGATAAAGTGCATCACGCCTTTGGTCAGACCGGCATCGGAGAAGCTGATGAACTGTTTGTCCTTTCCGCCAAGGCTGCTGATCCTGCGTTCCTGGATCTGCACCCTGTTCCCATTGGGAATAGAGTCAAAGACCCGTACCAGGTGTGTGCCGGCTGGCCCGCATTTCAGGTTGGCAGCCGCATAGCTGAAGGAGGTAAACCCTGTCAGCTGGAAATCGGTGATGCCCAGGTCCGGGCGATTGTCTTCCGCCAGGATAGTAGTAGAACCATACCCCGACATGGCCATCCGCTGGCCATGATAGATGGAGCTGGGTATCTGGAAGTATTCCACATAAGTATAATTGCTCCGGGCCTCTATCACATTGGGCCCTGATTCATCCAGGCTTACAGACACCGGGAAGGTCTTCACATCGCCGGGCGAAGTAGTGCCATCGGCGCTGGTAAAGGTTTCAATGAGCCTGCCGTTGTGATAAATGGTCACCACATCATTCAGGATCTGATCCCAGGCATTCCAGAAATTACTAAGGTCCCTTGACCTGTAGGTGACCGTCACCGTTATATTTCCTGTACTGCCCACAGCCCTGCCACAGGGGTCATTGCTGAAGCTGGCCAGCATAGCCACACCCGGCTGGGGCGGCGGCGGCAGACATTCATTAGGCGCTGGACAGGGAACGGCCTGTGCCCCGGTGAAGGTTTCGCTGGTAAAGGTGAAGTCCGTTATGGAAACCGTATAATTCAGCGAACCACCACAGGACGGGTTCTCTATGAGGTAAGCAAAATCACCATTGGCATTGGTAGTGGTGGTCACCACCTGCGTACCCAGGTTGATAGTGACTTCAGCACCGGCTACGGCTGGCGGATTCTCCATGCCATAGTAAACGGCATGACCACTGATCAGCACCTTCTGCGGGCAACGCAGCAGTGTGGTACTGGCGGTTACATTGATGCCGCCGGGCAGGGTCACATTGCCCACTACCAGGGGCCTGATAGCATAGTTGTTCAGGATGTTTGATTCATTGAGGGTCTGACTGCTGTCGATCCACACTTTAATGGGATAGAACCCTTCAGGGAAATTGAACAGCTTGCTGATGCTGGCCACACTGTAGGGATTGACCACGGGGATCACGCCTGTTCCGATCAGCACCGTATCCCGGTAATAACTGATGGGCACATTGGTGGCCGTGTATGCACTGTTATTGCTGATATTGGCAAATACAGTAACGGCATCACCCGGGTTGGGCTTGTTATTGCTGAAGCTGATATCATTGGCAAAGATCCGGAGGTCCAGCAGCTGGAAGCTGATGACGGGACCGCTGGCATAGGCGGCGTTGGCGCTGTTGCCCTGGTCGTCCGTGGCAAAGAACCTGTACCCCAGCGTATTGCTGTAGTCCGCATGATTCACGGAATAGGTATAGACCACACCGGCTGCATAGTCGGTGCTGTTCCCTTCCTTTGTCATGGTGTAGATACCTTCATTGGGATCGTCAAAATCCTGGTCGCCCGTACGGTCTATGCCGATCTTCGGATAACCAGCCTGCGGCGGCCGGTTATTGGCCGAAGTATAGACCATCTTGTAAGTATAGATACCCGGCTGGCCCACAGTGGCGCTGATGCCCTGTGTACCGTTGTACGGCGCCGCGCTTACATAACCTACAGCAGGCGGTGTACCGGGTGTATAACCGGAACCGGATACAGCCACCGTTACAGAATCAGTACCGGTAGTGGAAGAACGGATCTGGATAGTACCGCTATAGCTGTTCACGGCCGCAGGTGTAAAGCTCACAGGCAATTGCAGCGTACCACCGCCAGGGATGTTGGCGCCAGCTGTATATACCGGAACAAAGGCAGGATCACTGCTCACTACTTCCGTGAGGACAATGGGCACATTGCCGGTATTGCGGATAGTAAAATTATGACTGGCCGAATTACCGGTAGCCAGGGTACCATACTGGTGGCCGCCTGCCGGCTCAATGGTCCAGTTGGTCACCAGCACCACTTCGCCCACCCGGAAACTGTCAACGGAGCTGATACTCCACCGGCCTTCCTGGCTGCGCGTACGCAGATACAGGCGGTGCATGCCATCAGCCAGTCCGCTGGTACTAACAGCTACATCGAGATCATGAATATCGGTGGCCGCCGTTACTGGGATCAAGGTCCCCCGGCCTACGCCCGGATCCGTATCCAGGAAGTATTCCGCGCCGGTAATATTGCCGGCGGCGGCAGGTGCAGCGGGATAGGGATAACCCACTTCGTCATCCACAATAAATTCACGCATTTGCGTAAGTCCCCAGTGACCTTCCTGGCTGCGTGTACGGAAATAAATACGGTGCGTGCCATTGGCCAGCCCATTGACACTGGCAGCAAAGTCCAGCGCATCAATGACGGTACCGGGTATAAGCGTGAAAGCAGTACCCCTGCCAAAACCAGGGTCCGTATCCAGGAAGTATTCACCGGATACTATATTTCCGGCTGCTGCCGGTGCTGTGGGATAGGGATAACCGCTGGATTGCTCCACGGTGAACTCGCGCAGCATGGTCAGGCTCCAGTGCCCTTCCTGGCTGCGTGTACGCAGGTAGATGCGGTGCGTGCCCAGGGACAGGCTGGCGGTATTGGCCGCCACATCCAGGTTATTAATATCCAGGCCCGGCGTAAGGGAAATGGACGTACCATTACCCACACCGGGATCATCATCATAAAAATATTCTGCCGCTACTATGTGCTGCGCAGACGCGGGTGCAGCGGGATAGGCCGGATCAAAATCAACGGCAAAATCCCGGGAATGCACCAGGCTCCAATGTCCTTCCTGGCTGCGCGTACGCACGTATACCCGGTGTATCCCGGGGATCAGGCCAGCTGTATTGACAATAACAGCCAGGTTATTGATAGTAACGCCGGGCGTAAGCGGAATGGCAGTACCACCGCCAACGCCGGGATCGGTATCTATAAAATATTCCGCGCCCGTTACTGCCTGTGCAGCTGCGGGCGAACCGGGATAAGCGATATCAGCATCATACAAAAAATCCCGGGAGGCCACCAGGCTCCAGTGACCCGCAGCACTCCTGCTGCGGATATACAACCGGTGCATCCCATTACCCAGGCCATTCACATTGATGGCGGCATTGAGATTGGCCAGGTTGACGGCCGCGCTGAGAGGCAGTGCCGTACCCCCGCCAACGCCGGGATCGTTATCGATGAAGTACTCAACAGCGGTGATATTCCCCGCTGCCGCAGGGGCAGGCGGGTAAGCGGGATCGCTCTGGGCATAGGCCATCACCACACACACTGTGAGTACAATTGTGTGTAAAAGCTTTTTCATTGCGCCAGCTTATTAGTTGTTGTTTCTGGTACTGATGGTAACGTTCATGGTATTGGCGCCGGAAGCAATGGAGGTAGGCACCGTGAGGGAGTAAATGCTGGGGACGGCAGGAATGCCGGACAGCTTATAAGGATCAGTAGCACCAAAAGCGCCACAGTCCGGGCTGGTCACAGCGCCTACAGTAAGCCCTGCGCCAATGGCTGGAGAACCGCTTTTCAACTGGGTGCGGGCATCCAGGCCACCTGTAGTACCGCCAACATATACGTTGGCCATGTTCACGTTGACCTGGTTATCAGTAGCAGAACCGGAGAGGGTCTGGTTGCTGCTGAACAGGTTATTCTTAACTACAGAATTGGTCAGTACGCAGTTGCTGGTTTGAAAGATATTGTTGGCCACATAGCCGTTCACGATAGTACAGCCTGCACCTACATCCCGGAAACTGTTGTTGCGGATGATATTATTGGAGCCTGTGAAAGTAGTGATATTGATATAGGCCCAGTAAGAGTAGAAGATATTATTCTCGCAGGTGAAGTTCTCCAGGGTGCCACTGGTATGCTCAATACGGGCACTGCTGAAAAAACATTTGCGGACAGTAATGCCATCATGAGCGCCTGCGTTGAAATACATACCCGAGTTAATGAGGCAACGCTCAAAAACCACATTGTAAGCGGATGCCGACACCTGGAAAACAACATTAGGCAACCCAATGCCCATGAACTTGCTGCCATTGCCACCGTTGCCGATGGTGATGCCGTTTATCCAGGAATTTGCTGTAAAGACCTGCAGGCCGCTATTGCCATCGGCCGCAGGGTCCAGCAGGTAACCGCCGCCGATCACTACCAGTCTTTTGGTAACGGTGCCAGAATTATAGGCGGTAGCGCTGGGCTCTATATGAACGGTATCGCCGTTCACCACCTGGGTGGAGACCAGCGCATCATAAAAACTGGTAAAATCCGCAGTCACGCCGGCGTTATTATTCACGCGCCAGATCTTGGCCTGGGCGGATAAGGACAATAAGAGGATGCTGGCAAAGAGGGTAAAGTTCTTGCGTAACATAATAGTTGTTTTAAATGGTAAAGTGTTATTGATCCCGTTGGAATTGACCCACATTGCAAATATTGATCTTTCTCAAACCGGCAGGTATCCCGGAAAAACAGGATTTTTAGCAAGAACAGCCAGCACAACACCTGGCGCTGAAGGAAGAGCCGGGCCGGAACTGTACAGACAAACTGCTGCCGGAGCGAAGCCCGTGCGCAGCCAATAGTCCGGTGATCCGGCACTCCCTGCCCGGTCAAAAAACTCCTGTAAAAAAGGGAGCCGCAAATTGATTATATATGCTTTATTTGTATACCGGCAATAACTGCCGCCACCTAAAGCCTCCCCAATGGATATCCGGGTATTTATAGTAGACGACCATTATATGGTCATAGAAGGCATACGCTCCCTCTTGCAGCAGGAGAAGAATATCGAGTGGATGGGACATGCCACCAACGCCGCTTCCTGCCTGGCCTTCCTGCATAACCAGCAGCCGGATATTATCCTTATGGATATCAACCTGCCGGACAAAAGCGGCATTGATCTCTGCCGGGAGGTAAGGGAAAAATATCCTTCCGTTTTTATCATTGGCCTCAGCACTTTCAACCAGCAGAGCTTTATTGAAAAGATGATGACCAATGGCGCTTCCGGTTATGTATTGAAGAACGCCACCCAGGAGGAATTAAAGGAAGCCCTGGAAACAGTCATCAAGGGACGCACCTATCTCAGCGGAGAAGCCTCCCAGAGCCTGCGCCAGCATGCACAGTCGAACCAGCCCCTGCTTACCCGGCGCGAGAAAGAAGTGCTGGAGCTGATTGCAGAGGGGATGACCAATAACGAGATTGCACAGAAGCTGTTCATCAGCGTCACTACGGTGGATACCCATCGCAAGAACCTGCTGGCTAAATTCGATGTAAAGAATACCGCCTCACTGATCCGCATTGCCACCCAGCAGCATTTTATATAAACAGAAGGCCCGCCGTAATTTGGCGGGCCTTGGTTTTCACAGGACGGCTATTATTATTTTCCAGGATCCATTTTATCACGGACCACCACTACACTTACTGTTCTTTCCGTACGCTCCAGGTCCAGGTTATAGCGGCGCAGGTGTTCCCGCAGCAGTTCAGGGTCTTTCAGGCTGCTGGCAGGCAGCTGCATCGTTGTCCGGAAATGGCCATCATCCAACCCTGTCTCATCCAGGAACAACAGGGGCTTGCCGGGATCTTCCAGCTTGCGGGACAGGTAGTCCGTTATCATTGGCCACTTACTATTTTCCCATTCAGCGCTGGTATCGGAATGATAGACAGCCGGCTCACCTGTTGACGGGCGCGGGCCCCCGTCTGTTTTCACCAGCACCAGGGCCGGCAGTGTGCGTTCTTCCCGGCCTGCTTCCACACCGTATTTTATGCCCAGGAAACGATTAAGGTCTTCCTTCATCAGTTTGTCCAGGTCCGGCTCCTGTGCAAGCGGCAATTGTATCTCGTAGGAACAGCCGTTGGCAAGCAGCCAGTTATCCCGCAGGTTCTTGTCTGCCGGCGGTATCAGCTTGTCCTGCCGGTTGCTGAGCACAAGCACCCGCGCAGCCGGTCCGCCTTCTTCAGCATAGATGCGTTTCAACAGGAAAAGGGGTGTGGTCCCATAAAAACCTTTTCGCAGCAACCCATTTGCTGTATCCCTGGTGATGGCTTCACCGCCGCCACCGCCCGGCAGGTAAGCGCCAAAGGCCGAGCTCATGGTCAGGTGCTGGCTGGGGTGGGAAGGGACAATAAGTCCATCTGAAAAGAAGGAATGGCCTTCCAGGCTCAGGTCCTTTTTCAGCGCCATGGATACCTGCTTTCCGGACAAAACAGCACGTACATGTTCCGGCGTTGCATTGTAATAATTGGTGATGGCCAGCACTTTCCCATCGGCCCCGATCCATACATGATGCGGTACGGTATGGTAAGGAAAAAGGGTTCGCCAGTTACTGTCGCCGTTCACGGAAGGCAGCCCGGACAGCCCGATGCCCGGCTTATACAACCTGGATCTTTCAAACTTTTTCCTGATCACGGCATTGCTTTCTGTAGCATTGACAAGGATCACCTGGAGTTCATCAGGAAACTCCCGCTGCAATGCTTCCATCTTTGGAAAGGACGCTATGCAGGTGGCGCAGGTGCTGGCCCAGAAATCGAGGATCACCAGTTTGCCTTTGAAATCCCTGATGGAAGGATTGGCCTTACTGTAATTGATCATACCCCTGAAAGGCAGTTCAGGTACAGGCTGGCCAATGCTGAGCGCCTGTAAACGGCCGGTCTGCGCCATGCTGCAACAGGCCGCCATCAGCAACAGGAAGAGAATATTGATTGATTTCATGCTTTGAGTACTTAGGATCAGTAATCGTCGTTCTGGACCAGGAAAGGATTGCTGTTGATCTGTGACTGGGGGATGGGATATAATTTGTCAGATGGTATCCAGCCGGTTTTAACGGTGGGCAGGAGTTCGTCGGCCCGCGTGATGGCAGGGTTCTGGAAACCGGCGGTCCGCTTCAGGTCCAGCCAACGATGACCCCATTCGCAGAACAATTCCAGTCTCCGCTCCTGCTCTACCAGCTGCAATAATTCCGGCTTATCTGGTTGCTGTCCGTTAGTACTGAGCAAGGGCAGCCCGCTTCTTGCCCGCAGGCTATCCAGTGAGGCCAGGGCCGCGACAGGCAGGTTCAGCTGTGCGCTGGCTTCAGCCTGTATGAGGAACTGCTCGGCATAGCGAATCATTACATAATTCTCTGTTTTGGCGGCAGCATTGGCTACGGTAGTCTGTTTGTACTTGTAAGGAATGGCATAGTCCACGCCGCCGACTGTCGTTTTCAGGATCCATTTCTGTCCGCGCAGGTCATCGGGCTCAAAGGCAGTCTGCAGGGTTCCCCTTAAATAATAGCTGGGGGTAGCGGCCGCCAGAAAAGTATATCCTTCTGCCGTAACAATAGAAGCAGTGCTGGTATTGGCCAGTTCCCACAGGGATTCCCGGCTCTGCGCAAGAAATACATTGTTATGATCAGGCTCCAGCCGGTACTGCCCCGATGCAATGACCGCCGCTGCTGCTTCCGCCGCTTTCTCCCAGTTCTGCCGGTAGAGATATACACGGGCCAGGAGGCTTAGGGCTGCATACCGGTTGATCCTTGTTCGCCGTCCCTGCGGATAATCCGGTGTCAGCAGGTCCCTGGCAGTTTCCAGTTCCTGCTGCATAAAAGCATAGATCTCCGTGGCGGGGGTGCGCGGTTTGGATTCATTGACAGCATAATCAGTTGTTGCTATCAGGGGTACATTCCCGTAGAGGTTGACCAGGTAGAAATAAAAGTAAGCACGCAGGAAATGGCATTCACCCAGCAGCTGGTCTTTTACTGAAGGCGTCAGGGACTGGCTGCCCATAAGGCTTTCAATACAGCTGTTCACCGCATAGATATTTGAATACCCGCGGTTCCAGAGCGAGGTGCCAAGATGGGTATTTTCAGCCTGTAATCCATTTGCTTCAAACTCTGTCATGGCTGCAATGGTACCGCTATATTGCAGTTCATCTGCCGAAAGGCCCGGATAGATGGTCATACCGCCGGTGGCCAGGTCAAAATTACCAGTGGCCGATAGCCGGCTGGCGCTGGACGAGTAAATGCCCAGGACTGCGGCCGTGGCCGTAGCATCATTGGCAAACACCTGCTGCCGGTCCAGGTTATCCGGCGGCATATCCACATCCAGCAGTTTCTCACAACCGGGCAGCAGCATAGCCAGTATGCCTGCTAAGAGCCAGCCCGAAAACCTATTTATCAATATACGTGTGTTCATAAAAGTTAGCATTGGGGTTAGAAACTGAATTGAATGCCTGCTGCAAAGGTTCTCAGCGGGGGTATACCAATATTGTTATTGGGCATTTCCGGATCAAAATCCTTTTCCTTGCTAAAGGTGAGCAGGTTCTGTCCCTGTACATAGATCCGGCAGCGCTGCATGGCTACCTTTTTCATCCAGGCTTCCGGCAGGCTATAGGAAATCTCCAGGTTCTTGAGCCGGGCATAGGTGAGATCGCCATAGGCAATATCAGAGGATAGCACCCTTGTAGCGAGGCTATAGGCAGGGCTGCTGCCCCTGGTGAAGCGCTGGAACCTGGTCACATCTCCCGGCTTCTGCCAGCGGTCCAGCAATGATACGGGGAGATTGGACATAGTACCCGCATAGTTGCTGGAATAATGCGGCGTATAACCGAAGCGGTTCTTGAATTCAACAAAAACATCCATCCGGAAACCTTTATAGCCAAAGGAGTTGCTGATACCGCCAAAATATTTGGGGGCCAGGCTGCCCAGCACATAATGGTCCTGTGCATTGAGGGAACCATTGCCGTCCCTGTCGTCCAGGATATATACACCGGTTTCAGGATTCACGCCTTTGGAGCGATAGCCTTTGACCAGGTTGACAGATTCACCCACCACAAAAATGTTGGCATAGCTGGACTTCTCTATCCCAGGAAATTCCAGCAGTTTGTTTTCCGGTACGGATACATTGAGTGCAACATTCCAGGTAAATGCCCGGTTGGTGAGCAGTTCCGCGCTCAGCTCAAACTCCCAGCCACTGTTCTGGATCAGGGCGGGGAAATTGCGGATAACACCGCCAAAGCCCGTTTGCGCAGGCAGCCTGTATTGCACCAGCTGGTTACTGCTCCGGTTACGGTAATAAGCAATGGAGGGCAGCACCCGGTTATTCCAGAAGCCCAGCTCCAGCGCAAATTCAAGTTTCCTGTTGCGCTCCCAGTTATAATTACTATTGAACAGTCCGGTGGGCTGCAAACTGAACTGGTTATCGTAAGGCAGTTCAACGGGCGACCAGGTATCCAGGTACATATAATTACCGATCTGGTCACTGCCCGTCACCCCATAACTTCCCCTCAGCTTACCAAAGCTGAGCCAGTTCCGGGTCCCTTCCATAAAACCAGCTTCAGAAAAGATCCAGGCGGCGCCTGCAGAACCGAAATTATTGTAACGGCTGCCGTTGCCGAAGCGACTGGACCCATCTCTCCTGGCGGAAAGATTCAGGATATACTGATCCCGCCAGCGGTAGTTGATCCGGCCAAAAACGGCGGCATACTTGTATTCACTGAAAGAGGCCGTAGTTGTATAACTGCTTGCCGACCGGAGTGAATAGAGGAAGGCATCGCTGGCATAACCGTTGGCGTAGATGGTGCTTCCCTCACTTTTATCCGCCTGCCAGCTTACCCCGGCCAGTACGGACAACTGTCCCTCACCCAGTGGCTGGTTAAATTCCAGCGTAGGCTCAGCCCGCCAGCCCCTGATGGCGCTATTGGCAAACATGGAATAACCGGCAATGGGGAAATTTGGGTTATAAGAAGCAGAAGGTATGATACGCACCTCTTCTGTTTTCAGCAGGTTATGCCCCAGGGTGGCATTAAAGGTGAGTGAAGGCAGTATCCTGTACCGCAGCTGCAGACTGGCCATCAGGTTATCCAGCTCCATATCAGAAGCCCGCAGAAATTCAGCAAAAGGGTTTGCAAAGCTGCCGTTTACCGGCCCCCAGTTGAGCTTGCCGGTGGAATCAAAGGGCTGGGGCGCGTTGGGCGGCAGGTTGACGCCGGAGGAGAAACCTGTCAACGAATTGTTCCTGTTGTTGGCATAATTGAGCTGTAAGGCCGCAGTGAATTTTTTATCGGTAGAACTTAGCCGGATATTGCCGTTCAGGGTAGCCCTTGTATTTTTCAGGCCGCCGGGAAACACGTTGCCTTCTTCCCGGTACCCAACACCAAACATGGCCTGGACATTATCCGATCCACCGGAAATAGAAGCGTTGGCGTCCGTCAGTTTTGCCGTTCCGCCAATCAGCAACCGCTGCCAGTCGGTATAACTGGTGCTATCCCATAACATCAGGTCGGGCGCATTCTGCACCGTAGGCGTAACACCATCATTCCGGAAAGCTTCCTTCCGCATTTCCAGGTATTGCTGCGTGTTCATCATATCCCAGAACCTGGTCACCCGGCTGGCGCCGGTATAAAAATTAGCATCCACGGACAGTTTTCCTTTACGGCCTTTTTTGGTAGTGATCAGCACCACCCCATTGGCCCCTCTTGATCCATAGATAGCGGTAGCATCCGCATCTTTCAGTACTTCTATACTTTCTATATCAGCAGGATTGATCACGTTAAAAGGGCTGAGGCCGGAAGTAGTACTGGAGGTGCCGGAGGAAACAGCAGTGGCGCTGACCGTTGTAAAACGGCTGGGAGCGCCTGCGGTAGCCACCGAGGCCAGGCGGTTCACGGATTCATTACCCGGTGCAAACTGGACCCCGTCAATTATATACAGCGGCTCGGAACCATTGGTCAGTGAATTAGTTCCCCTGATCTGCACCCTGACGGCTGAACCAGGCGCACCATTGGTGCTGGTGATATTCAGACCGGATACACGGCCCTGGAGGGCTGCCAGGGGATTACTGACCGGCTGTCTTTGAATTTCCGCACTGGTCACTTTCCCTACCGAACCCGTATTGAAGCGCTTGCTGGTAGTGCCATAGGCTATCACCACGGTTTCATCAAGCGGGGACACAGCACGCTGCAAACGGATGGATAGCTCCCCGCCGGAAGCGCCGGCTTTCACTGTTACCGGTGTAAAGCCTACAGCAGACACCATCAGCAAAGCATTTTCCCCGGTAAACGATATGGTGAACCGGCCTTCCGCATCGGCGGAAATAGCACGGTCCTGTCCTTTTACCTGGATGGTGGCGCCGGCTACTGGCCGGCCCTCCTCGTCCGTTACCCTTCCGGTAACAGTAAGCGGCGGTTTTGCGGCAGCGTAAAGACCCAGCTGCAGTTTGCGGGACAGCACAATGGTCCGGTCCCGGATGGCATACAGCAGGGGCCGGTCCACCAGTACCTTGTCCAGGAAATCCCGCAAAGGCATATGGTTTGCCTCCATAGTTACCGGGCTGGCGCCTTCCAGGTCCTCATGATTGTAGAAGACCACAAACCCTGTTTGTTGCTTGATGGCGGCAAAGACCTGCTTCAAGGGCAGTTCTCTGGCCGATAAAGTGATGGATTGCGCCCGCCCGCTGGCGTGCACCTGCATCAGGGCAATGAATAAAAATACAGCAGTCAGTTTCATCACAAGGTACAGTTGATGGTTACTGCGACAGGCATCCATCATGCGCAGCCCTTTTACTGCCGGCCACAGACCATGACGATCCCTGATCCCATAAGGAGTTTTTTGCATAAATTGCAGTGTTCCGCCGTTGCTTCCGCAGCGGCGGGATTGGTTTGGTTGTTAAAAAATTTGGTTGAGGAACCCGATTTTGGACCAATTGAACTACCGCCGTTACGGGCCTAAACCGTAACGGTTTCTTTTTTACTGATCCGCTATAGAGAGATAAGATTTACGTTGATCATTAAGGCAGCACCACTACCCGCTTTCCGTCTTCCACCCGGAACTTTACCCGGGCCCGTTGCAGCAATTCCAGGACATCCGCCAAAGGCAGGCTCCTGCTCATTTCCCCGCCAAAGGTCATCTCCGGGATGCCTTGCGGATACAGTACATCTATATCATACCACCTTGCCAGCTGCTGCATCACTTCTTCCAGACCGGCTCCTTCAAAATTGAAGAAACCATTCTTCCAGGCCATCACTTTTTCCAGGTCCGGCTGACTGACCAGCTGCAAAGACCGCTTACCCGCATCTCCTGATAACCTGGCCTGCTGACCGGGCTTCAAGGGCAGTCCCGCCGATGGCGCAACGCTGCCGGCTTCTCCTTCGGCCAGACTCACCAGCAACCCACCTTCCAGCAACGTGGTATTACTGACACTCATATCCGCATATACATTAATGTTATAATTTGCATGCTTTGTTACTACCACCGACTCCCGGTCTGTTTCTACAATAAAGGGCCGGCCCTTTTCTTCCTGCACTTCAAAATACACTTCGCCACTGATCCGCACCTTTCGCTCTTTCCCGGCAAATACGCTGGGAAAACGGATGGAACTGGCTGCATTGAGCCAGACCGCCGTCCCATCCGGCAACCGAAGCTGGAACTGTCGGCCACGCGGTGTGGTCATGGTATTATAGACAGCCGCTTCCGTACTGCTGCGGGCATCATAGTACAGCTGCCCGTTTGCCAGCGTGATGGCCGATCCGCCTTCATTGGCCAGTAACCCGTTACCCAGGGAATCCAGCACCAGCTGCCGGCCATCAGCCAGTGTCAGGATAGCGCCCGTTTTACCTGGCTCTATACGCGCCGGCGTTATTGTTTGCCGGGTAATTTCCTGCCCCGGGGACCGCAGCAACCACCAGGCGAGGCCGGCTGACAGGATAACCAGCACAGCCGCGGCCACCCACCGGAAAAAAGGCCGGCGCCTGCTCCCGGCAGGCATGTCCACCACGGGAGTTTCCCTTTGAGGTGTTACCTGGAGGATGGATCCCAATATCTCATCAGCCGCCTGCCGGTCCATGGCATAGGCAGGCAATGGCCGGTGAAAACCGGTGTCAATCCAGTCTTTCAGCTGCACTTCATGCACTGCTTCCGGCAGGGCCTGCATCAGTTCCTGCCTTTCCTCCTCAGTACACGACTGCTGAAAATAGCGCTCCAGTAAATAGTGTAAACGTTCGCTTGTCATCATGTGCTTCCTGTAAAGACTATGGAAAAAGAAGGATGGGTTACAAGTGCTGAAATTTTTTTATCGCTCCTGCCAGGCGCCCCCCAGGCAGGTGGCCAGGACCAGCAGCAGGCGGGCTGCCAGATAGGTCCGGATAGCGCGCATAGCACGGGCCAGGTGGACCTTCACTGTTTCAGGGGATAGGTGCATCCGCTCCGCAATTTCCTCGCGCGACAGGCCCTGTTCTTTACTCAGCCGGTATACTTCCTGCTGCTGCGCCGGCAAACGACCAATAGCTGCCGCCAGCAGCAAATTCATTTCTTTCAGTTCCAGGCTATCAGCGGGAGAATAACCACTCACCGGCTGCTGGTCCAGCGGATCGGCGCTTCCGGTGGCCCGGCGGGCCATTGATCTCAGGTACGTGTAGATATGGTTGCGGGCTATAACAAAGAGATAGGCTTCAAAATGCTGTACTTCCTTCAGGGCTTGCTGCCTGAGCCATACTTTCAAAAATACATCCTGCACAATCTCTTCCGCAGATGCTTCAGAACCGGTGAGGTGCCGCGCCAGTCCATAGATCCGGGGATAATATTCCTGGTACAACACCGTAAAGGCTGCCGCATCACCGGCAGCAACGCCACTCACCAGTGCATTGATATCATATGTTGTACGGTCCGGTCCCTGCATGGGCATTAAGCCTTTATCCCTACAATATTAGGCCAATTCATGTTTTTCATCAAACAGGGAAATAGGGGCCGCAGCTTATCTTCTGCGGAGTGCATTGTCCAGCGCCCATTTATTGGCAGGCAGGAACTGGATCAGTACCGCAAAAAAAGCAAGATGGATCAGCTGTGAAGGCAGTGCCTCCCAGTTCTCTACCATGGTAGTACCAAACAGCAGCAACAGCATCAGTGCGCCACCTGCAATGGCAGCCTGCCGGGTAAACAATCCCAGCAACACAAACAGGCCCACAATAAATTCTGCCAGCGGCAGCATATAGCTGAAGGGTACTACCAATGCCGGAGGCAGCATGGATTTTTCAAAACTGCCCACCATCCAGGCACTGAAGCCCCGCAATTTGGGCAGGCGTACCAGTCCGTGACCGAACATACTGATTCCGATACCAATACGAAGCAAAAAGAAGGAAACAGGGTTCATACAATACGATTTAAGGATAAAAATATTTACGACGTCATTAAACCGATTTTCTTTTTGTC
This sequence comes from Candidatus Pseudobacter hemicellulosilyticus, assembly GCA_029202545.1. Taxonomy (GTDB): domain Bacteria; phylum Bacteroidota; class Bacteroidia; order Chitinophagales; family Chitinophagaceae; genus Pseudobacter; species Pseudobacter hemicellulosilyticus. The sequence continues at coordinate 298,264 of CP119311.1, forward strand.
GCTCTATACTTCTGTAACCGGTTTAACAGAACATCAACACTTTTCTAAAACTACAAAAATCAGAATTATGACAATCATGACCACCGGCAGGCTTCGCCAATACAGTCTGGTAATAGCGGCAACAATGCTGATGACGTTAACGGCCTGCGAAAAAGAAAACGAATCCAGCGATAATAGTGTTACGGAAGAAGAAGCGGTAGAAGTAATGGCACAGGGCGTTTCCGGCGAAAGCGGCGGCCTCTCCACCCAGGTGGAAAGCACTGCAGCAGTAGCAGCCGCAACACCTGCCACCTGTGGCTATAGCAGCAGTGATACCGCTTTCGGCGCCCTCAACGTAGTGCGTGGCAATATCACCTACTCCTATGAAGGAAGCATGAACAGGCAGCTGGTCTGTGATGGCGGCCTGCCCCAATCCTTTTCATTCAACTATACCGGGGAGAACAGTTATACCGGGCCACGCATGTCTTCGGCCGACAATACCAGCGCCGGTTTTGTGATCACCGGCCTCTCCCCGCTGACAGCGCAGTATGTTTTCAATGCCAGCTATGTTCGTAACGGGACACAGCAATCGAAAGTCCGGCTGCAACGCTCCATTGAGAGCAAGCTGACCATCACGTCCAGCAATATCACCGTGGACAAGATCACCAAAAAGATTGTTTCAGGAACGGTATCCGTAGTATTCAACGGATCTGTTGTGGGCAAGGCAGGATCTGGCAACGCCAGCTATGAAGGCAGTTTCACTTTCCAGGGCAACCGCACCGGCACCCTGGTACTGAAGAACGGCGCCAGCTATACAATACAGTGGTAATAGGAGCTATAGAATGCAAAGGGCTCCGGGCAATTGTCCGGAGCTTTTGCTTTTATACTTTCAGTACCTGGTGAATATCCACACAAAGCTCAGCCAGGGCATTCCTTTCCAGGCTATCTACCACTATTTCCAGTACGTTCCGCACCAGTTTGAAATTGTAAGGCTTGGTAATAAGGCAGAGCGCTCCCAGGTCCCGCGCAGTTTCTTTATCCTGTGTACTGGAGGAAGTAGAATACATCACTACCGGCAGGTTTTTCAGGGACTCGCTTGCTTTCAGTTTTTTTAATAACTGCCAACCATTCATTCCCGGCATATTGATGTCCAGGAAGATCATATCTGGTTGGGCAATGCGCTTGCTTTCCAGCAGGAGCAGGGCAGATTCGCCATCTTCTGCAAAATGGCATACAATAGACGGGTCAATGGCCATCAGGGCTTCGGCAAACAACTCCCGGTCGTCGCTATCATCGTCTGTCAGCAAAAAACTTCTTGTCATAGATCACAGGCTTTAAAACTTTTGTTCTGGCTGTTGAAAGGGAAGAAGAATAGAGAAAAGAGCTCCGTTGTTCTTTTGAGCAACGGCGGAGATGCTACCATGGTGACGTTGTACTATCTTTTTACAAAGCGCTAACCCGAGACCGGTACCCTCGTACTTGTCCCTGGAATGCAGCCTTGTAAAGCTATCGAATATCTTATCTGCATAGTGCTGATCAAACCCTATGCCATTATCCTGGATATCGATCTTCCACTGGTTCCCACCAGCCTGTTCCACTATACCCGCACGGATCTGTATCCCGGGCGGAACGCCGGGTTGCGCAAATTTCAGGCTATTGTTGACCAGGTTATAAAAAAGTTGATACAGCAGGATCGGCACCCCCTGTACGGCAGGTAAAGGCTCCCGGATAATCCGTGCCCCCCGCTGCTGGATCAGGACCTCCAGGTCGGCCTCAATACTATCCAGCACTTCATTTAAATTCACCGTTTCAAAAGCATGTTCGGGCTCATTCAACAGGGCGTATTGCAGCACCCCCTCAATCATAGCTACCATCCTGCCCGCTGCCGCTTCTACTTTTTCCATATATAGCTGCCCCCGCTCCGGTAGGAGGTGGGCGTATTCATCCTGCAAACGGCTGATAAAGGTCCTGACCTTACGCACCGGCTCTTTCAGGTCGTGACTGGCCACATGCGCAAACTGCTGCAGGTCCTCATTGGAGCGTTGCAGCTCTATTGTGCGCTGCTGCACCTGCGCTTCCAGGTTCTTTTCATTCTCCTCAATTTTTTTCCGGCTCTGGACCGTTTCGGTTACCTCTATAGCAAAATTGAGTACCCCCTGGATCTTTCCCCGCAGATCGTACCAGGGCTGGAAGATCAGGTTGAAGTACCGGTCCACCAGCTGGCCCTGCTCATCAGGCAACTGCAGTTGTCTCTCAAACTGGCGGATGGTTTCTCCCTGCCAGTATACCCGGCTCAATTGCTCCTCGATCCCCTGGCCCGACAATTCCGGTAAAGCATCCAGCAGGGTGAGACCGGTAAAGTCCCGGTCGCCGAACAGCTCTTTATTTTTTGGATGATATAATTCGTACCGGAACTCCGGTCCTTTGAATACATTGATGATGGCCGGCGCCTGCAGGAACAGCAGGTAAAGTTGCTGCTCCATTTCCCGCCGCACCTGGTTGATGCGGATCATATTGCCTACCCGCACCAGCAACTCCCGGGCCGAAAAAGGTTTGATCATATAATCGTCCGCACCGGCATCCAGCCCTTCTACTTTGGCTTCCTCCCCTGCCCTGGCCGATAAAAAGATCACCGGCAGGTTGCGCAGGTCAGTATGGGCCCGTACTTTTTTCAGCAGGCCAAAACCATCCAGCCCCGGCATCATGACGTCCGTCAGCAGGAGATCAGGTTTTACTTGCAGCAGCAGCTGAAATGCTTCTTCCCCATCCCTGGCCGTGACCACACGGAACTGGTCCGAGAGCAGCCGGCAGATATAGTCCCGCATATCCGCATTATCATCCGCCAGCAGTACGGTCTTCTTTTCGTCTATACTATCGGGTGATATGTATTCTATTATCGGAGAAGGCTCCGTCTGTCCTGCCGTCGGCAGCCAGGTCATCGCTTCCTGCACAAAGGCATTGGTCAGCAAGCCAACTGCTGTGGCCGGCTCCACCGCTATCTTGTCCGCCGGCAAATGATCCCTGCCCGTTGGCAGGATCACGGTAAAGATGGAACCTTTACCCGGCTCGCTGGTCACCTGCATCACCCCATATTGCAGGTTCACCAGCTCCTTCACCATGGCCAGCCCGATACCGGTACCTTCCTGGCTTCGTCCATGCACATTCTCTATCCGGTGAAAACGTTCAAATATTTTGTCCAGCTGTGCTGCGTCGATCCCGATACCGGTATCTTCTACAGCCACCACTATGGTATTGTCCTGTTGTTGAATGGTGACGCGAATAAGGCCCTCCCGGGTATATTTGAAGGCATTGGAGACCAGGTTAAGGATGATCTTCTCCCACATATCCGTATCCACATACACCTCAGCCGTTACGGGTCCCAGCTCCAGCTGCAGTTGCATGCCGGCCTTCTCAATGGCCGAGCGGAAACTACTGGCCAGATCACGGGTCAGCGCACCAATATCCACTTTAGTGAACAGTCCTTCCACCCGACCGGCTTCAATGCGGGAAAATTCCAGCAGGGTATTCACCAGCTTCTGCATACGCAGGGTATTGCGCCAGGCAAATTCAAGTCGCACTTTGTTCTCAGGAATAGTGCGCGGGTCCGACAGCGCCTCTTCAATGGGTCCCAGCAACAGGGTAAGCGGTGTGCGGAACTCATGGCTGATATTAGAAAAGAAGATGGTCTTGGCCCTGTCTATCTCCGCCAGCGCTGCCGCTCTTTTCCGATCTTCTTCCAGCACATGCACTTCAGCAAAGCTGGTAGCTACCTGGTCGGCCACCAGTGAAAAAAAGCTGCTGTATTTTTCATCCGGCAGCCTGTACGGATTAAAGCCCGCTACCAGGAATCCATAAGGTGTATCTGAAGCCGCCTGAAGGATAGGCAGCAGCATCGCCTTGTCCGAAGCAATGGGCCAGGCGCCGAGGGGCATCTCCCCAAATATTTCTTTCACGTGGTCCATCAACAGGCATTGCCCCGTTGCTGCAGCCTGCCGCAGCAGGGTGGACAGCCGGCCTTCTTGCTGCAAGGTTATAACGGCAGGGACCTTATGGTTCGTCCCCAGATCCGTTGAACCACTGAGCCGGGCATCCTGCCCCTGGACAGTATAAAAAAGGGCATAGGTAAAATCGTGTGCATTATCAGCCAGGCCCGCCAGCGTAGCCCGGACCAGTTCCTCCTGGTTCCTGACATCCCGCAGCTCTTTGCCCAGTAAGGTCAGTGTCCTGAGCTGCCGCTCGCTGATGATACGGTCGGTATCATCCGTATTGGCGCAGAGCATGCCGGCCGTGCCGCCTTCATCGCCAGGGATCGGCGTATAGGAAAAAGTATAATAAGTTTCCTCCGGATAACCATTCCGCTCCATGATCAGCAGTTGCGATTCCACATAGGTGCCTTCATCCTTTTCCATCACCTGCCGGAGCATGGGCTCAATGTCCCGCCAGACGTCTTTCCAGACCACAGACGCCGGCATACCCAGTGCCCAGGGATGTTTTCCGCCCGCAATAGCTTTATAGGGATCATTATACAGTTTGATGAGTTCCTGGCCCCAGCCGATCCACATCGGCTGCCGGGAAGTAAGCATGATGCGCATGCAGGTCCGGAGACTCTGCGGCCAGGTATGAACAGGCCCCAGTGGCGTGGCCGACCAATCATAATCCATGATCAATTGTCCTAACTCACCTCCCCTGGAGAGGAATTCAGGAGCAGCAGCAGGCGGCTTAATGGCTGGATTGGTCATGGGCTTATAAGGGGATAACTAAAAATAGGATAAAATCCCAAGCAAGATCATTACCAGACTTATAATCATAGAATTATGAGCAGACCCCCTCCTTTTGTAGCAGAATTTACCCAATTGAACATAAAAAAAGCCCGGATCGATATCCTGGGCCTGATCTGAATTCTTATTTGCTTAATCCAAAATTTGTGGCTGTACACTATATGAAAAGGACATTGCCAGTTATTTCTTAGTTGTCAGTAACGAGGAGCGAAAATAAAGAAGCTACCCGGCAGGAGTTTACGGTATCGGGAAAATGGATTTATGCAAACGGGAAATTGCGCCATTATGTTAATTTTGCGGCATGCAACAGGCGGCGATCAAATCAGGTATACAGAAAGGTATTGGCTCATTGTACGAATTCAAAAAACCAGTCAGAGGGCTCGCCGTACCCACCCTCGGCGCCATCAGCGTAGGCATTCCGCTGTTATTCGGCATTTTTATCCAGCGACTGGACCTCGGTATTATGGCCTGTATGGGCGGACTGGTCATGTTATACCTCCCGCTCTCTGCTTCCGTAGCCGGCACCATGATCACCATGATCACGGTCTCCTTCGGGTTCCTGATCTCCTATACCATCGGCCTGCTCTTTAGCTTTAATCCATTTGTTTCAGCCGTCGCCATCGGGCTCACCGCCATGGCCGTTCACTGGATCAAGAACTATTTTGCCCTCCGGCCACCCGGCAATTTCTTTTTCATCATGCTGATATCCATTGCCAGCTGCCAGCCCTTTGACCTCAATATGCTGCCCGCCCGTGTAGGCCTGCTGGCCATCGGCACCATGGTAGCCTGCGCACTGGCCCTGGGCTATAGTCTCTACAATACCCGCCGCAACCCGGTGAGCCGCGACGTAGTGATTGTTCGGCAGAAAAGCTATACCAATATTGTGACCTCCGCCATTGTGGGCGTATTCACCGGCCTCTCCCTGCTGACCGGCTTCCTGCTCAAACTGGATTTTCCCTATTGGATCCCCATCTCCTGCATCGCCATCCTCCAGGGCGTGGATGTAACGCATATCTGGCTCCGCAGCTTCCATCGTATAGTTGGCACTATGGTAGGTATGGGCCTTGCCTGGGCCCTGCTCTCACTCCATATGAACACGCTGTTTACCGCCATCAGCATGCTGCTGCTGCAGTTCCTGATAGAGTGGCTGATCACCCGCAATTACGGGGTAGCTGTGGCGTTCATGACGCCCATGACCATCTTCCTGGCTGAACTGAGCAGCCACCACCCCCGCCTGCAGCCCGGCAACCTGATTGAATTACGCTTGCTTGATATTGTGATCGGTAGCCTGATAGGCGCTATCGGCGGCTGGTTACTGTACCACCGGCAGCTGCACTACCATGCCGTGAAACAGCTGCGCCGCTCCCGGGTAAAATGGAATTACCAGCGGGCGCGGTAATAAATATCAGCAAAAAAGCATGAAGACCGAATATCCTATCGCTTAGCAGCAGGTTGCGCCCCCATGCTGAATTCCAGCACACCCCCTTTCAGCAGGTCGGCATGCGTGATGGTATTTAATGTATAGATTTTCCCGTTCAGGCGGACAGACTGGATATACAGGTCCTGCCCGTTCTTCCTGTTGACCTTAACGGTGAAGGTCTTACCACCCGGCAGTTGCAGCACCGCCTGCTTCACCAGCGGCGAACCGATATCATACACGCCATTGGCCGGGTTGACCGGGTAAAAGCCCAGCGCGCTGAATACATACCAGGCCGACATCTCCCCACAATCCTCATTACCGGCATATCCTGAAGAAGTATTGTTGTATAGCTCGTTCATGATCTTCGACACATAGAACTGTGTTTTCTCCGGCTTGCCCGCATAATTATACAGGTAGGCCACGTGATGACTGGGCTCATTGCCATGCGCATACTGGCCAATAAAACCGGAAGCATTGTCGTTGGTATGGCCGTCATCAACATGCTCAATGGTGAAGAAGCTATCCAGTTTGGCGGCAAACAGATCCGCCCCACCAGTTAGCGCTATCAGAGAATCCATAGCATGCGGCACATACCAGAAATACTGCCAGGCATTGCCTTCCGTAAAAGGATTGCCCCCATTGGCGCCATATTTAAAGGGATCAAAAGGCAGTATCCATTCCCCTTTATCATTTTTGGGCTGGAAGAATTTAGTATCCGGATGATAGAGGTTCTTATAATAACCGGCGCGTTTGAGGAAGCGCTGGTAGTCCTGTGTTTTACCCAGCTTTTTGGCCAGCTGCGCTACACACCAGTCGTCATACGCCATTTCCAACGTGATAGAGACCGACTGGCTCTGGATGTTTTCCGGCATATACCCATAGCGCTCCCATACATCGAAAGGCGCATTGGGATGCGCCACCAGGGACGACTGCTTCACTGCTTCATAAGCCCGGGCCACATCAATACCGGGAATGCCTTTGAGTATGGCATCCACGACTACAGGAATAGCATGGTTGCCGATCATGCAATAGTTCTCCTGTCCCCAGAGTTGCCATACGGGCAGGTAACCATACGCATCATAATGCGCCAGCAGGCTGTTCACAAAATCTGTTGTCCGCTGCGGTTGCAGCAGGGTATACAACGGGTGAATGGCCCGGTAGGTATCCCAGAGGGAAAAGGTGGAATAGAACGAAGTGCCTTTGGCCAGTTTGCGCGTGGCCAGATCGGCGCCGCTGTATTCCCCGTTCACATCGGAAAGCGTATTGGGCTGCAGGAAACTATGGTAGAGTGCAGTATAGAAGATCTCTTGCTGCACCGGCGTGGCGTCAATCCTGATCTTGCTGAGCTCTTTCTCCCAGGCGTTGCGGGCCGCGGCTTTTATGCCGGCAAAGTCCCAGCCGGGGATTTCTGTCTGAAGGTTCAGCTTTGCATTTTCCGGGCTTACCGGCGAGATCCCTACTTTGACCAGGAGTGGCTTACCATCGGCGGGATCAAATTCCAGTACAGCCTTCACATTGGCGCCGTTGATCAGTTTTTCATTGACACGACGAGTGCCGCCATCTGCCAAGATCTGGCTTTTGATAGGCTTGGAGAATACAGCCCGGAAGTAGACCTTGCGCAGGCGGGCCCAGCCGGTGATGAGTCGATACCCTTCTACGGTATAGGCATCCACTATCCGAATATGTGCGCCAATGATGCGCGTGTTCCAGCTGGATTTATTAAGGGAATGGTCCAGGTCAATAGCCAGACGCGCAGGCTTATCGGCGGGATAGGTATACTTATGAAAGCCGGCATGGGTAGTAGCGGTCAGCTCTACATTGACATCATGGTCCAGCAATTGCACCTGGTAATAACCAGGTGAAGCTTTTTCCTGTTTATGGGAGAACCGCGAGCGATAGCCGCTGCCGGGTTTATCCGGTGCGCCGGCCGCAAACATTGGTTCGCCGGTAAAGGGCATCATCAATACATCAAAGAGTTCGGCCACACCGGTACCGCTGAGGTGAGTATGACTGAAGCCCGCAATAGTACTGTCGTTATAATCATAACCGGAAGCAGTGCCCCAGTCGGGC